>NZ_JBUYWC010000014.1:0-181055 GCF_055230935.1 Rhodococcus ruitaii | reverse complement strand
GGAGATGTCAGACTTGCCCAGCAAGCAGTCCCCAACGAATCGTCTACCCACGGGTCGAATGTGCGGCACCGGGACTTCCGGGAAGTAATTCCCGGATCACTGAGAGAACTTGAAACTCAGTGAACGGAAGTCGAAGGATTCGGCGACCTACTATTCGAATTGTTTCAGCTGGCGGGACGGGCGTATCACACTCGCGAAGCAGGCGGAGCCGCTGGACATCCGGTGGTCTCGCCCGCTGCCGGAGGGTGCTGCCCCGTCGCAGGTCACGGTGTCGAAAGACAGTGCGGGCCGGTATCACATCTCCATCCTGGTCGAGGACGCGATCCTCGAGCACAACCAGAGCGAGGCCACGGTCGGACTCGACGCCGGGATCAGCAGCCTCTACACACTCTCGACGGGGGAGAAGATCCACAATCCCCGGCACGAGCGCAAGGACCGCGTCAAGCTCGCCAAGGCGCAACGCGCACTGGCGCACAAACAGAAAGGGTCGAACAACCGGGCCAAGGCACGGCAGAAGGTCGCCAAGGTCCACGCCCGTATCGCCGATCGGCGCCGGGACCATCTGCACAAGCTCTCCACTCGACTGGTGCGCGACAACCAAGTGATCGCCATCGAGGACCTGAGCGTGCGGAACATGGTCCGCAACCACAGCCTCGCCCGCAGTATCTCGGACGCGAGTTGGGCGAGTTTCCGGTCGATTCTCGAGTACAAGGCCGACTGGCACGGCCGGCAGATCATCGCGATCGACCGGTTCTACCCGTCGTCGAAGACGTGCTCGGCATGTGGGCGCATCGTGGACACGCTGCCGCTGGACATCCGGGACTGGACGTGCCCGCAGTGCGGGACGGTCCACGACCGGGACCACAACGCCGCGAAGAACATTCTTGCCGTCGGACTGGCGGTGCAAGCCTGCGGAGACGGTATAAGACCTCTGCGCGCATAAGCGCGGAGAGGCAACCTCGATGAAACAGGAACGCCCTGTCGCGAGTCAGGGAATCCCGGACCTTCAGGGCCGGGAGGAAGTCAACCTGCTATCGTCCTCGGCGACGTGAGGAACTGCGATCGGGGGACGCGGATGACAGAAAGATCCGAGCGGCTACCGGCAACGAACCCGTCGGACTGTGATACGACGAGCCTCTCGGCTCGGGACACGACGAGCCTCTCGGCTCAGGACCTCGGCTCGTCGCTTCTCGTCCGTCGGGTCGCGCCGGCACCCGAACGGGGATGGCGGCGCGCGCTCTTCCAGGCGACCGGTGGACGGATCGACGTAGGCGACAGTGCGCGTGATCAGCGGCGCAGAGAGCTTGCCGACCAGGTCTCGCAACCACTACGCGGGTGCTATCGCATAGCGCTGCTCAGCCTCAAGGGCGGTGTCGGCAAGACCACTACGACGGTGACCCTCGGGTCGACATTCGCCGCGCTGAGGGGTGACCGCGTGGTCGCGGTGGATGCGAATCCCGACCGCGGCACGCTGAGTCAGAAGGTTCCGACGGAAACCTCGGCCACTGTGCGGACGCTCCTGCGCGACGAGCAACACATCGAACGCTACAGCGATGCGCGAGCCTACACCTCGCAGAACGCACACCGACTCGAGGTGCTCGCCTCCGACAGCGATCCCGCGGTCTCCGAAGCGTTCAGTGCGCAGGACTACGAGCGGACCCTCGCGCTACTCGAGCGCTTCTACAGCATCGTCCTCACCGATTGCGGCACGGGATTGATGCACTCGGCGATGCGCGCGATCCTCGAGAACACAGATGCGCTGGTGGTCATCAGTTCGGGCTCGGTGGACGGCGCGCGAAGTGCGTCGGCGACGCTCGACTGGCTCGACGCGCACGGTTACCGCGATCTGGTGAGTAGCGCGGTCGCAGTGGTCAATTCTGTCCGCCCGCGATCGGGCAAAGTCGACCTCGATCGCGTGGTGGGGCATTTCGAGCAGCGATGCAGAGCCGTGCATCTGTTGCCGTTCGATCCTCATCTGGAGGAAGGAGCCGAAGTGGACCTCGAACGATTGCACCCCCGCACGCGTCGCGCGCTGCTCCGGCTCGCCGCCGAGGTGGCGACTGATTTCGGGCGACCTGCAGGGGCGGAATATCAGTCTTTGCTGTCCTGACCCGGGCCCTCGGTCCGGCCGGATTCGTCGGTGTGCCGACGGCGGACCTCACGATCGACCTTCCAGAGGAACTCGGGGTCGTCGTCTGGGCCGAGGCCCCGGGTCGGAGTCTTGCTCAGATCGGGTCCGAAGGCTTTCCACAGCAGAAAGGCGAGCGTTACCGCACCGATGAGTGCCAACAAATAGAGCACGATGCACCTCCTGGCTGTGCCCGACGCCGATCGGGCTTCGACGTCGTACTGTCCGATTTCTACCAGTCTATGCGGCTTGGCCGAGTGCGACACCGGCGCGGGTACATCGGAGTGGGACTCGCGAGTGTAGTGAACGTCGCGATCGCGTGGTTCGTCCGAACGATCGGGACACAGCGATCGGAAACGAGGGGCGCTCGACCTCGGGTTCGAGGCCGAGCGGTGGCCTCAGCGAGTGGCTTCGGTGGTCAGCGAGCGGAGCAGCGCGAGGACCTCGGATTCGCGGAATCGGCGGTGGCCGCCCGGTGTACGGAGTGAACCGAGTCGACCGGCATGTGCCCAGCGGGTCACGGTCTTGGGATCCACGTGGAAGAGAGCGGCGACCTGGCCGGGGGTGAGCAGGGATTCCTTGGCGCCGTTGAAGGTGGGTGCGCTCATTGCGAATGTCCTCCCGGGTGATTTGTCGTGATCGAGTTGTTCGATCGGGTTGTCCTACGCCATGTTGACACCGGGACCCCTGGTTGCTCGAACGGTCAGTACTTGGTAAAGCGGAAGTAATGGACAAAACGGACGGATCTCCGGTATATGCCAAGCCTTCGGTGAGCGGTGGGATCCGCACTGCCGGTTACCCTGGTGGAGTGACCGACGAACACCGCACCGAAGCACCGAATACCCCGGGCGAGCCGGGTCGAAACACCCCGAACCCGACGAATTCAGGCACTGGCACACTCGTGCGCGATGTCGCGTTGTACTCGCTGGCCCGGCTAGGTCTCGTCGTGGTCCTCGCGGTCGCTGTCCTGTACCTTCCGCGGGCGTTCGGCGTCGAGATCCCGTTGCTCATCGCGGCACTGTTCGCAGTTCTCATCGCATTGCCCTTGTCGCTGGTGCTCTTCGCGCCTCTGCGTCGCCGGGTGAACGAGAGTATCGCTGCGGTCGACGAGCGGCGACGCAGCACGCGCGCCGACCTCGAGAATCGTCTGCGCGGAGAGGGCTAGGCGTGGCGGATCTCGGCCCGGGTGCGGTCGATCGCAGTGCGTCCCGCGACTGGGCGGACAACGCGGTCCGGTTGATCGAAGCCGATGCGCAGCGCAGCGCCGACACGCATCTGCTGAGATATCCGTTGCCCGCGGAATGGGGAATCGATCTCTACCTCAAGGACGAATCGACGCACATCACCGGTAGTCTCAAACACCGGCTCGCCCGGTCGCTGTTCCTGTACGGACTGTGCAACGGATCGATCGGTGAGAGTACGCCCGTGATCGAGGCCTCGTCCGGTTCGACGGCGGTGAGTGAGGCGTACTTCGCAAAGCTGCTGGGACTCGACTTCGTCGCGGTAGTGCCGCGACGGACCTCCCCGGCGAAGGTTGCATTGATCGAGGCGCACGGCGGGCGGTGTCACTACGTCGACCGTCCCCCAGAGATCTACACCGAGGCCGAACGCCTCGCCGACGAGCTCGGTGGGTGCTATCTCGATCAGTTCACCAATGCCGAACGCGCTACGGACTGGCGCGGCAACAACAACATCGCAGAGTCGATCTTCGAGCAGATGCGGCTCGAACGGCACCCTGTCCCGGAGTGGATCGTCGTGGGTGCCGGTACCGGCGGAACCAGTGCGACGATCGGCCGATATCTGCGATACCGCCGTCACGGCACCCGGCTTGCGGTTGTCGACCCGGAGAATTCGGCTTTCTTCGGATCGTACGAGACCGGCGTGACGGACTACGCGACCGGAATGCCGTCCCGGATCGAGGGAATCGGCCGGCCACGCGTCGAACCTTCGTTCGTGCCGCAAGTGGTCGATCGCATGGTCCGGGTGCCCGACGCTGCATCGATCGCAGCGATGCGCCACGGGAGCGCCGTACTGGGCAGGCGTGTCGGCGGATCGACGGGAACCAACCTGTGGGGCGCGTTCGGTCTGATCGGTCAGATGCTGGCCGCCGGCCGGAAGGGCAGTGTGGTGACTCTGCTGTGCGACGGCGGTGAGCGTTATGCCGGCACCTACTACTCCGATGACTGGCTGGCCACCGAAGGGCTCGAGATGTCGGGGTGGGTCGAGGTGCTCGAGAAGTTTGCTGCGACAGGTCGATGGGATCCGCGCGACGACGACTGACCCCGTGCTCGGGTTCACCCGACGGACGAAGGGTTGTCAACGTTCATTGACAACCCTCATGATGTCAACCTATATTGACATCATGAGCAATGAAGCCACCACGCTCGCCGCATCTGCTGCGAGCCCCGATCCCGCCGAAGGGCTGCGCGCTGTCGTTGCCCTGCGCCGCCTGCTCGAACGGCTCGAATCCATCCAGGTGGAGAGCGCACGCCGACAGGGATGGTCATGGCAGGCGATCGCAGACTCGCTTGAGGTGAGCAGACAGGCCGTCCATCAGAAGTACAACCGGAAGCGCAGGTAGATTCATGTTCGAACGTTTCTCCGACAGTGCACGCTCCGCGGTCGTCGCCGCTCAGACCGAAGCTCTCCGCCTGCACGCCGATCGGATCACCCCCGCGCACGTGCTGCTCGGTGTACTCGTCACCGCCGAAGAACGGCTTCGTCTGTCACTTGCCGGTGTCGGCCTGACGATCGACGGGGTGCGCACTCATCTGGCCGCGATGAACCGGGACGATCCGCTGGGGCCCGACGACGCCGCCGCGCTCGAAGCGATCGGCATCGACCTCGATGCTGTACGAGCACGGCTCGAGGAGACCTTCGGTGAAGGCGTGCTCGACAGGCCGGCCGAGACCGCGGTCAAGGGGCAGCGCGGCCGGTTCTCGGATCTGTTCGGCAGGCACATCCCGTTCGACAAGGGTGCCAAGAAAACTCTCGAACTGTCGCTGCGCGAGGCTATCGCCCACCACGCCCGGTCGATCGAAGCCGAACACATCGTCCTGGGAGTGATCCGGAGCGACGACACGGAGACCACCGCGCTGATCGAGGCGCATGTGACTCGTGACCGCCTCCGACAGGTGGTTCTGGAGCAACTCGGCGCTGCCGCCTGAGCCACGCCCGCCTCTCGCGGGCTCGTATGTCACAGTGGCAGCATGATTTCACTGATCCTGCGATTGATCATCAACGCGATCGGATTGTGGCTCGCGGCCCGCCTCGTCACCGGCATCGACATCGTCGGCGTCGACGGAGGAGAGTTCACCCTCGACACGGCGATCAAGCTGCTGATCCTCGCAGCGATCTTCACCGTGGTCAACGCCTTGGTGAAGCCGCTCGTGAAGCTCCTGTCGCTCCCGTTGGTGATCCTGAGTCTCGGGCTGTTCCTGCTCGTCATCAACGCCCTCATGCTGTGGCTGACATCGTGGGTGGCCGACTTCTTCGACGGCGGCCTCACGATCTCGGGATTCTGGGCGGCGTTCTGGGGCGGACTCATCATCGCCATCGTCAACTTCATCCTCGGACTTGTCGTCCCCGACCGGGATTGAGAAGCTCAGCCGAACGCGAGCGCGAGACCTGTCGCCACCGCCCACACCAGCATCGCCAGGGCGGTGTCGCGTAATGCCGGCAGGAGCTCGAGTCCGAGCCCACCCGAACGCACCGGCGCATGCGCGCGCACCGCGAGCGGTGCAGCGAACAATCCGGCCAGCGCCCACGGCGTCGCCGTCACCAGCGCGAGCGACATGACGAACGGCGTCGTGAGCAAGCCGAGATGCAGTGCGCGGGTGCGTGGGTCGCCCAGCCGGACGGCGAGTGTGCGCTTACCGCTCTCGGTGTCGGTCGGGATGTCGCGCAGGTTGTTCGTCACCATGACCGCGCTGGAGAAGCAGCCCATCGACACCGCACCCGCCAATCCGGCGAGGGTGAGCTGCTCGGCCTGCACGAACAGTGTGCCGAGCACCGCGACCAAACCGAAGAACACGAACACGGCCACTTCACCGAGGCCGCTGTAGCCGTACGGCGTGCGGCCGCCGGTGTAGTACCACGCGCCCACGATGCACACGAGGCCCACCAGGATCAGCCACCACGCGCTCGTCAGTGCAAGCACGAGACCCGCGACCGCGGCGACCCCGAAACACGCGAAGGCAGCGCGCTTGACGGCGCCGGGAGACGCCGCGCCCGAACCGACCAGACGCATCGGCCCGACGCGCTCGTCGTCAGTGCCGCGGATCCCGTCGGAATAGTCGTTGGCCAGATTGACCCCGATGTTGAGGGCGAGCGAGACCACCAGGGCGAGCAGCGCTTTCCACCACACCGCTGCACCGAGTGCGGCAGCGGCACCTGTACCCACGATGACCGGAGAGATCGCGTTCGGGAGGGTACGGGGGCGAGCTCCTTCGAGCCATTGACCAGCGGTTGCCATTCGTCGATCTTCGCACTTCGGTGTGCGACCGGCGGGGGTGGGACCCGCCGTGTCGTTCAAGACAACGCGGTGACCAGAGCGCGACGGTCGACCTTGCCGGGCCCACGCAGCGGAAGCGCGTCGAGGAGGTGCAGCTCGCGAGGAGCTGCGGTCGCGTCCAGGGTCGCGGACACCCACTCCCGAAGCTCGTCGAGTGTGGGCGGCACGCCATCCTCCGGAACGACCACCGCCGCCACCCGCTGGCCGAGCCGGTCGTCGGGCAGTCCGATCACCGCGACCTCCCGGATCGCGGGGTGCTCGCCGAGGACGGATTCGACGACTTGCGGCATCACCGTGAGCCCACCGGACGAGATGGCCTCGTCGAGCCGACCGAGTATGCGGAGAACACCGTCATCGATCAGCCCGGCGTCGTCGGTACGGAACCAGCCCGGTTCCGCGAACGCCGGGTGTGCCGGAAACCCACGATAGCCGGATGCGAGCACCGAACCACCGAGCCATACGCGCGTGTCCGCATCGATGCGAACATCGACGCCGGTCAGCGGAACACCGTCGTAGACGCAACCGCCGCACGTCTCACTCATCCCGTAGGTGCGCACGACGTTCACACCGGCCTCACGTGCACGTCGCAGGACCGGTTCCGGCGTGGCCGCACCGCCGAGCAGAATCGCGTCGAGTTCTGCGAGTGCCGCGAGTGCGTCCGGATGGTCGAGAGTCTTGATGAGCTGGGTCGGCACCATCGACGAATAGCGTCGCGGCCCACGCATCGCCGCGACCGCGGCAGGCAGGGCTCCGGGATCGAATCCGTCGGATACGTCCACGATCACGGGCTCGGTGCCCGACAGGATGCTCCGCAGCAGCACCTGGATCCCCGCGATGTGGTGTGCCGGCAGTGCGAGGAGCCACGAGCCGGTGCCACCGATCCGTTCGTGTGTGGCACCTCCGCTGGCGCGTAAGGCTGTCGCGGTGAGTTGGGCGCCTTTGGGGGTGCCGGTGGTACCCGACGTCGCGACGACCAGACCGATCGCGTCGTCGATCGGTTCGCCGGGGTGCAGCGCGTCGGTCAAGCGGCGGATCTCCTGATCGTTACCGGCGGGAACCGGCAGCAGGGGCGGACCCTGGCCGTCGAGCATGCGTTGGAGCGCAGGCACGGCACGGTGGACGTGGTCGCCGGCCGGAACGTCGAGGACCGTGAGGCTCGGGCTCACAGGTCGTGCCCTGTGAGCGGCCAACCACCAGCCTCGAGATGCACCCGGACTCGGTCGATGTCGTGCCCGAGCGGCATCTCGTTGGTGATCTCGGTGATGAGGACGGCGATGTCGGTCTTGCTGATCGGCAGATCACCTTCGTCGACGAGGGTGTCGGCGATCTGATCGACCTCGTCGTCGGACAGGCGTCGTTTCAGGAGCGCAAACAGTGGCACGTAATCCTGCTCGGGTACGCCCTCCGGATATCCGGCGCGCAACCACTCGATGATCGAGGCGAGGAGCGGAGGAAGCATTGCCGATGCTCCTCAGTACGATCCGGTGCGCTGGTCGTCACCGGTTTCGTCGTCCGTCTCGACGTCGTCCGTCTCGACCACGGGCCATCCTCCCGCGACGAGGTGCTCGGTGACCCGTTCGACGTCCTCGTCCGTCGGCTGCTCCTGCAGCACTCCTGCGATGATCTTGTGGAGCGTGTCGTAGTCGACGTGCCGCTGCGGGTGCTCGTGTGCGGTCGCGACCGACAATTCGAGGATCTTGGCGATGTCCTCGTCCGTCAACTTGCGTCGAAGGACGGACAGCAACGCGAAGTGGTCCTTAGGAGGGATACCTTCGGGGTAACCGGCCCGCAGCCAGTCCAGTACCGATCGAAGGGGATACCGAGCCAAAGTGATCGTTGGTCCTTCTCTTCGGTGTGATCAGAACAGGTGGATGCCGAGGCTGCTGGACAGGAAGTCGGCGGTCAACAGCAGTATCCCAGCAATGATCGCGACGACGACCACGGCGAAACACGTGATCGCCCCGACACGGCCGAGTATCTGCCGGCCGGGATCGACTGCTCCGGTGCCGTCGCGCCCGAACGACAACGAGCGCATTCCGAGGGCGAAGACTGCGGGCAGACCGGCTCCCAGAACGAGACCGACCAGCACGACCTGCCACAGGGAATCGAGTGTGGAGACCAACAGATTCACGGACGTCCCTCCTTGGCTACGGCGTGAACGGCACTGTTCTCGGCTTCGGCACCACTGTTCTCGGCTTCGGCACCACTGTTCTCGGCTTCGCCGTCACCTTCCCAGGAGGCATTGACATTGGACGCATCGACCGGTTGCAGGCGTGACCGCAGATACATGGCGCCCGCGAGCGCACACAGAATCGCGAACACGACGAGAACACCGGGAAGGCCACCGATCAGGTGGGCGATCAGCCAGCACACGGCACCGACCACACCGGCACACGGCAGGGTGATCAGCCACGCCACTGCCATTCGACCGGCGATTCCCCAGCGAACCTCGGCGCCCTTCGTGCCCAGCCCGGTGCCGAGGATCGAGCCGGTGGCCACGTGGGTGGTCGACAACGGCAGCCCGAAATGGCTCGACGTGAGGATGATGGCAGCCGAGGAGGATTCCGCTGCCATGCCCTGCGGAGGCGTGATCTCGACCAGGCCCTTGCCGAGGGTGCGGATGATCCGCCAGCCGCCGAGGTAGGTGCCGAGGGCAATCGCAACAGCGCACGCGAACTTGACCCAGAACGGCATCTCGGTGTCGGGGGTGATGGTTCCGTACGCCACGAGCGCCAGGAAGATCACGCCCATCGTCTTCTGCGCGTCGTTGGTGCCGTGCGCGAGTGAGACGAGTGATGCGGTGCCGATCTGGCCGATCTTGAAGCCCTTACCGCGAGTCTCTTCGGGAATGTCGTGGGTCAGGCGATGAACCGACCACGTGCCCACCGTCGCAACCAGTGCGGCGACGACAGGCGCGAGCAGGGCGGGGATGATCACTTTGCCCAGGACGCCGTCCCACACCACGCCACTCACGCCGAGGGCGGCGATGGCGGCACCGATGAGGCCGCCGAACAGGGCATGCGAAGAACTCGAGGGCAGGCCGAACAGCCAGGTTGCGAGATTCCAGAGGATACCGCCGACGAGTCCGGCGAACACGATGAGCAACAGCGCCGAGCCGCCGGTGTTGTCGAGATTCACCACACCCTTGGCGACTGTCGCGGCGACCTCGACTGAGAGGAATGCTCCGACGAGGTTGAGTACGGCAGACAGGCCGACTGCGACTTTAGGCTTCAACGCCCCGGTGGCGATGGATGTGGCCATCGCGTTGCCCGTGTCGTGGAAGCCGTTCGTGAAATCGAATGCGAGGGCAGTGGCGACCACTACCAGTAGGACAACGAACTCTGCGGTCACGTCTTCTGATTGTGAGGTAAACAGGCGGTGAATGTACAGCTAATGGGGTGTTTCTCGCGGGTGCCCGGGGCGCGATCTGCACTCGAACGCGAGGTCGGAGGTTCTGGTGGTGGGCAACGTCACTCGGGCAAGGTCACCGTAGATCGCGGCGGATCGGATGATCTGCCGGGATCTGCACCAGAACTATGGGGATCGAGTCCGGATCATCGATCCACATCTCGTGCAACCCCCACGGCTCCTGCTGTGCTGATCGGGTGATCGGGACACCCGCCAGCGTGAGTTCCGATTGCGCTGCGTACACGTCCCGAACCTGAAGCCACAGCGCTCCATGGAAGTGCTGAGCGCCATCATGATCGCCGTGTGCGGCGATCTCGATCAACCCCTGGCCCGCGAAGAACACGGTGCCGCCCGGATACTCCCGGGCGATCGCAAGGCCCAGTGTCCGGCCGTAGAACTGCAGTGTGACGTCGTAGTCGCGCGGACGCAGGATCGTCCGGCTGCTCAAGATCTCCATGTCTCCATGATCACTGTCTGCTCCCTTCGCCGGAACCGACACGGGTGAGCGATTCGAACGACATCTTCCACAGCCACTCGACCGGCCCCTGCGGGAAGCGGCGGAGCCACAGCCGGGCCACGACGACGAGAATCGCGCACACGACGATGTACACGGCCACCGTGAACTGCGTCCGGTACGCGGGATCGATCTGCGCGGCGAGGCCGAATCCCCACCCGTAGCAGATCAGGGACGCGATAACGTTCTGCAGGATGTAGCAACTCAATGCCGTCCGGCCGACGCCCTGCAGCCATCCGCCGACGGTGCCGACGTGGTCGCGAGTCGAGTACCACTGCGCGATCAGTGCCAGCAGCCCCACTGCCACGAACGGTGCGATCGCGTAGCGCGCCGCGAACGTTCCCGCGGTGCCGCCGAACAGGCCCACCGCGATATCGACGGGTGCCGCGACAGCGCCGGTCAGAAGCAAGATACGGCGCAGTCGAGCACCTCGCTCGTCGAAGACACCGGCTTCGAACAGTGCAGCGCCGACGAGGAACAACACGATCGTCAAGGGCACCAGGAAGATCACTTCGGCGCGGAACGCGAGGAAATTCTCGGTGCGGAACACCACCAGGTCCCACCAGCTACCGGTCGCGTAGACGTCCGTCGGCTCGCCCGAGGAACCACCCGGGTCGGGCGCTGCCGTGAGCGCGACCACGAGGGCCGTCACGAGCAGCATGTGCACGACGGCCGCGGTGCAGGCAATCCATATCCGGGTGCGACGCGAGGACACCACCACGCCGCACACGAGCATGGAGACCAGCGCATACCCCATCAGCACATCGAACTCGGCAACCAGGAAAAAGTGCACGAGTCCGTCGACGAACAGCAGAAATGCTCGGGTCCGGTAACTTCCGGGCCAAGGGCGTCCCGCGCGGCGGGCCGATGCCGCTTGGATCGCGAGCCCGATCCCGAACATCAGGCTGAGAAGCCCGAGGAACTTGCCCTGTGCGAGCTGCATCAAGAGGCGCTGCGGCCACGGGCCCGATCCAGCAGTCTCGAGGTAGCCGACGATCCCGGCAGGGTCGGTGAGGATCCAGATGTTCGTTCCCAGCGTGCCCAGGATTGCGATACCCCGAGCCACATCGAGCGCAACGATCCGGGTGCGGGGCCTGGCGGTGTCGACGGTGCTCATGCCTTCGACCCTGCGGCACCACTCGCTGTCTCGGCATCGGGCAGCAGAAGGACCGCGGGTCATCACATCGGATGATGCGCACCGGTCCCGCAGACGAGTCGCGCCGCGATGTTTGACGAAGCGCGCGACGGGACACCCTGCACGCGAGGTGCCGCAACTGCACCGACACGCCCCGGCCTCGGGGCGGGACGACACTTGCCCCGCACGGACCAGGAGACTGCGATGACCACTGATTACGACGTCCGACGCACCAACGATGTCGCCGGCACCAGCACTGCGATCGACGAGCTCGCACTGAAGCCGAAGGGACTTGCCGACGCCGACGAAGCCGAGGTCATCGAATCGCCGGATCTGCCCGGTGCAGATCTGTCGGGTGAAGAGCTCAGCGTGAACGTCGTGCCCGTCCAAGAGGACGAGTTCACCTGCCAGCGCTGCTTCCTGGTTCAGCATCACAGCCGGAAGGCGTCGGCGCCGACCGAGGATCCGTACTGTCGCGACTGCGCCTGACCATTTCCGCGGGGGCCTGCCGTGTGTCACGACCGGGCCGAGTGGTCCTCGGCCCGGTGTGCCGCTCAGTAGTAGTGCGGGTACGGCGACCAATCGGGGTCGCGCTTCTCGAGGAAGGCGTCGCGCCCCTCGACCGCTTCGTCGGTCATGTAGGCCAGACGGGTAGCTTCACCTGCGAACAACTGCTGGCCGACGAGACCGTCGTCCTGCAGATTGAATGCGTACTTGAGCATCCGCTGGGCCTGCGGTGACTTGCCGTTGATCTTCTCGGCCCACTCGAGCGCGACAGTCTCGAGCTCGTCGTGGTCGACGACCCGATTCACCGCACCCATGTGGTGCATATCCTCGGCGGTGTACGTATCGCCGAGGAAGAAGATCTCGCGGGCGAATTTCTGCCCGACCATCTTCGCGAGGTACGCGCTGCCGTAGCCGCCGTCGAAGCTCCCCACATCGGCGTCGGTCTGCTTGAAGCGGGCGTGCTCGCGCGACGCGAGCGTCAGATCGCAGGTCACGTGCAGACTGTGCCCACCGCCTGCAGCCCA
This sequence comes from Rhodococcus ruitaii, assembly GCF_055230935.1. Lineage (NCBI taxonomy): Bacteria > Bacillati > Actinomycetota > Actinomycetes > Mycobacteriales > Nocardiaceae > Rhodococcus > Rhodococcus ruitaii. Next base: position 168,326 of record NZ_JBUYWC010000014.1, on the reverse strand, counting down.
GCCGTTCACGAGCGCGATCACGACCTTCGGCATCATCCGGATGAGGCGCTGCACCTCGAGGATGTGCAGGCGACCCGCGCGAGCCTTGTCGACGGTGTCGGCGGTCTCGCCGCTGGCGTATTGATAGCCGCTGCGGCCGCGGATGCGTTGATCGCCGCCCGAACAGAATGCCCAGCCGCCGTCTTTGCTGCTCGGGCCGTTGCCGGTCAGCAGCACCACACCCACATCGGAGGTTGTCCGTGCGTGATCTAGTGCGGCAAACAGCTCGTCGACGGTGTGCGGACGGAACGCATTGCGCACTTCGGGACGATCGAATGCGATACGGACGGTGCCCTGCGCGACATGACGGTGATAGGTGATGTCGGTAAGGTTCTCGAAGCCCGCAATGGGGCGCCACTGTTCAGGATTGAAGGTCACGTCGCCACCTTAAGGCCGGGTTGTGCCGTTGTGCGCGGGTCGGGGCGGATACCGTGCAGGATCATGAGCGAGCACAACCATCGGGACGGCGACGACGCGCACGAGCATCACGGCGGTTTCCCCGTCTACGAGCCGGTGAAGGCCGGACCGAACTACGGCCGCTTCGTCGACGCATTTCGTCGCCTGCAGGATCTGGCGGTCTCCACGCACGCACCGGACGAGATCGTCGACCAGGCGATTGCGCAGGCGGAGGCTCTCGGCGACTTACTCGAGTCGTACCAGGTCGGCGAGGGGAAGTCGCCGGCCGGGTTCAATGTCGACCTTCCCGGACGCGGCAGCCTGTTGCTGCCGCCGTGGACGCTCGAGAAGTTCGACGCCGACGGCGTACGTGAACGGGGCCATTTCCGCCGCTACCACCTCGGGGGTAACGGCGCTGTGCACGGCGGCACCATTCCGTTGCTGTTCGACGATCTGTTCGGGATGATCATCCACGCATCCGGACGACCCATCGCCCGCACCGGCTATCTGCACGTCAACTACCGCAAGATCACGCCGTTGTGGGATGAACTCGTCGTCGAGGGGCGCGTGGACAGCGTCGACGGGCGAAAGGCATTCTGCAGTGCCGAGTTGCGTGATCTGAACGGAACGGTCCTCGCTGACTCCGAGGCGTTGATGATCGAATTGCTTCCGGGGCAGCCGTGACCCCACACGGGGCCGAGGCGATTCCACCGCTCGACGAGGTGTTGGCCACAGCTGTGGTCGTCGCTCTGCCGATGAGGGTGCGGTTCCGGGGCATCGTCGAGCGGGAGGTCGTCCTCGTCGAGGGTCCGGCCGGGTGGGGTGAATTCGGACCGTTCGTCGAGTACGACGACGCCGAGGCAGCGGAATGGCTGCGCTCGGCACTCGAATCGGCATGGCTCACCGATCCCGCGCCGGTGCGTTCGCACGTCCCCGTCAACGCAACGGTGCCCGCCGTCGATCCAGAGCATGTTCCCGGCATACTGGAGAGGTTTCCCGGTGCGCGTACAGCGAAGGTGAAGGTTGCCGAACGCGGTCAGGATCTTGCGCAGGATCTCGCGCGGGTCCGCGCGGTACGCGATCTCGTTCCCCGCGTGCGAGTGGACGCGAACGGCGGGTGGAGCGTCGACGATGCGCTGACGGCGCTGACGGCGCTGACCGCCGATGCTCCCCTCGAATATGCCGAACAACCCTGTGCCACCGTGCCTGAACTCGTCGAAGTCCGTCGGAGGCTGCAACACCGCGGTGCGGGCGACATTCGGATCGCGGCTGACGAGAGCATCAGGCGGGCCGACGATCCGATGCGTGTGGTGCAGGCCGGCGGTGCGGATGTCGCGATCGTCAAAGTGGCTCCGCTCGGGGGCGTCCGCCGACTGCTGGCACTGGCCGGAGAGCTCGCCGAGCACGGTGTGCCGGTCGTCGTGTCGAGCGCCCTCGACTCGGCCGTGGGGATAGGGGCAGGCCTCGCTGCGGCAGCGGCGCTTCCGGACCTTCCGTTCGCATGTGGCCTCGGCACCGGCGGCTTCTTCACGGCGGATGTGGCGCCCGCTCGGGGCATGTCGAGCGGCGCTTTGCCGGTCGGTAGGGTTGCGCCGACCCGGTCCGCACTCGACGCTGTGCGCGTGGACGCGGAGCGGGAACGATGGTGGCTCGATCGGGTGCGCCGATGTCATTCGCTGCTCAGGTGAGTGCGGAGTAGGCGCGGTGTGCATCGTCGTATATCGTTCGGGCGTCCCAACAGTCACATTCTTCACAAAACGGAGGCATGGAAGTGGTTGCAGCTCTCGGTGATGCCCTGCTCGGCGCCGATAAACTCCCGGCAGTTCAGAGCGACGTCCTCGCACTCATCGACGCTGAGGTGTCGGACAAGAAGGGCGCGTCGGGTCTCGCGCTCAAGGGCGGATACGGCGCCGTGAAGAAGGTCGGCCCGTCGATCGTGCCCAGTGCTGTCGAAGGCCTCCTGCCCGACTTCGTCGAGCGGCTCCAGCCGTTCTGGGCAGACTTCGCAGGAAATGGCTCGTTCGCCGACTACCTCACCGCACGCGGAGACGACGTCGCGAACGCACTCCTGGGCGTGACCGACGACAAGATCGCGCGAACCGACAAGGCCGCTGTCAAGAAGGTCTACGATTCGCTCCGCGGCTCGGCTCACAAGCACGTCGTCGAGGCACTGCCGCGTCTGGGTGCCCTCATCCAGAAGCACGCGGCCTAGGCGCGAACAGCGCTTCGGCCCGGTGTGGTGGCGGACCTTCGGACCCGACACCGCGCCGGGCTCCCGTCCCGCATTACGCTGGACGCCGTGAACCCGTCCACCGCCCAGGCCACCGCAGTCGTCGACGAACTCGCTCGGGGCGGTGTCCGGGACGTCGTGTTGTGCCCCGGTTCACGCAACGCCCCGCTCGCGTTCGCGCTCCAGGCTGCCGACAACGTCGGGCGCCTGCGGCTGCATATGCGCATCGACGAGCGGACCGCAGGTTTCCTCGCACTCGGCTTGTCGCTCGCATCCGGACGTCCGGTACCCGTCGTCATGACCTCCGGCACCGCGGTGGCGAACCTGGGACCCGCGGTCCTCGAAGCGAACTATGCGCGGATCCCGCTCGTTGTGCTCTCCGCCAACAGGCCGTACGAGATGCTCGGATCGGGCGCGAACCAGACCGTCGAGCAGCTCGGATTGTTCGGCAGTCAGGTTCGGGCAACCATCAGCCTCGGCCTCGCGGAGGGGATCGAACAGAACAGCCAGTGGCGTTCGGCAGTGAGTCGCGTTCTGGCCGCCGCGCGCGGAACCCGATCCGGCAACGCCGGCCCCGTACATTTCGACATTCCACTCCGCGAACCGCTGGTACCCGACGTGGGTCCGCAAGGTGCGGTGCCGGAGGGACGCCCCGATGGCCAGGCATGGACCGCAACGGTGCATGCGACGCTCGACGTGCCTGTGGAGATCGACATCACCCCGGACACCATCGTGGTGTCCGGGCACGGTTCGGCATTCCGGTCCGAACTCGCGGGCCTGCCGACCGTCGCCGAGCCCACCGCACCGTTGCACGGGCTCCCGGTTCACCCGCTGACCCTCACTCGGATCGCGCCGAAGCAGGCCATCATCACGGGCCGGCCCACTCTGCACCGGCCGGTGTCGCGTCTACTCGCCGACCCGAATGTCGCGGTGTACGCGCTGACGACCGGTCCGCGCTGGCCTGATGTCTCCGGAAACGTTGTCGCCACGGGGACCCGCGCGGTGATCTCCGGTTCACCGGACGAGGCGTGGCTCGAACGGTGCCGCCAATTGTCTGCGGATACCGACAAGGCGGTACGGACCCAACTCGACGCGCACCCTGAGGCGACCGGTCTGCATGTCGCCGCGGTCGTGACCGATGCGCTGTGCGACGGAGACCAGATGTTGTTCGGCGCCTCCAACCCGGTGCGGGACGCAGCGCTCGTGAGCTATCCGAAGCCGGGCGTGAAGGTGCTGTCCAACCGTGGTGTCGCGGGGATCGACGGGACGGTGTCGACGGCGGTGGGTGCGGCCCTTGCCTACGACGCGGGACGCACGATCGCATTGATGGGCGACCTCACCTTCCTGCACGACGCGTCGGGCCTGCTGGTCGGTACACCGGAACCCCGCCCACGCGACCTGACCATCGTTGTCGCAAACGACGACGGCGGTGGAATCTTCGAACTTCTGGAACAGGGTGATCCTCAATACGCGGGCGTCTTCGAACGCGTTTTCGGCACTCCTCACGGGATGGATCTGGCAGCGCTGTGCGCGGCGTACCGCGTCCCGCACAGCCGTGTGGACCTCCACGGCCTCGCGATCGCACTCGCCGATGCCACTCCGCCCGCCGGGGGAATCCGGGTGGTCGAGGTCACCACCGACCGTGCCGGGCTGCGCGAACTTCATGCGGCGGTGCGGTCGCAGCTGTGACGCGAGAATCCGATGTTCATAGTGTTGGGCGCACTGCGGACGAACGCGACTCGGCCCCGAACACAACTTCGAACGGGCGCACAGCGGTGGCGGCGCGGCGCGCGCGGCGGGCCGTTCTCGTCATCGCCGTCGGAATCTCCGTGCTCGCGGTGATCCTGGTACTCGGTGCGTGGCGCAACGATCACACGATCCGGTCCGACATGGGCACGGCCACGGCCGAAGTGCTATCGGCGGGGTCGCTCCGCTCGGCGGTGAGTTTCGTCACTCCCGACGGCGTGACGCACAATCCCGAACTCGGTGTGCTCTACCCCACTGATCTCACCGCGGGGCAGCGCATCGCCGTGGAGTACGCGCGCAGCGATCCGGATCTGGTTCGCGTCACCGGTCGGGACGCACGTATCGCGATCGTGCCCGCCGGATCGGTGATCGCCGCCACATGGGTGATCGCCGGTGGACTTCTCGTGTACCTGCGGAGGTTCGCCAAAGTCGGGATGGCACCGGCTCCTCACGGTTGAGCACGACACCCACGGAACCGCCCGAGCGCGAAACGTTCGCTTCGTCTTCGTCGGCCGGTCAGCTCGAGCGCACCTCGTCGACCGGTGAGTCGGTCATAGTGGCGTGGTGCGAGTAGCCATCGTCGCGGAATCCTTCCTCCCGAACGTCAACGGCGTCACGAACTCGGTGTTGCGGGTGCTCGAGCACCTCGATCGAGCAGGTCACGATGCAGTCATCGTGGCACCGGACACTGTTGCGGGGTGCGCTCCTGCCCCGACCGAGCATCTCGGTGTTCGCGTGCACAGGGTCCCGGCGGTGCGGGTTCCGAAGATCAGCTCGCTGCCCGTCGGGGTGCCGCAGTTCGAGATGGTTTCCACTTTGCGCGCGTTCGACCCCGATGTGATTCACCTCGCGTCGCCGTTCTTCCTCGGTGCCGGCGGCCTCGCGTCGGCGAAGCGGTTGCTCGTGCCGACTGTTGCGATCTATCAGACCGATGTCGCAGGGTTCGCGGAAAGCTACGGGCTCGGAGTCGCGGCACGCGCGTCATGGCGGTGGACACGGCGACTCCACAAGGGATGTGACCGAACTCTCGCACCGTCGTCGGCGGCGGTCGAGGCGCTCGTCGCCAACGGCATCCCACGTGTCCACCGGTGGGGTCGCGGTGTCGACATCGACCGATTCGCACCGTCGAAGAGGGACCACGCGCTTCGCGCGCAGTGGTCTCCGGACGGGCGGCCGATCCTCGGATTCGTCGGTCGTCTCGCACCGGAAAAGCACGTCGAGCGGCTCGCTTCCGTCGCGAGAGACGGTGCGTACCGGCTCATTGTGGTGGGCGATGGACCCGAGCGTCCACGGCTCGAAGCGCTGATGCCCGAGGCGGTGTTCACCGGCCAATTGGATGGCGACGATCTGGCCCGCGCCTACGCGAGCCTCGATGTCTTCGTTCATCCGGGCGAGCACGAGACGTTCTGCCAGGCGGTGCAGGAAGCGCAGGCCAGCGGTCTGCCGGCCGTTGTGCCCGACGCGGGAGGCCCACGGGATCTGGTCGCGCACTGTCGCAACGGGTACCGGCTGCCGACCGACCGGTTCGCAGAATTACTGCCGGGGGCGCTCAGTGCGCTCACCGACGCGCAACTGCGAGCGGAGTTCGGTCGTGCGGCCCGTCGTAGCGTCCTGGGTCGGACCTGGCCGGTGATCTGTGAGCAACTCCTCGACCACTATGACGAGGTGCAAGGAGGCCCCCGTTCGAGGCTGTCGCGTAGCGCGTAACGGTGGGTGGTGTCGGGGAGGACACGCGGCGCGGCGAGGTAACGTTTCGGCCGTGCCAAAAACTCACGGATCGCGCGCATTTCTCGACAAGGAGCCGCGCGAGGTCGCGTCCATGTTCGACGGGGTCGCCGCACGTTACGACCTGACCAACACGGTGCTGACGTTCGGTCTGGACCGGGAGTGGCGTCGCGCCACCCGAGCGGCGCTCGATCTCGAACCGGGGGAGCGGGTGCTCGACCTCGCCGCCGGAACCGGTGTCTCGACCGTCGAACTGGGTCGGTCCGGTGCATGGGTCGTCGCAACCGACTTCTCCAAAGGAATGCTCCACGCCGGTGAGTTCCGGAAGGTGCCCATGGTCGCGGGCGATGCCATGCGGCTGCCGTTCGCCGATGCCGTGTTCGATGCTGCGACCATCTCGTTCGGTCTGCGCAACGTCGCCGACACCGATGCGGCACTGCGCGAGATCGCGCGCGTGACGAAGCCCGGCGGTCGACTCGTGGTCTGCGAGTTCTCCACACCCGTGCGCGAGCCGTTGCGGTCGGTCTACCTGGAACTGGTCATGCGGGTGCTCCCGGGCGTGGCCCAAGCGGTGAGCAGCAACCCCGACGCCTACGAGTACCTGGCCGAATCGATCCGCGCGTGGCCCGCGCAGGAAGACCTCGCGAAGCGCATCGAGGCCGCCGGATGGAGCGAGGTGCGGTGGCGCAACCTCACGGGCGGTATCACCGTGTTGCACCACGCGGTCCGGTAGCGGCCTCTTCTTCAGAAGAAGAGCGGTTGTCGATCCCATCGCATCGACAGGCGTCCACCGGTCCGCCACATGCGGGCGACCAGGTCGTCGTCCTCGTCGGTGACGAGGTTACCCATCACCCGTACCGCGACCGTCATCAAGGCACGTGAGCGCATCCCCACCGGCCCGGTCGAGGGAAGGAACCTCGGTCGTGTGAGCAGGCCCGCGAGCCGCCTGGCCGTGGAGAACGCCCGGCCGTAGTGCTCGCGCAGCATCGCCGGCCACATCTCGGTGAGATCATCCGAGTCGAGGACGTCGGAGATCAGCCGGCCGCCCTCGAGCCCGTAGTCGATTCCTTCACCGTTGAGCGGATTCACGCAGGCGGCGGCATCTCCGATGAGTGCCCAGTTGCATCCGGCCACGCCCGAGACGGCACCACCCATCGGCAGCAACGCGGACGCCACGCGCGTCACGTCGCCGAGGCCCCATTCGGAGCGTCGCTTCGTCGCGTACAGCTCGATCAACGGACGCAGCGACCCGTTCGCGGGCCGTGCGGCCGTCGCGAGCGTTCCTACGCCGAGGTTGACCTCACCGGTCCCCAGGGGGAACACCCACCCGTATCCGGCCTGTAAGGCTCCGGCATCGTCGCGCAACTCGAGGTGCGACGTGATCCACGGATCGTCGCTGCGAGGGGACGTCGCGTATGCGCGTGCCGCGACGCCGTAGACGGTGTCGCGATGCCATCGGCGGCCGAGCACCTTTCCCAGGGGGGAACGGACGCCGTCGGCGACGACGAGACGCCGGCAGGCGACGGTGCGCGGACCGGCCTCGGTGCGGAAGGTCACAGCGGTCACTCGATCGCCCTCACGCTCCACATCGACAGCTTTGGCGCCCTCGACCATCTGCACGCCGGCCTCCACAGCGGTGCGGCGGATCCGATCGTCGAGTTCGGTGCGGGGGACCGCGCTGCCCGATGACGGGAACGACCCGGACGGCCACGGAAGTTCGAAGCTGCCTCCGAACCCCTCGAGCCGCAAACCGCGGTTGACGGTGCGGGTGCGCACCCACTCGCCCAGTCCGAGCCGATCCAGCTCGGCCACGGCCCGGGGCGTCAGACCGTCGCCGCACGTCTTGTCGCGCGGGAATGTGGCGGCGTCGACGAGAAGCACCTCGCGCCCGGAGCGGGCTGCCCACGTTGCGGCCGACGACCCGGCTGGACCAGCGCCGACGACGAGCACGTCGGTATTGTCGGGCATGGAGGACAGGGATCGGTGCGGTTCTCCCGCGGAATTGTCGGTCACCACGCGTCCATCTTGTCAGGCGTGGATCGGCGACTCGGCGAGGTGGGCGACGAAACGAGCGGCTAGGTTCACTACCGTGGAGCGTTCACTACCGTGGAGCCGACAGACAGGATGGGTACTTCTGTGAGCACTGAGGGGACGGCGCCGATCGCCGGCACGGCGTCGAACACCATGGTCGCAGGTGTGGAACTCGGCGACCCGGACCTGGCCGAGAACGTGCGCGACGGGCTGGCCGCTGTCGAAACGCTGATGGTCGCTGAACTGTCCGACGGGGAGGACTTCCTGACGGAAGCGGCCCTGCACCTCGCGAAGGCCGGGGGGAAGCGGTTCCGGCCGCTGTTCGCGGTGCTCACCGGACAGTTGGGGCCGAATCCGAACGACCCGTCGATTGTGACGGCCGCCACGGTGGTGGAGCTCGTCCACCTCGCCACGCTCTACCACGACGACGTCATGGACGAGGCGACCGTGCGCCGCGGTGCACCCAGCGCGAACGTGCGATGGGGCAACAGCGTGGCGATTCTTGCCGGCGACTACCTGTTCGCCCACGCGTCGCGGCTCACCTCCACACTCGGACCATCCGCAGTGGAGGTCATCGCGAAGACCTTCGCCGAACTGGTCACCGGACAGATGCGTGAAACCATCGGGGCGAGCGACAGGAAAGACCCGGTCGAGCACTACTTGCGTGTGGTCTGGGAGAAGACCGGGTCGCTGATCGCCGCTGCCGGCCGGTTCGGAGGCACCTTCTCGGGTGCCGACGACGAGCAGATCGAGCGGCTCGAGCGCCTCGGAGACGCGGTGGGCGTCGCATTCCAGATCGTCGACGACATCATCGACATTGCGTCGGACACGACCGACTCGGGCAAGACTCCCGGTACCGACCTGCGCGAGGGCGTTCACACGCTGCCGGTGTTGTACGCCCTGACGGATGAGGGAGCCGACGCCGACCGCCTCCGCGAACTCCTCGTCGGTCCACTCGAAGACGAAGCGTTGGTCGTGGAAGCGCTCGGGCTGCTCAAGCGGTCGTCGGGTATGGATGCCGCCAAGAAGACCCTGCAGACCTACGTCGATCAAGCGCATGCCGAGCTCGGGGCACTGCCTCAGGGGCCTGCCAACGAGGCGCTCCGGCGTCTGGTCGATTTCACGGTCGCCCGCGTCGGGTAGGCACCGGGAACCTCCGGATCTGCTCGTCCGTTGAACGGGCAAGTAGATGGGACAGACATTGCGGGGCCGGGCAGCGGACATGGCTGTCCTGTCCGGGCGATGTTCGGGAAGAGGCGTGACGTGCACGGAAATGCCAACCGCCTGAAGACGGCAGCGTTGCTGATCGGGATGTCCGCGTTGATCGTGTTCATCGGTGCGTTGTTCCAGAACACCACCATCCTGGTGATCTCGGTTGTCATGGCCGTCGGCATGAACGCCTACGCGTACTTCAACAGCGACAAGCTCGCCCTGCGGGCGATGCACGCCCAGCCGATCACCGAGGTGGAGGCGCCGCAGATCTATCGCATCGTGCGTGAACTCGCGACGACCGCGCACCAGCCCATGCCGCGCCTGTACATCAGTCCGACCAACGCACCCAATGCGTTCGCGACCGGACGAAACCCCCGCCATGCCGCAGTGTGCTGCACTTCCGGCATTCTGCAGATCCTCGACGAACGCGAACTCCGCGCGGTCCTCGGCCATGAGCTGTCGCATGTGTACAACCGCGACATTCTGATCTCGTCGGTCGCCGGCGCCATGGCCGCCGTGATCTCCGGTTTGGCGAACTTCGCTTTCTTCGCGAGTGCGTTCGGTGGAAACCGTGGGGGCGGTGCCAACCCGCTCGCGCTGCTGCTGGTGTCGCTGCTCGGGCCGGTCGCGGCCTCGGTCGTCAAGCTGGCAGTGTCGCGCTCCCGGGAGTATCAGGCCGATCAGTCGGGTGCCGAGCTCACCGGCGACCCGCTGGCGCTGGCGTCGGCGCTGCGCAAGCTCGACATGGGCACCCAGGCCGCACCGCTGCCGCCCGAACCCAAACTGGCCGCTCAATCGCACATGATGATCGCGAACCCGTTCCGGGCCGGCGACAAGGTGGGGCGGCTGTTCTCGACCCACCCGCCCATGGCGGATCGGATCGAGCGGCTCGAACGCATGGCGGGCCAGCGCTGAGCCTCTCGATCCGGTCCTGCCGGAGTCTGCTCCGGGCCGTTCAGCGATAGTTGACGAACTGCAGTGCGATGTCGAGGTCTGCGTTCTTGAGCAGTGAGATCACTGCCTGGAGATCGTCGCGCTTCTTGCTGCTCACCCGCAGCTCGTCACCCTGGATCTGCGCCTTGACACCCTTGGGTGCTTCGTCCCGGATCAGCTTGGAGATCTTCTTCGCGTTCTCCTGCGAGATGCCCTCCACGAGCGAACCGGTGAGCTTGTAGGACTTTCCGGACTGGGCCGGTTCACCGGCGTCGAACGCCTTGAGCGACAAGTCGCGCCGGATCAGCTTCTCCTTGAACACGTCGAGTGCCGCGAGCACGCGGTCTTCCGTGTCGGCGGTGATCGTGATGGATTCCTCGCCTGCCCACACGATGGATGCGCCGGTGTTCCGGAAGTCGAAGCGATTCGAGATTTCCTTCGCCGCCTGGTTCAGGGCGTTGTCCACCTCCTGGCGGTCGACCTTGCTCACCACATCGAAAGACGAATCAGCCACGTTGAGTATCTCCACTTCGGGTCGGTCGGTAGGGGCGGTAGTCAGCCGACGGTAACGCTTCGCGCAATCTCGTAACCACCCGGTTTGCAATTGAGGGGGGTCTGCGTTGTATTCTTCCAAACGCATCGAGGGCACGCCCCGATCGCACCCGGCAGATTGCCCGAGCGGCCAATGGGAGCGGACTGTAAATCCGTCGGCGTATGCCTACGTAGGTTCGAATCCTACATCTGCCACACAGAACAGCCCCGGTCTTCGGATCGGGGCTGTTCTGCTTTCTAGGGGTGCGGTACCGTTCGTTGGTGCCCCGCAAGGTGCGTTTTCACGCAACTACCTGCCGATTTTGTACTCACGGTGACTGTGTGTAATCTTTTGGAGGCCGCAGGGAGCAGAGATGCTCACGGTGGCCGCGCCCCCTTAGCTCAGTCGGCAGAGCGTTTCCATGGTAAGGAAAAGGTCGACGGTTCGATTCCGTCAGGGGGCTCGCTGGATTGGAGTGACGCCCCTGTATTTGCGACACTCGACACCGAGGCGGTGTAGCTCAGTTGGTAGAGCAAACGACTCATAATCGTTGCGTCGCCGGTTCAAGTCCGGTCACCGCTACCGAAGTAGAACGAACCACCCTGATCCGACGCGATCAGATTCACGCGAAAGAAGGCATCCCGTGGCCTCCTCCACCGACGTTCGGCCGAAGATCACCCTGGCCTGCGAGGTGTGCAAGCACCGTAACTACATCACCAAGAAGAACCGTCGCAACGACCCCGACCGCCTCGAGCTGAAGAAGTTCTGCCCGAACTGCGGAACCCACCAGGCTCATCGCGAGTCGAAGTAGTCTGTTCGGGATCGACGTCGACGCGTGAGCTCTCCGCAGTGCCGCCCACGCCGTTAGGCGTCGAGCGGAATTGCGGAGGTTTTGCGTATGACAGACATTCTTGTGAATGAGCAACCCGTGGACGTGACCGAACGGGCCGGGATCCCGTTCGATGTCTCGGCGCACGCCGCGTCCATGGTCGGACACCACTACCGGGTCGATGACTTCTACGAGGTCGGCCGCGAGAAGGTCCGTGAATACGCTCGCGCCGTCCTCGACTCGCACCCGGCTCATCACGACGAAGAGGCGGCCAAAGGTCTCGGATACGACGGACTGATCGCGCCGCTGACCTTCGTGTCGATCATCGGGATGATCGCGCAGCGAAAGCTGTTCGAGGAAATAGTTCCGGGCTACGATCTCAGCCAGATCATGCAGACCGATCAGCGTTTGGTCTTCCACCGCCCCATCCAGGTCGGCGATCGGTTGTTCTGCGACGTGCACCTCGACGGATTCCGTCAGGCGGCCGGTAGCGACATCATCACCACCAAGAACGTCATCACGGATCAGTACGACAACCTTGTGCTGACCACGTGGACCACGCTTGTCGGTCGCACGGGAGGTGAGGTCGACGCGAACATCGCGGAGGCCGTCAAGGATGTGATGATGCATGACACGCCGTAGTTTCGACGACGTGACGGTCGGCGAGGAACTACCCTCGCGCGTCGTGACGCTGACACGCGGAAACCTGGTCAACTACGCCGGTGTGTCGGGTGATCCCAACCCGATCCACTGGAGTGACCAGATCGCCGAACTTGCCGGTTTGCGCAACGTGGTGGGGCACGGCATGCTCTCCATGGGTATCGCCGCCGGCTTCGTCACCGACTGGCTCGGTGACCCGGGTGCCGTGGACGAATACAACGTTCGGTTCACGAGCCCTGTGTTCGTGGAGGCCGACAAGGCCGCCGCAATCGAGTTCACCGGCAAGATCAAGTCGGTGGACCCGGACAGTAAGACAGCAGTGGTCGCGATCGTGGCGAAGTCCGAAGGACGCAAGATCTTCGGGCGGGCCACGGCAACGGTCCGCCTGGCCTGACGGGCCGAGCGGATTGGGTAGTCCCGGGGCAATGAAGTACACTTGGGCTTCTGGGATCGCATAGCGCAGCGCGCTGCTCTTCGGTACTTGGACGTACCGGCGGAGTGGCGCGCGTGTCATGTGGTCGCAGATCGGCCGATCTGCGAGGTGTCGAGGATTCGATACCGATGATCGGCCAAAGGGGCGTAGCTCAATTGGCAGAGCAGCGGTCTCCAAAACCGCAGGTTGCAGGTTCAAGTCCTGTCGCCCCTGCACCCGGACTGCCCAGCGACCGAGAGGAACGATGTGAGCGAGGAGCGCGGTAGGCGCGAAGGCGACACCGGAGGGTTTGCACCCGGTGACGCTGGAACGGAAACCGGCGCAACCCCCGACGCTTCCTCTTCGGTATCGCGTCCGAGTGGTAAGCGCGCAGTTCGCCGATCCGGCGCAGCGCAGACATCGGATTCTGTCGACAACGAGGGTTCACATTCCCGCCGGTCCGCGGTCGGATCGGCCGACCGGGCCGGTCAGCAGAAGCCCGAGAACATCTTCAAACGCTTGCGTAGGTTCATTCGTGAGGTCATCGCGGAACTCCGCAAGGTGATTTGGCCGAATCGCGCGCAGTTGACGACCTACACGCTCGTCGTCATTGCATTCGTGACCGTCATGACCGCGATCATCTTCGGATTGGATCTGGCCTTCGGTCAGGGCGTCAACTGGTTGTTCGGCTAGCGCGTACGCGCGCCGGCAAATTGTGATCGACGAGAGGAAAGTGCCCCGGTGAGCACCCCCGAGAACGACTCCTACGAGCCCTCGGCCGACGAGCGCGTTTCGGACGAGGTCGTTGTCGACGAAGCAGTTGTCGACGAGGCAGTTGTCGACGAGGCAGCTGCGGATCAGGCGGTCGTCGACGACCCCGCGACCGACGAGGCAGCGGAGGCAGGCGCGTCGGTCGAAACCGAGACCGCCGACGAGGTCGATCCTGCAGATGCGCTCGCGAAGCAGCTGCGCCTCGAGCCGGGCGACTGGTACGTGATCCACTCGTACGCCGGTTACGAGAACAAGGTGAAGACCAATCTCGAGACCCGCGTGCAGAATCTGGACCTGAGCGAATACATCTTCCAGGTCGAGGTTCCCACCGAAGAGGTCACCGAGATCAAGAACGGACAACGTAAGCAGGTCAACCGCAAGGTGCTGCCCGGCTACATCCTGGTGCGCATGGAATTGAACGACGAATCGTGGGGCGCGGTGCGCAACACGCCCGGTGTCACCGGATTCGTCGGTGCGACCTCCCGGCCGTCGCCGTTGACGATCAAAGAAGTCGTGAAGTTCCTCCTTCCGCAGCAGGCGAAGAAGAAGCCCGCCGCAGGCGCGCCCGCGGCGGACGAGCAGGCGCCCGCAGTCGCGACCAAGCCGGCTATCGAGGTCGACTTCGAGGTCGGAGAGTCGGTCACCGTCATGGACGGTCCGTTCGCCACGTTGCCCGCGTCGATCAGCGAGGTCAACGCCGAACAGCAGAAACTCAAGGTCCTGGTGTCGATCTTCGGTCGCGAGACTCCGGTGGAGCTGTCCTTCACTCAGGTCTCGAAGCTCTGATCCGTTGAGCGTGTCGACACCCGAAAGCTTGCAGTAGGAATACGCAAGAACCACACCGAGCAAGAAACTAGGAATAGAGATGCCCCCCAAGAAGAAGAAGATCGCCGGGCTCATCAAGCTCCAGATCCAGGCCGGCCAGGCCAACCCGGCTCCGCCGGTCGGTCCCGCGCTGGGTCAGCACGGCGTCAACATCATGGAGTTCTGCAAGGCCTACAACGCGGCGACCGAGTCGCAGCGCGGCAATGTGGTGCCGGTCGAGATCACGGTCTACGAAGACCGCTCCTTCGACTTCAAGCTGAAGACTCCTCCGGCTGCCAAGCTGCTGCTCAAGGCTGCCGGTGTATCGAAGGGCTCCGGCGAGCCGCACAAGACCAAGGTCGCCAAGGTGACCATGGATCAGGTGCGCGAGATCGCGAAGACCAAGCAGGAAGACCTCAACGCGAACGACATCGAGTCCGCCGCGAAGATCATCGCCGGCACGGCGCGCTCGATGGGGATCACCGTCGAGGGCTGACCTGGCGACAAGCACGTGTGGGAGGGCCGGCCAGGCCCGCACCACTCCCGAACCATTCACCCTGGGTGAGAGTTAGGAAACAACATGGCAAAGCGCAGCAAGGCTTACCTCGCCGCCGCCGAGAAGATCAACCCGGACACCCTTTACAGCCCGCTCGATGCAGCGAAGCTGGTTCAGGAAACGACGTCCAAGAACTACGACGCCACGGTCGAGGTCGCAATGCGTCTCGGTGTGGACCCGCGCAAGGCGGACCAGATGGTCCGCGGCACGGTGAACCTGCCGCACGGCACGGGTAAGACTGCCCGCGTCGTCGTCTTCGCTGTCGGCGAGAAGGCCGCAGAGGCCGAGGCTGCCGGTGCGGATGTCGTCGGTGCCGAGGACCTGATCGAGCGGATCCAGGGTGGGTGGACGGACTTCGACGCCGCCATCGCGACCCCCGATCAGATGGCAAAGGTCGGCCGGATCGCTCGTGTTCTGGGTCCGCGCGGCCTCATGCCGAACCCGAAGACCGGTACGGTCACCCCGGACGTCGCGAAGGCTGTGACGGACATCAAGGGCGGAAAGATCAATTTCCGCGTCGACAAGAACTCGAACCTGCACTTCGTGATCGGCAAGGCCTCGTTCGGTGAGGCAAAGCTGGTCGAGAACTACGCTGCTGCTCTCGACGAGGTGCTTCGTGCGAAGCCGTCGAGCGCGAAGGGCCGCTACGTCAAGAAGGTCACGATCGCGACGACCACCGGACCGGGCATCCCGGTGGATCCGGCGCGCACGCGTAACCTCCTCGAGGCCGCCGAATAGGCTGCGGGAGCACCTTTCGTCGTACAGACGCACTCTCCGGTCGGCACGGATCGCTCCGTGCCGACCGTTTTGCATTCCGGCCCTGCTCTCCGCTATTGTTTACGACGTAGTTCGGCATTGTGCCGATCTTCACCCCGATCATGTTCTACCCAAGACCGTTGGTCACCTTTTCCGCGTTCGGAATCGGTTGAAGGTCCGGATTTGTCCGGCGGCCCACGCAGGAGGACGAGGTTAGGGGAGATGCGAGAGAATTCGTACACCGAGCCTTCGGGCGTACGCCGGATTCACCGCCTTCTCCCTCTACGCCCCGTGCGCCCTGCGCCGGGGCGTTCGTCGTTTCTCGGCCCAACGCCTGTCGCAGGTGGGACGTCCCGTTCGGGACGCCGGGAAAACGACTGAAACTGAGAGGAGGCGAAGTATGGCAAAGCCCGAGAAGGTCTCCGCAGTTGAGGAGATCACCGAGCAGTTCAAGACCTCGACGGCCGCTGTGGTCACGGAATACCGTGGCCTGTCGGTGGGAAATCTGACCGAGCTGCGTCGCGCGCTCGGAGAGGGTGCGACCTACTCCGTCGCCAAGAACACCCTGGTCAAGCGCGCCGCCGCTGAGGCGGGCGTCGAGGGTCTCGACGATCTGTTCGTCGGTCCGACCGCCATCGCGTTCGTCAAGGGCGAGCCGGTGGACGCTGCGAAGGCCCTCAAGGCCTTTGCGAAGGACAACAAGGCACTCGTCATCAAGGGCGGGTACATGGACGGCGACGTGCTGTCCGTGGACCAGGTCAACAAGATCGCGGACCTCGAGTCCCGCGAGGTTCTGTTGGCCAAGCTCGCCGGCGCGATGAAGGGCAACTTGGCAAAGGCCGCAAGCCTGTTCAACGCTCCCGCTTCCCAGGTGGCTCGCCTCGCGGCCGCCCTGCAGGAGAAGAAGGCGGCAGAAGAAGCCGCCTGACGCTGATCCGCATCACCGCGAATCTGCATCACCGCGAAAACAGATACAACCATGCGTGCTCCGGCACGCACCCTCCCAATCGGTCGCGGATCAGCGACGTGGGACTTACCAGGAAGGACCGCCACCATGGCGAAGCTCACCACCGAAGAGCTGCTCGACGCGTTCAAGGAACTGACCCTGCTCGAGCTCTCGGAGTTCGTGAAGGCATTCGAGGAGACCTTCGAGGTCACCGCTGCTGCTCCGGTTGCCGTTGCTGCTGCCGGCGCTCCGGCCGCTGCTGCTGAGGCCGAGTCCGAGCAGGACGAGTTCGACGTCATCCTCGAAGGTGCCGGCGAGAAGAAGATCCAGGTCATCAAGGTCGTGCGCGAGCTCGTTTCCGGCCTGGGCCTGAAGGAAGCCAAGGACCTCGTCGAGGGTGCTCCGAAGCCGATCCTCGAGAAGGTTGCCAAGGACGCGGCCGACGCTGCCAAGGCCAAGCTCGAAGAGGCCGGCGCCAAGGTTTCCGTCAAGTAGGACGGTCCCTCACACTCGCACGCGAGTGTGCGCCCGCGTAGCGGCGCGAACGTGAAGCCGCCCCCACGGATGTCGAATCCGCGGGGGCGGCTTTCGTCGTTCGTGCCGAATCTGTTTCCGATTTCGGCATCCTCAGCGTGTTCCGACCCCATCTGGGAAGTTTTCCGAATACGGTACTTACTATGTATCTGTGCAGGTCATGGCGTAAGTCTGCCTATGCGAGGCGCGATAATTTGCCAACTTACTCACTAGTAGTATTCACTGTCACAGTTACCACTTCGATGCGATAGAGTGGCCCAACCCACAGGGGTAGACGGTGTCGTAACAGTGTGGAGGTAATCGTGGGCGTAGAGGTTTCCGTCGAAGGATTGACCAAGTCCTTCGGCTCGCAGCGGATCTGGCAGGACGTGTCGCTGACACTTCCGGCCGGCGAGGTCAGTGCGCTGCTCGGTCCGTCCGGTACGGGCAAGTCGGTGTTTCTCAAGTCGCTGATCGGCCTGCTGCGGCCCGAACAAGGCTCGATCACCATCGACGGAACCGATATCCTTCAGTGCTCGAGCAAGGATCTGTACGAGATCCGGAAGCTCTTCGGCGTCCTGTTCCAGGACGGCGCGCTGTTCGGTTCGATGAACTTGTACGACAACGTGGCCTTCCCGCTGCGTGAGCACACCAAGAAATCGGAATCCGATATCCGCAAGATCGTCATGAGCAAGCTCGAACTCGTCGGTCTGCTCGGCGCGGAGGACAAGCTTCCCGGTGAGATCTCCGGAGGTATGCGCAAGCGCGCCGGGCTTGCCCGCGCACTGGTTCTCGATCCCGAGATCATCCTCGTCGACGAGCCGGACTCGGGTCTCGATCCGGTGCGTACGACGTACATCTCGCAGACGTTGATCGATATCAACGCGGAGATCGACGCGACGATTCTGATCGTGTCGCACAACATCAATCTGGCTCGTACAGTGCCCGACAACATCGGGATGTTGTTCCGCCGGCAATTGGTGATGTTCGGCCCGCGCGAAGTATTGCTCACGTCCGATGAGCCGGTGGTCAAGCAGTTCCTCAACGGCACCATGATCGGCCCCATCGGCATGTCCGAAGAGAAGGACGAAGCGCAGATGGCCCACGAGCAGGCGCTCGTGGATGCCGGTCACCACGCCGGTGGAGTCGACGATGTCGAGGGCATCGTTCCGCAGATGCACGCCACCCCGGGGATGCCGGAACGCCAAGCGGTGCGGCGTCGACAGGAACGCGTGCGGCAGATCCTGCACACGCTGCCGCCCGCGGCTCAGGCCGCGATCGTCGAGTCGCTCGAGGGGGAGAGCGCAGCGACGGCCTACCCCGATCACGACTACCGCGACGACGACACCCAGGTGATTCCCGTGTACTCGCCAGAAGGATACGACCAGCCTCACGGCCTGAAGTAGGAGACCAGATGGGGGGAAGTACCTCGCTCGTGCGCCCAGTGCACGGCGCGCTCACGCAAGCCGGAAACATCTTCGAGTTGTTCGTCGATGTCGTTCGCAACACCTTCCGGCGTCCGTTCCAGTTCCGGGAATTCATCGAACAGGCCTGGTTCATCGCCAGCGTCACGATCCTCCCCACTGCGCTGGTGGCCATTCCGTTCGGTGCCGTCGTGTCGCTGCAGACCGGGTCGCTGATCAAGCAACTCGGCGCGGAATCGTTCACCGGTGCAGCAAGTGTGCTCGCAGTGATCCAGCAGGGCAGCCCGATCGTGACCGCATTGTTGATCGCGGGTGCGGCAGGTTCGGCAGTCACGGCCGATCTCGGGTCTCGCACCATACGCGAGGAGATCGACGCGATGAAGGTGCTGGGCATCGACCCGATCCAGCGACTGGTGGTGCCGCGCGTACTCGCGATGGTGCTGGTCGCCCTGTTGCTCAACGGACTGGTCTCGGTCGTCGGCATTGCGGGTGGGTACTTCTTCAATGTCATCCTGCAGGACGGAACTCCGGGCGCGTACCTGGCGTCCTTCTCGGCCCTGGCGCAACTTCCCGACCTGTACGTGGCAGAACTCAAAGCGGCGGTATTCGGAGTCATTGCCGGCGTCGTCGCGTCGTACAAGGGCCTGAACCCGGGTCCCGGTCCGAAAGGCGTCGGCGAAGCGGTGAACCAGACCGTCGTCATCACCTTCCTGTTGCTGTTCTTTGCAAATCTGATCCTGACGATGGTGTATCTGCAGGTCGTTCCGGCGAAGGGGTCCTGAACCGATGACAATCGCCAAGGGACGCGGGGATCTCGTTCTGATCCGCGGTCGGAGAGTGCTGCGCGCACCACTGAACATGCTCGACCGCGCCGGCGAACAGATGTCGTTCTACGCGCGTGCGGTCGGGTGGATTCCGCGGACGATCACGCACTACCGCAAAGAGGTGCTGCGGCTCCTGGCCGAGGTCACCTTCGGCAGCGGTGCGCTGGCCGTGATCGGCGGCACCATCGGCGTCATTGCGATGATGTCCGGATTCACCGGTGTCGTCGTGGGGTTGCAGGGCTACGCGGCTCTCGAACAACTCGGGTCGTCGGTGCTCACCGGCTTCCTGTCCGCCTACGTCAACACCCGTGAACTCGCGCCGATCGTCGCGGCACTCGCCTTGTCGGCGACTGTCGGCTGTGGTTTCACCGCCCAACTCGGTGCGATGCGGATCAGCGAAGAAATCGATGCCCTCGAAGTGATGGCCGTCCCGTCGGTGCCGTTCCTCGTGACCACCCGAATGATCGCCGGTTTCGTCGCGGTCATCCCGCTCTACATCGTCGGCCTGCTGGCCGCGTATCTCATGACCAGGACGATCAGCACCCTGTTCAACGGGCAATCGGCCGGGTCCTACGACCACTATTTCAACCTGTTCCTCCCACCGGAAGACGTACTCTATTCGTTCGCGAAAGTGCTCGTGTTCGCGTTCGTGCTGATTCTCATCCACTGCTACTACGGATTCCACGCGAGCGGCGGACCCGCGGGTGTCGGTGTGGCTGTCGGGCGTGCGGTACGGACGGCGATCGTCACCATCGCGGTGCTCGATTTCTTCTTGAGTCTTGCGATCTGGGGCACGAGCACGACGGTGAGGGTGGCCGGATGAGCGACACAACGACTCTGCGGCGCCGCACGCTCGGTCTGGTCTTCTTCCTGGTGCTCGCGCTGTTCGTGGCCGGCACCATCGCGATGTACAACAAGACCTTCAAGACGGTCGTCGAGGTCGAACTCCTCACCGACAGTGTCGGCAACGCACTGCCCAAGAATGCCGACGTCAAGGTGCGGGGTGTGATCGTGGGGGAGGTGCGGTCGGCGAGCGCATCGGGCGACCAGGTCACCCTGAAGCTCGCGATCGACCCGAACCAGGCCGATCTCGTCCCGGCGAATGCAACGGGTCAGCTTCTGCCGAAGACGCTCTTCGGTGAGCGGTACGTGTCGCTGATCATCCCCGACGATCCCGGCCGTTCGCTGCAGGCAGGCGATGTTCTCGTGCAGGACACCAGCGAGAAGACCGCTGAACTCGGCGAGGTACTCGACGGATTGCTGCCGCTGCTGCAGGCGATTCCCCCGCAGGACCTCGCCAACACCCTCGGTGCACTTGCCCAGGGGCTCAGCGGTCGAGGCGAGACTCTCGGCCGAACAGTCGACAACCTCGAGCGGATCTTCCGAGAGGTCAACGTGGAACTACCGACACTGCAGGAAGACCTGCGCGGGCTCGCCGATTTCACTCAGACCTATTCCGAAGCAGCTCCGGACCTCATCAACGCACTCGACAACCTCCGCACCACCGGTGCCACCGTCGTCGAGCAACAGAATCAGATCCAGACCCTGCTGGCCAGCGCGACGAGTGCCTCCGCGGCGACCGCGGATTTCCTGCAGACCAACGC
This sequence comes from Rhodococcus ruitaii, assembly GCF_055230935.1. Taxonomy (NCBI): domain Bacteria; kingdom Bacillati; phylum Actinomycetota; class Actinomycetes; order Mycobacteriales; family Nocardiaceae; genus Rhodococcus; species Rhodococcus ruitaii. The sequence goes on along the minus strand of NZ_JBUYWC010000014.1, from coordinate 147,383 downwards.
GAACTCGCTGATCAGCATTGCCGCGGACTCCAAAGAAGCACTGCAGCTGCTCGCGCGGTACTCGCCGTCGTTCCAATGCACGTTCCGGGGGTTCGCCGAAGCCAAGCCGGCCGCGGTGGCGCTGCTCAACGCCGACAAGCCGTTCCCCGCTGCGCGCGCAAACATCCAGTTCACCAATCCCAAGGGTCGCTACCTGCCGAATCAAGACGAACCGCGCCTGCTGGACACCCGCGGTCCCGCCTGCTACGACCAGGTCACCGAGCCTGGCCGGTTCTTTCCGCAGTACCCCGGTGGCTCGATCAACGACGGCTCCTACCAGGTACCCTCCCGCAATCCGGGCCCCGAATCGATCCCGATGCTCCCGGCACCCGAGGGATCTGGTGTGCCCGACGACGTGGACACCATCATCGGACTGTCCGGTTCGGACCCCGCGACCCCGGTGTCGTACGAGGGTTCGCGGGCCGAGCAGGACACCCTCGACGTGATCTACGGTCAGGCCACCGGGATCGCCCCGCAGGATGTCCCGGCGTGGACGACACGGCTGGGCGCCCCCGCACTTCGTGGCGCGGAGGTGAGTTTCCGATGAGAGGTCTTGCCGCACCGCTGATCAAACTGATCGTGTTCGCCGTGGTCACCATCTTCGCGACCGGGGTTCTCGCCGCCACCATCGCAAGCATCGGGGGAAGCGGCGGAACGAAGTTCCACGCCGTGTTCTCCGATGTCACCTCACTCAACGAGGGCGACGACGTGCGCATCGCCGGCGTCAAGGTCGGGCAGGTCGACGACATCGCGATCGTCAACGAACGCGAGGCCCGCGTGACGTTCTCCGTCGAACAGCGCGACTGGCTTCCCGCCACATCGACCGCAGCTCTGCGCTTCCGCAATCTCGTCGGTCAGCGCTACATCGCGCTGGGGCAAGGCGACGGCGACCAGGGGCTACGCATGACCGAAGGGGAGACCATCCCCATCGAACGGACGCGGCCCGCCGTCAACCTCACAACGTTGTTCGACGGGTTCCGCCCACTGTTCCAGACGCTCAGCGCCGACGATGTCAACAAACTCTCGTTCCAGATCATCCAGGTCTTCCAAGGCGAAGCGGGCACCATCGGCGATCTCGTGCGCAGCACCGCAAGCCTGACGAACACGATCGCCGACAAGGACGCGGTGATCGGTGCCGTCATCGACAACCTGAACACCGTCCTCACCACGATCGACGAGCGCGACGAACAACTCGACTCGCTCCTGGTGAACACGCAGGCACTCGTCAGCGGTCTCGCCGCGGATCGCGACACCGTGGGTTCGTCGGTGCAGTCCCTCGCGGGCCTGACCGATGCGGTGGCGGACGTACTGGAGCCGACCCGTTCGTCGGTCACTCAGTCGATCACCGCGCTCGACGAGCTGACCGGAAATCTCAACGCGAACAGCGGTGAGGTGAACGACGTGCTCGCGAATCTGCCGGTCAAGCTCGAGAAACTCGGCCGTGTCGCGAGCTACGGGTCGTGGTTCCAGTTCTACCTGTGCGGTATCGACATCATCGCAGGACCCGGCTCGGTGCCCTACTTGAATCTCCCCACAGGGCTACCCACCGTGAACCAGCCCATCTATACGAATGCGGCGCAGCGGTGCTCGCAGGAGGGGATGCAGGAGTTGCAGGGACGATGAGTACACGCCGCAGTCCGGCAGCCTCCGGTGCCCTCGGCATCGTCGTGATTCTGCTGGCGACACTGTCCGCCTTCTTTCTCGACTCGCTGCCGATCATCGGAGCCGGGGCGACCTACAAGGCCGAGTTCAGCGAGGCCGCAGGGCTCAAGCCCACCAACGAGGTCCGTATTGCCGGTGTCAAGGTCGGCACCGTCAACGCCGTCGAACTCGAAGGTGATCGCGTCGTCGTTTCCTTCCGGGTTCAGGACGCGTGGGTCGGCGACAACACGTCGGCTTCGATTCAGATCAAGACGATCCTGGGACAGAAATACCTCGCGCTCAATCCCAGTGGCGCCGAGGTCCTCGACCCGGACGACCGCATTCCGCTGGACCGCACAGTCGCGCCCTACGACGTGATCGAGGCGTTCTCGTCCGCGGCCACGACGCTCGGCGACATCGACTCCGATCAGCTCGCAACGAGTTTCGAGACCCTGGCCGACGCGTTCTCCGAGACCCCCGACGACATCCGCGCCTCACTCGACGGTGTGAGCAGGTTGTCGGAGACGATCGCGAGCCGCGACAAGGAACTCAAGCGACTCCTCGAAGCCACAGGAAACGTGTCGCAGATCCTCGCCGACCGGAACACCGAGTTCAATCGCCTGCTCAGCGACGGCGCTCTGCTGATCACCGAGCTCAACAACCGTCAGCAAGCCATCTCGCAGTTGCTCGACGGAACCAAACGGCTCTCGACGGAACTCTCGGCGCTCGTGGTCGAGAACCAGGAACAGATCGGTCCTGCTCTCGACAACCTGCGGGGTGTGGTGCAGATCCTGCAGGACAACAACGACAACCTCGACCGGGCCATGAAGCTGTACGAGCCGTTCGTGCGTCTGTATTCCAACGTGGTGGGCAACGGGCGCTGGTTCGATCAGGTCGTCGTGAACCTCACCCCGCCGGGCCTGCCCGAGATTCCGGGCTACCGCGAGCCGGGTCGCACCCTGGGAGGTGGGAACTGATGGCACACGCCGACAACACTGATTCTCCGAATCGGAGCGGTCGCGCCCGCATTGCGCTCGTCGCCCTCGCGGTGACCGCGGCGCTCGTGGTCGCGGGTGCGCTGTGGTGGGTGTTCACCAGAGCCGGAACGACGACGGTCACCGCCTACTTCGACAAGGCCGTCGGCATCTACGAAGGATCCGACGTGCGGGTTCTCGGGGTCGAGGTCGGAAGCGTCACCTCGGTCGAACCCCAGGGCGAGCTCGTCGAGGTCGAGATGCGCATCGATCGCGGGGTGGACATCCCGGTCGATGCCAGGGCAGTGCAGATCACGCCTTCCGTGGTCGCCGACCGTTACGTCCAGCTCACCCCTGCCTACTCCGGCGGCGAGACGATGAGTGACGGCGCCGTCATCGATCGCGAACGGACCGCCACTCCCGTCGAAGTCGACGAGCTGTACGCGAGCATCGACGAACTGGCGCGGGCGCTCGGGCCGGAGGGCGCGAACTCCGACGGTGCACTGACCGAATTCGTGGAGGTCGGAGCTGAGAACCTCGAAGGCAACGGTGCGGCTCTCGGCCAGACCATCGACGAGTTGTCTGCTGCCGCTCGCACACTCAACGAATCGCGTGGCGATCTGTTCGGAACGATCGAGAATCTGCAGGTCTTCGTCAGTGCGCTCGCGGCCAACGACCAGCAGGTACGACAGTTCAACACCCAACTCGCCGACCTGTCGGGCTTCCTCGCAGGGGAACGCCAGAATCTCGGTGAAGCCCTCGAGCAGCTTTCCATGACCCTCGGGGACGTCACGACGTTCGTGCGCGACAACCAGGACGCGATCAAGGACAACGTCGACGCCTTGGTTCCCGTCACGGAGAACCTCGCGAACAATCGCGAGTCGCTCGTGAACTCCTTGACGCTGCTCCCGCTCGCGGTGAGCAATCTCGTCAACTCGTACGACGCGGAATCAGGTTCGTTGTCGTCGCGCCTGGTGCTGCCGGATCTGCAGGACCCCGCAGGGGCCGTATGCAAGCTCATCGACGTCGGGAAGCTGATGCCCGGCGATCCCGAATTCGAAGCGCTGGGGCGACAGATGCAGCCCGTGATCGACCACTGCGGCGAGATCATGGGGCAGATCACCGAGGATACGAGGTCCCCGGATCTGATCCTGCCGTTCGGAATCATGAGCGGTGAGAACATCCAGCGGCAGGTCGTCCCGGGCACGGTACCGGGCGTCGTGTCGCCGCGGCTGGACCTGAGCGGACAGGGAGGCGGCCAGTGAGGCGCACGGTGGCCCATGGACGGACGAGCCTGCCGCGTTCGACGATCGCAGGTGTGGGGGCATGCGTCGTCGCAGTGACGGTCTCGGGTTGCGGAGGAATATACGATGTTCCGCTGCCCGGCGGCGCTGGTCTCGGCGACGATCCGATCCGGGTCAGTATCGAATTCGACGACGTCCTCGATCTGGTGCCACAGTCGACCGTCAAGGTCGACGGCGTGCCGATGGGTCGCGTCGAGTCGATCGACGTGGCGGGTGAGGGATGGACCGCCGACGTAGGGATCGTCCTCAACTCCGAGGCTGCTCTGCCAGCAAACACCGTCGCTGTCGTCGAGCAGAGCAGTCTGCTGGGTGAGAAGTTCGTGCAGCTCGCACCGCCGTCGAACGAGCCGGCGACAGGCGAACTCGTCGACGGCGCCACCATTCCCCTCGAACGCACACGGCACGCCACCGAGATCGAGCCCGTGCTCGGAGCCCTGTCGCTGCTGCTCAACGGTGGCGGTGTCGGTCAGCTCGCTCCGGTGATCGACGAGTTGTCGATGGCATTCGAAGGTCGTGAAGGCACGACGCGCAGTCTCATCGAAGAGGCCGAAACTCTGATCACCGGACTCGACCAGCAGCGAGACGACATCACCCGCGCGATCGATGGCCTCGATGCGTTGTCCGAGCGGGTTGCAGCGCAGAACGATCAGGTCGCCGCGATCCTCGACGACCTACCGGTGGCGACGGAGGTACTCGAACAGCAGCGGCCGGAGCTCACACAACTCTTGGTGCAGCTCGATCGCCTCGGTACGGTCGGCACGGATATTCTCGATCAGTCCAAGGACGATCTCATCGCCGACCTGCTCGCGCTGCGTCCGACTCTGCAGGCACTCGCTGCGTCGGGCGACGATCTCGTGCAGTCCTTGTCGTTCATCCCGACGGTTCCGTTCCCGGACAGCGTCGAAGACATCATCGTGGGCGGTTCCATGAACCTGTTCCTGGTCGTCGACCTGCAGATCGGCGACGCGCTCGCCTCACTGGGGGTGGGGCAGGGCGAGCCCGTCTACCGGCAGCCCAAGTTCGGAAATCCGAAACCTGTCATCGACCCGTCCAACCCCTACTACGACGGAAACGGGCCGCATGTGGGGTGGCCGACGGTGTCGTTGGTGCCACTGCTGCCCGCTCCGACTCTCCCCGACCTCCTGACCCTCCCGGACGGTGTTGCACTGCCGGAGGGCATAGAGATACCCGGCATCGGGGAGGCCGGCGGAAGCCGTGCGCCCGCACCGCCCCCGCCGCCCAATCCGCTGGAGGGCCTGATGGATCAGCTCGGAATCGGGGGTGACCGATGAGATCGCGCCTGGTACGGATTCAACTTGTGGTCTTCGTCGTCATCGCACTGCTCGGCACGGTGTTCGTCGGCGCCCGTTACGTGCGACTGGACAATCTCATGGGGTTCGGCCAATACACCGTCAATGCCCGATTCCCCAGTTCGGGTGGTGTATTCAAGAATGCGGAAGTCACCTATCGAGGTGTCCCGGTCGGTCGGGTGGGTACCCTCTCGCTGACCAGCGACGGCATCGACGTCGAATTGAAACTCGACGACGGCGGACCGCACATCCCCGCATCGGCTCAGGCAGTGGTCGCGAACCGATCGGCGATCGGCGAGCAGTATGTCGATCTTCGGCCACCCACCGACGACGGTCCGTACCTCGTCGACGGCTCGGTGATCGAATCGACAGCCGAAGATCTTCCCGTGCCCGTCGAGGACCTGCTGGTGAGCACCAACGAACTGACCCGCTCGGTGCCGACGGACGCGCTGCACACCGTCGTCACCGAACTCGGCGCCGCCTTCGACGGCCGCGGCGACGAATTGCAGGTACTCGTCGATTCACTCGCGCAGCTCAGCGACTCGGGTGTCGAATACCTGCCGCAGACCGTCACGTTGATCCGCGACAGCCGGACCGTGCTCGACACCCAGTCCGAGCAGTCGTCCGCGATCGAGCAGTTCAGCTCCGATCTCGACCTGATCACCGCGCAACTGCGCGACAGTGACCCCGATATCCGCCGGCTCATCGAGACCGGAACCTCCGCGAGCGATGAATTGAACCGCTTGATCGCAGACTCCGGCCCGGGACTGACCGCGGACCTGACCAACCTCGCCGCGCTCGGTGAGACCCTTGCGCCTCAAGCGATTGCACTGCAACCACTGCTGGCGTTTCTTCCGGCCGTGGCTGCCAGCGCCGGAACGGTGGCCCCGGGCGACGGTACGGTGAGGCAGGGCATCGTGCTGGAGACGAACAACCCGCCGTCGTGCACGCTCGGATACGAGGGAACGTACGAGATCATCGAGCAGATGCGTGCGGAGGACCCGAACTTCGACGATCACGCGCAGGACTTCCCGTTCAACACGGAAGCGTCGTGTGAGGCGCCGCAGGGAAGTGTGACGGGCGTGCGCAGCGCGAACCGAATCGTGTTTGCCGATCCCGCGACGATCCAGCCATGGGATTTCACGCCGAAAAAGGATCCCGACAAGCTCAATCTGAATCCGGTGGCGACGCAGCTGGCGCCGCTTCTCGGAGTCACCCCGAAGTGAGCAGTGAGTAGGTTATTGGAGTGAGAGCAAGAACCGTCGCCCTGTCGATCGTGAGCGTGCTGGCGGTGGTCGCCTTGGTGGCCGTCGCGTGGTTCGGATTCGGATGGGCGAAGGCGCTGATCGTCGATCGTTCGGTGGCCGACACGCGCGATGCCGCGTTGGCAGGGGCGTTTCAGGCGACGATCAACCTCAACAGTGTCGACGCGCAGGATGTCGATGCTTCGCTCGACAACATGCGCTCGTCGATCACCGGCGATGCGCTGCTGGGCGATCTCGCCGCGACCGAGCAGCAGATCCGGGATCAGGTAGCCGCGACCGGCACCAGCATGTCTGCGGAGGTGCTGTTCGGGTCGTTGACCGAACTGAACACCGACGACGATGAGGCGAAAGCGCTCGTCGTGCTCGCGGTGCGTACGTCGACCCCCGAGTACTTCACCGTCAACAAGGTCTCGGTGAACGCTTCGATGGCGAAGGACGGCGACGTCTGGAAAGCGGTGACGATCGAGCCTCTCGGGTCGGTCGGGATGGAGGAGGGCCCGGCTCCGGGAGCGCAGCCGGCGCCGGAAGGGACTGTGCCTGCAGAACCTGTGCCTGCGGAACCTGGGCCCGCAGAATCTGTACCAGCGGAGCAGGCTCCAGCGCCATGATCGACAGCACCATCTCGTACAGCAGTGACGGCTCGTACAGCAGTGACGGCTCGTACAGCAGTGACAGGGAGCCGATGAAGGAGAACGACTAGTGCCACCGCAGCGACGCAATCCCGGACCGCCGCGCCGTCGACCGAAGATCGCCGGTACGTCCCGCCCCCGGACCGAATCGAGCAGCAGCCCGATCACCCCGAGCGGCCCGGCTTCGTCGAGCGGTGAATCCGATCGTATCGAGCAGCCCGACCGGGTCGACGCGCTCGAGTCGTCCGGCCCGGATGAGAAGGCCGAGGTTGCGTCGGCCGAACCGACAGAGTCGGTAGATCCGGTGAGGACGGCGCCTCCGGAAGGGACGGTCGCACCGAGGCCGGACGAGACTCCGCCGGACGAGACTTCGCCGGACGAGACTCCACTGCAGACCGACCCTCCGCCCCAGGCCCCCTACGAGAAGAAGCCGAGATCGACATGGATGCCGGTGTTCGCGGTGGGCGCGGTGGCCGTCGTCCTGGGTGTGCTCGCGGTGGTGGCAGCCCTTCGCCCGGGAGTATCCGACAGCAATGTTGCGTGGGTCGACCAGGCTGATACCGCAGCGGTGACCGACGCCGCGGCACACGCGATCGAGGCGATACACGGATACGACTTCGAGACGATCGACGAGGATTTCGCCGAGATCCGTGATCTGCTCTCAGACGAGCGCCGCGCGGAATTCGACTCGACCGCGCAGGTCACCAAAGACGCCGCAGTGCAGACCCGCACCGTCACGGAGGTGAATGTGGCGCACATCGGCGCACGGATGGTCGATGAGTCCCACGCCGAGGTCGCGGCATACATCAACGTCAGCGCGACCGGGGACGGAGTGGCGCAGGGGAGTGCGGCGGCGCCGCTGCTGGTGCGGATGGAGAAGGCGGATGGTCGCTGGCTCGTCTCGGAAATACGTGATCAGTAGGCAGGTCCCACTCGGACAGTCGGTCGCGTTGTGGGTGTGACACCGGGGGCTGAGGACTCTTGACGGGAACGACGTGAGACGTCACTCTATCGGTACGCCTGTGCGATACCGACTCCGCAATGTCGCCTCCAGGTTTCTTTGAGGCACCCCCGTGGACATTTTCGTGTGTTCGGTGTAAGTTGGTTCTTTGCGCTGGCTGCCTCCTGTCCACACCTCGACCTGTGAGCCCGTGAATCGTTCGTCGAGAGCGACTTCATCGGATTCTTCGGCGGGGTTTCGTTCGGGTTGCGACCAGCCGAAACGCCCCACATGAAGAAGCAGGTACAGCGGCGGTCGCACCGGTTGGAGCGACCCGCGTGAGGTGCTGGAAGGACGCATCTTGGCAGTCTCTAGCCAGACCAAGGCAGTTGCCGGAATCCCCGGAGCCCCGAAGAGGGTTTCGTTCGCGAAGATTCGCGAACCACTCGAAGTTCCCGGGCTCCTCGATCTACAGACAGATTCCTTCGAATGGTTGATCGGGTCGGAGCGCTGGCGCGCGAAGGCTGCTGATCGTGGTGACGGCAGCGTCGCCGGTGGTCTCGAAGAGATCCTCGCCGAGCTTTCGCCGATCGAGGACTTCTCGGGCTCGATGTCCCTCTCCTTCTCCGACCCGCGCTTCGACGAGGTGAAGGCCTCCGTCGAGGAGTGCAAGGACAAGGACATGACGTACGCGGCTCCGCTGTTCGTCACGGCCGAGTTCATCAACAACAACACCGGCGAAATCAAGAGCCAGACGGTCTTCATGGGCGACTTCCCGATGATGACCGGCAAGGGCACCTTCATCATCAACGGCACCGAACGTGTCGTCGTGTCGCAGCTCGTGCGTTCGCCCGGTGTGTACTTCGACAAGTCCGTCGACAAGAGCACCGAGAAGGACCTGCACAGCGTCAAGGTCATCCCCGGTCGCGGTGCATGGCTCGAGTTCGACGTCGACAAGCGCGACACCGTCGGTGTGCGAATCGACCGCAAGCGTCGTCAGCCCGTCACCGTGCTGCTCAAGGCGCTCGGCTGGTCGACCGAGCAGATCGTGGAGCGCTTCGGCTTCTCCGAGATCATGATGTCCACGCTGGAGAAGGACAACACGGCGGGGACCGACGAGGCTCTCCTCGACATCTACCGCAAGCTTCGTCCGGGTGAGCCGCCGACGAAGGAGAGCGCACAGACGCTCCTCGAGAACCTCTTCTTCAAGGACAAGCGCTACGACTTGGCGCGCGTGGGTCGTTACAAGATCAACAAGAAGCTGGGCCTGAACATCGGCCGTCCGATCGAGGCGTCGACCCTCACCGAGGAAGACATCGTCGCCACCATCGAGTACCTCGTGCGGTTGCACGCGAGCGAGAACTGGATGACCGCTCCGGACGGAGTCGAAGTCCCGGTCGAGGTCGACGACATCGATCACTTCGGTAACCGTCGTCTGCGCACCGTCGGCGAGCTCATCCAGAACCAGATCCGCGTGGGCCTGTCCCGCATGGAGCGCGTCGTTCGTGAGCGCATGACGACCCAGGACGTCGAGGCGATCACACCGCAGACCCTGATCAACATCCGTCCGGTCGTGGCCGCGATCAAGGAGTTCTTCGGAACATCGCAGCTGTCGCAGTTCATGGACCAGAACAACCCGCTGTCGGGCCTGACGCACAAGCGTCGCCTCTCGGCACTGGGCCCCGGCGGTCTGTCGCGTGAACGTGCCGGCCTCGAGGTCCGCGACGTTCACCCGTCGCACTACGGCCGCATGTGCCCGATCGAGACCCCTGAAGGCCCGAACATCGGCCTGATCGGTTCGCTGTCCGTGTACGCGCGGGTCAACCCGTTCGGTTTCATCGAGACCCCGTACCGCCGGGTCGTCGACGGGGTCGTCACCGACCAGGTCGACTACCTCACGGCAGACGAAGAAGACCGCTTCCTCATTGCGCAGGCGAACTCGCCGATCGCAGCGGACAACACGTTCGCCGAGGATCGCGTGCTCGTCCGTAAGAAGGGTGCGGAGATCGAGTACGTCGGCGCCGACGCCGTCGAGTACATGGACGTCTCGCCGCGCCAGATGGTGTCTGTCGCGACGGCCATGATCCCGTTCCTCGAGCACGACGACGCCAACCGTGCCCTCATGGGTGCAAACATGCAGCGTCAGGCTGTGCCGCTGATCCGCAGCGAGGCCCCGGTCGTCGGTACCGGCATGGAGTTGCGCGCCGCGGTGGATGCCGGCGACGTCATCGTCACCGAGAAGCCCGGTGTGGTCGAGGAGGTCTCCGCCGACTTCATCACGGTGATGGCCGACGACGGCACCCGCCGTACCTACCGCCTGCGCAAGTTCGACCGGTCGAACCAGGGCACCTGCTCCAACCAGCGCCCGATCATCGACGAGGGCCAGCGTGTCGAGGCCGGCCAGGTTCTGGCCGACGGACCCTGCACCGAGAACGGTGAGATGGCACTCGGCAAGAACCTGCTCCTCGCGATCATGCCGTGGGAAGGCCACAACTACGAGGACGCGATCATCCTGTCGCAGCGCCTCGTGGAAGAGGACGTCCTGACCTCGATCCACATCGAGGAGCACGAGATCGATGCCCGCGACACCAAGCTCGGTGCCGAGGAGATCACTCGCGATATCCCGAACGTCTCCGACGAGGTCCTCGCAGACCTCGACGAGCGCGGCATCGTTCGTATCGGTGCCGAGGTCCGCGACGGCGACATCCTGGTCGGCAAGGTCACTCCCAAGGGCGAGACCGAGCTGACCCCGGAAGAGCGCCTGCTCCGCGCGATCTTCGGTGAGAAGGCCCGCGAGGTCCGCGATACCTCGCTCAAGGTTCCTCACGGCGAGACCGGCAAGGTCATCGGTGTTCGCGTGTTCTCCCGCGAGGACGACGACGACCTGCCTCCGGGTGTCAACGAGCTCGTCCGCGTGTACGTGGCGCAGAAGCGCAAGATCCAGGACGGCGACAAGCTCGCCGGCCGCCACGGTAACAAGGGCGTCATCGGCAAGATCCTCCCGCAGGAGGACATGCCGTTCCTGCCCGACGGCACTCCCATCGACATCATCCTGAACACGCACGGTGTTCCGCGTCGTATGAACATCGGCCAGATCCTCGAGACTCACCTCGGCTGGATCGGCAAGGCCGGTTGGAACGTGCAGGTCGCCGGCGACGGGTCGCGTCCCGACTGGGCACAGAACCTGCCCGAAGAGATGCTCGCTGCCGAGTCCGACTCGAATATCGCCACGCCGGTGTTCGACGGTGCTCGCGAAGAGGAGCTCACGGGTCTGCTGTCGTCGACGCTGCCGAACCGCGACGGCGAGGTCATGGTTGGCGCCGACGGCAAGGCGACGCTGTTCGACGGTCGTTCGGGCGAGCCGTTCCCGTACCCGGTGGCGGTCGGTTACATGTACATCATCAAGCTGCACCACTTGGTCGACGACAAGATCCACGCGCGTTCGACCGGTCCGTACTCGATGATCACGCAGCAGCCTCTCGGTGGTAAGGCCCAGTTCGGTGGCCAGCGCTTCGGTGAGATGGAGTGCTGGGCCATGCAGGCCTACGGCGCCGCATACACGCTGCAGGAGCTGCTCACGATCAAGTCCGACGACGTGGTGGGTCGCGTGAAGGTGTACGAGGCGATCGTCAAGGGCGAGAACATCCCCGAGCCCGGCATCCCGGAGTCGTTCAAGGTGCTCCTCAAGGAACTCCAGTCGCTGTGCCTCAACGTGGAGGTGCTGTCCAGCGACGGCGCTGCCATCGCGATGGCCGACAGTGACGACGAGGATCTGGAGCGGGCAGCAGCCAATCTGGGCATCAACCTTTCCCGCAACGAGTCGGCCACGGTCGACGACCTCGCGAACTAGGAGCCGAACCGATGCGGTACGCCACCGAGTCACACCGGGCGCGTGCCGCATCGAGCCCCGGCAGCGATAGCGACAACTAGCAGCAACAAAGCCCGCACAGGGGAAAGGAAGTTACGTGCTCGACGTCAACTTCTTCGATGAACTCCGGATCGGTCTGGCCACCGCGGCCGACATCCGTAATTGGTCGTACGGCGAGGTCAAGAAGCCGGAGACCATCAACTACCGCACGCTCAAGCCCGAGAAGGACGGCCTCTTCTGCGAGAAGATCTTCGGCCCCACCCGGGACTGGGAGTGCTACTGCGGTAAGTACAAGCGTGTCCGCTTCAAGGGCATCATCTGCGAGCGCTGCGGTGTCGAGGTGACCCGCGCCAAGGTGCGTCGTGAGCGGATGGGTCACATCGAACTGGCCGCACCCGTGACCCACATCTGGTACTTCAAGGGTGTGCCGAGCCGTCTCGGCTACCTGCTCGACCTCGCCCCGAAGGATCTCGAGAAGATCATCTACTTCGCCGCGTACGTCATCACCTCGGTCGACGACGAGCTCCGTCACAACGAGCTCTCGACGCTCGAAGCCGAGATGGAGGTCGAGAAGAAGGGTGTCGCCGATCAGCGCGACGCCGATCTCGAGGCCCGCGCACAGAAGCTCGAAGCCGACCTGGCCGAGCTCGAGGCAGAGGGCGCGAAATCTGACGTCCGTCGCAAGGTCAAGGACGGTGGCGAGCGCGAGATGCGTCAGCTGCGCGACCGCGCTCAGCGTGAGCTCGATCGTCTCGACGAGATCTGGACGACGTTCACGAAGCTCGCGTCCAAGCAGCTCATCGTCGACGAGCTGATCTACCGCGAGCTGCAGGATCGCTACGGTGAGTACTTCACCGGTGCGATGGGTGCCGAGGCGATCCAGAAGCTCATCGAGACCTTCGACATCGACGCCGAGGCCGAACTGCTGCGCGAGATCATCCGCAGCGGTAAGGGGCAGAAGAAGCTCCGTGCGCTCAAGCGTCTGAAGGTCGTGGCGGCGTTCCAGCAATCCGGTAACTCGCCGATGGGCATGGTTCTCGACGCGGTTCCGGTGATCCCGCCGGAGCTGCGTCCGATGGTGCAGCTCGATGGTGGCCGCTTCGCGACCTCCGATCTGAACGACCTGTACCGCCGTGTCATCAACCGGAACAACCGCCTCAAGCGACTGATCGACCTCGGTGCTCCCGAGATCATCGTCAACAACGAGAAGCGGATGCTCCAGGAGTCCGTCGACGCGCTGTTCGACAACGGTCGTCGCGGCCGGCCGGTGACCGGACCGGGCAACCGCCCCCTCAAGTCACTGTCCGATCTGCTCAAGGGCAAGCAGGGTCGTTTCCGCCAGAACCTGCTCGGCAAGCGTGTCGACTACTCGGGCCGTTCGGTCATCGTCGTCGGTCCGCAGCTCAAGCTGCACCAGTGCGGTCTGCCGAAGCTCATGGCTCTCGAGCTGTTCAAGCCGTTCGTGATGAAGCGCCTCGTGGACTTGAACCACGCACAGAACATCAAATCGGCCAAGCGCATGGTCGAGCGGCAGCGCCCGCAGGTGTGGGACGTCCTCGAAGAGGTCATCAACGAGCACCCGGTGCTGCTGAACCGTGCACCTACGCTGCACCGCCTCGGCATCCAGGCGTTCGAGCCGCAGCTCGTCGAGGGTAAGGCCATCCAGCTCCACCCGCTCGTGTGTGAGGCGTTCAACGCCGACTTCGACGGTGACCAGATGGCCGTGCACCTGCCGCTGTCGGCGGAGGCCCAGGCCGAGGCACGCATCCTGATGCTGTCGTCGAACAACATCCTGTCGCCGGCATCGGGGCGCCCGCTCGCGATGCCGCGTCTGGACATGGTGACGGGTCTGTACCACCTGACCCGACTCGTCGAGGACGCCGTGGGCGCGTACAAGCCTGCGTCGGCGGACGAGCCGGAGCTGGGCGTGTACTCGTCGCCGGCCGAGGCCATCATGGCCGTCGACCGCGGTGCGCTCTCGGTGCAGGCTCCCATCCGGGTGCGTCTGTCGCAGCAGCGTCCGCCGCGGGAGATCGAGAACGAACTGTTCCCCGAAGGATGGCATCACGGCGAGGACTGGCTCGCCGAGACCACCCTCGGTCGCGTGATGTTCAACGAGCTCCTGCCGGTGAACTACGGCTTCGTCAACGACATCATGCCGAAGAAGCGTCAGGCCGGGATCATCAACGATCTTGCCGAGCGCTATCCGATGATCGTCGTCGCGCAGACCGTCGACAAGCTCAAGGACGCGGGCTTCTACTGGGCCACGCGTTCGGGTGTCACCATCGCGATGTCGGACGTGCTGGTTCCGCCGGAGAAGAAGGACATCCTCGAGCGCTACGAGGGACAGGCCGACTCGATCCAGCGACAGTACGACCGAGGCAAGCTGTCCGAGGACGAGCGTCGTGATTCGCTCGTCAAGCTGTGGCAGGAAGCGACCGAAGAGGTCGGCCAGGTCATGGAGGCGCACTACCCGGACGACAACCCGATCCCGACGATCGTGAAGTCCGGCGCTGCAGGCAACATGACCCAGATCCGCTCACTGGCGGGCATGAAGGGCCTGGTGACGAACCCGAAGGGCGAGTTCATTCCCCGCCCGATCAAGTCTTCGTTCCGCGAGGGCCTGACCGTCGCCGAGTACTTCATCAACACGCACGGTGCACGCAAGGGTCTGGCCGATACCGCTCTGCGTACCGCAGACTCGGGTTACCTGACCCGCCGTCTGGTGGACGTCTCGCAGGACGTCATCGTCCGCGAGGTCGACTGCGGCACGCCGCGAGGCATCGAGATGGTCATCGCCGAGCCCGAGCGCGACGCACAGGGCAACGAGACCGGCAAGCTGGTCCGCGACGCCCACATCGAGACGAGCACGTACGCCCGCACGCTGGCGACGGATGCACTCGACGCCGCTGGCAACGTCGTCGTCGAACGCGGCTCCGACCTCGGCGATCCCGCAATCGAGGCCCTCCTCGAAGCCGGTATCCAGAAAGTCAAGGTCCGCTCGGTTCTCACCTGCGACACCGGCACGGGCGTCTGCGCGACCTGCTACGGTCGCTCGATGGCGACGGGCAAACTCGTCGACATCGGTGAGGCCGTCGGTATCGTCGCAGCCCAGTCGATCGGTGAGCCCGGCACGCAGCTGACGATGCGTACGTTCCACCAGGGTGGCGTCGGTGAGGACATCACCGGTGGTCTGCCCCGCGTTCAGGAGTTGTTCGAAGCCCGCATTCCGAAGGGCAAGGCCCCGATCGCCGACGTCTCCGGACGCATCCGCCTCGAGGACGACGATCGTTTCTACAAGATCACGATCATCCCCGACGACGGTGGCGAAGAGGTCGTCTACGACAAACTGTCGAAGCGGCAGCGTCTGCACGTGATCCGCAAGGCCGACGGCACCGAGGGCGTCCTCGGCGACGGCGACCACGTGGACGTCGGTCAGCAGCTCCTCGAAGGTGCTGCCGATCCGCACGAGGTGCTGCGCGTCATGGGTCCCCGCCAGGTTCAGATCCACTTGGTCCACGAGGTCCAGGAGGTCTACCGGAGCCAGGGTGTGTCGATCCACGACAAGCACATCGAGGTCATCGTTCGTCAGATGCTGCGTCGCGTGACGATCATCGATTCGGGCGCGACGGAGTTCCTGCCCGGCTCGCTTGTCGAACGCAGCGACTTCGAGTCTGCCAACCGTCGTGTGGTCACGGAAGGTGGCGAGCCGGCTGCCGGTCGCCCGGTCCTCATGGGTATCACGAAGGCGTCGCTGGCCACCGACTCGTGGTTGTCGGCCGCCTCGTTCCAGGAGACCACTCGCGTGCTGACCGACGCGGCCATCAACTGCCGCTCGGACAAGCTGATCGGTCTCAAGGAGAACGTGATCATCGGCAAGCTGATCCCGGCCGGTACCGGCATCAACAAGTACCGGAACATCCAGGTTCAGCCGACCGAGGAAGCCCGTGCTGCCGCGTACGCCATCCCGGCGTACGACGACCAGTACTACTCACCGGACGGCTTCGGCCAGAACACCGGTGCTGCAGTGCCACTGGATGACTACGGTTACTCCAACGACTACCGGTAGCTCACTGCCGTAGTCACAAAGGTCCCGCCCTCTCTCTTCAGGGCGGGACCTTTGTGGTTTCCGGGGGCAAAGCCGTGCTCAGCGGGCTGTCCCGACACGCCGCTCAGCGGGCGATGTGAAAGTCTGTCAGTTCGGCACGGCCCGGCTCGAGGTCTTCCCAGCTGCCTCGAACGGTGAGGACCGCAAGTGCGGAGGTCGGAAACTTCTCGGCGAGCTGCTGCGCGATGTCGCTGTTGTGGTCGGTGGCCAGGGACAGCGCTGTCTCGGACAGCGACGGCTCGTGCCCGACCACGAGCAGGGTGTGAATCTTCGGGTCCACCGAGCGGATCTCCGCGATGACACCTTCAGGAGTGGCCCCGTAGAGCGTCGCGCGATGGTCGGCGGGTGCGTCGATCGTGGCTTCCGCGAGGGTTTTCCGAGTGCGTGTCGCGTCGGAGCACAGCACTGCGTCGATCTCGGGCAGGTTGGCTCGTATCCATCGACCGGCGAGCCCTGCCTCTCGTCGGCCGCGTGGAGAGAGGGGGCGCTCGTGATCGTCCACGTCGTCCGGATACGCGGACTTCCCGTGGCGCAGCAAGATCAGGGTGCGGGTCATCATCCCACCGTAGGGGCTGCGTGCCCGAACCGGTACGCCGACGCCGACTTCCTGCGTCGCGCATGGCCGAGTGTGTCTTGCGAAGCACGAGAAGACGCGGCTACAGTCTATGTAACTGTTACTAAGTGTTACATGAAACTTGGTTGCCCAGCTCCGGAGGATATCGACATGGCCTACGTCATCACCCAGACGTGCTGCAACGACGCGAGTTGCGTCGCCGTCTGCCCGGTCAACTGCATTCATCCCACCCCCGAAGAGCGTGAGTTCGGGGCGGCAGAGATGCTGCACATCGACCCACAGACCTGCATCGACTGCGGTGCGTGTGCCGACGCATGCCCGGTCGAAGCGATCCTTCCGGACGACAAACTCGAACCGTCCCAGGTCCGCTTCGCCGAGATCAATGCCGACTACTACCGGGCGCACCCTATGCCGGACGGCTGGAATCCTCTCGTGCCGACACCCGCCGCGCCACGGGATCGCGGAACCCTGCGAGTCGCTGTGGTCGGCGCCGGGCCCGCGGCCTGCTATGCGGCGCAGGAACTGCTCGAACGTTCGGATGTCGAGGTCGAGATGTTCGACCGGCTGCCGACACCGTTCGGTCTGGTCCGCGCCGGTGTTGCTCCCGACCATCCCGGCACGAAGTCGGTCACCGAATCGTTCGAATGGTCCTTCCGCCGCGACGCCTTCGCGCTGCATCTCGACACCGAGATCGGCCGCGACCTCACCCACGCGGAGCTGCTCGACCACCACCACGCGGTGGTGTATGCGGTGGGTGCCTCCGCCGACCGCCGTCTCGGCATTCCCGGCGAGGACCTCTCGGGCAGTCACGCCGCCACGGAATTCGTGGCTTGGTACAACGGCCATCCCGACCACGTGGACCGCACCTTCGATCTGTCGGGTGAGCGCGCCGTCATCGTCGGCAACGGCAACGTCGCGCTCGATGTTGCGCGCATCCTCACGATGGACGTCGACGACCTCGCGCACACCGACATCGCCGACCACGCCCTCGAAGCTTTGCGGCACAGCAATATCCGAGAGGTCGTCCTCCTCGGTCGCAGAGGCCCAGCGCAGGCCGCGTACAGCAACCCCGAGTTCCTCGCGCTCGGCAACCTGGCAGGCGTGGACGTCGTCGTCGACGAATCTGCTCTGGAGCTCGACGAGGCCAGCGAACGTGCCGTGGCGAACGACCCCGCCGTGGCGATGCGGGTGCAGCTCGCACGTGAATACGCGGCGCGTGAGGTGAGGGAGGGTAATCGGCGCATCGTCTTCCGCTACCACGCCGCTCCCGACGAACTACTCGGCTCGGGACGGGTGGACGGCGTCCGCGTGGCCCGCACCGAGCTGGTAGAGAATTCGGAGGGTGCGCTCGTTGCCCAGGTAACCGACGACACCGAACTGATCGACGCAGGCCTCATCCTCCGGTCGATCGGATACCGGGGTGTGCGCGTTCCCGATCTGCCGTTCGACGACCGACGCGCCGTCGTTCCCAACACCGGTGGGCGCGTCGAGACCGGCGTCTACGTCGCGGGTTGGATCAAGCGGGGGCCGAGCGGCGTCATCGGCACGAACAAGGCGTGCGCCAAAGAGAGCGTGGCCGCGCTACTCGCCGACTTCGACGCCGGACGGCTGACCGAGCCGCGGGGCGACCGTCGGAGTCTCGGGAAGCTTCTGGCCGAGCGGCGTCCCGACCGCGTCGATCTCAACGGGTGGCGGGCCATCGACGCAGCCGAACGCGCGGCGGGTCGGGCGAGTGGCCGGCCACGCATCAAGATCACGAATCGGGCGGCGCTCGTCGAACTCGGCCGTCGCCGACGCCGTCTTCCGCTGATCGGAGTCGCGCGGCGATAGATCCCTACGCTGCGGCGGCACCGCCCAGCAAGACGAACACCGGTGCCGCGAGGTTGTTGATCACATGAATCACCACTGCGGGCCACACCGACCCGCTGCGGCGCACGACCTCAGCGGCGACCAGTCCCACCACCAGTGCGGAGGGCAGTGCCATGTTGACGCCGTGAAACAGTGCGAACACCACGGAACTACCGACAACGGCGATCACCGCACCGTAGCGCAGCAGCCCTCGCATGAGCACCCCGCGGAACAGGAACTCTTCGCCGAGCGGCACGAGCAGCGAGATCGTCACGAAGGTCGCGATGAGCGGGAGCAGACCGCTCTCTGCGGCGTCGTAGTACGGCACCTGAGCGTTCGCGTCGACACCGACGATGGCGATGATCGCCATGTTGACAAGTCCTTTGACGAGGAACGCCCCGATGCCGAGCGCAACGGCGGCCAGCATCCAACGCCAGGTCGTCCGGCGGATGCCGAACGCTCCCCACGAGCGGATGCGGATCAGCGTCGCAGCGGTGAAGCCGGCGAACGGTACGGCCACTGACCAGCACATGAGCACGAGACCGAGCAACTGCGAGTCGTCGTCGGGGACGAGAGTGATGACGAGCGGAGTGAGCGTAAGAAAAGCTAAGGCCACGCCCATTCCGACCACGATCTCGGGCCAGCCGGGCCGAGTGAGGTGCTTGTTCGTGGTGGCGGGGTCGGCGAGATCGGAGGAAGAGGACGACACGGGGTCTCCTGAGGGATGGGTCGGGTGAGGAGAGGATTCAGTCGTCGCGACCGGCGATGACGGAGGTGAACAGAGACGAGGCGACGAGGGATGCGGCGATCCGCGTGACAGCTTCTGCCGCCACCGCGGTTCCCCACTCGCCCTTGCGGAACCGCTGAGCGCGCATCGCGACTGTGCTCGACCAGCCAATTTCCTTATCGAACTGAGGGAGCGTGCCGCTCGCCGAGAGAAGTGCCACGAGCGCGGCGGTACGGCGGTCGGGCTCGGCTTCGTTCACCAGCACGTCACGTACGGCGGCCACCAATCGTGACCGGTGCCCGGTCTCGCCGTCGACGAGGACGGTGGCCGGGAAGACGCCGAGCAATCGCCGCCGCTCGCGTCGCAGATGCCCGTCCCGCACCAGTGCGTCCAGCAGTGGGGCACGCAGCCGCGGACCGATCTGGGCAACACGGCCGTGCACTTCCATGGGCCCGGTCGCCAGGCGTTCCCACACGTCTCGTAGCACCGGCTCGGCTGGCGGAACGTCTGAGATGACACGCACCTCGTCTCCTCGCAGCAGTCCGCGCTGGTCCAAAGTGATGTGTTCGTCGAAGGCCAGGTCGACGAGCGCGGCACCGGCAAGCACCACCGACAGCGGCATGCCTTCGCCTCGCACCGTGCCCGAGGCCGGATCGAACAGCACCAGCAAGGTGTCTTGGGCCAGCGACGCGGGCGCGGGCGTCGGCAATGCCGCGTCCGGCTCCGGTTTCAGATGGTCAGCGTCCATCGGAGTCCTCGATTCGTTCAAGTCGGTCGTCGGTCTGGTCGGTGGCGAGCAGGTGAGCGCGATAGACCACCTCGATCTGGGCCATGTTGTAGAGCTCGGTCATGGCCTGATCGACTGCGTCGCGCAGGGCGGCCTTCGAGCCGACCGCCGCGTTCGGCGCTGGATCGGCGAGCCACGGGTGCTCGGCATAGTGCGCGCGCAGCCCGGGCGCCAGTTCGGCGGCAAGACGCACCCGCGACGCGACATCGGCGTCTTCGGTGAGATCTGCGAACTGCTGATCGAGCTCGGTCATCTCGCTGGGAAGCATCTCGCTCAGGTCATTCATCGCTTCATCCGCGAACACACTGGAGTACACCGTGATGAGAGACCGATCGGCGTCGGTGAGACCCGATGCAACCCGCCCGAAACCCGCTGGCAGATCGATACTCACTCTGTGCTCACGCACGGCCGCGATCTCGGCGCGCATCCGCTGCAAGTTCTCGATCGTCTGAGCGAGGTCGGCGTCGATGGCATCCAACTCGTCGACGGGGTCGACATCACCGGCAGGTAGCGCGGCGATCTGCTCGAGCGAAAGCCCCAGAGCAGACAGACGACGGATGCGCATGAGGCGCACCAGGTGGCGGACCTCGTACTCCTTGTAGTTGTTTGCACGCCGCGGCGGCTCTTCGAGCAGACCGATCTCGTGGTAGTGCCGCACAGCCCGCAGCGTGGTACCCGCGAGTTGCGCCACCTCCCGTGTGCTCCACCCCATACTGATTCCCTATCGTCGTCGGCGAGTTGCGCCGTGATGGCTTCAGTGAAGACTATGCCGCCGCGGCATAGTCAAGTCGCGGCTACGACAGAGGCCGACGAGGCCGGCCGCGAGGGAGATCCATGGCCACCCCCGGTAGGTAGCCGCTCGTCGCCGCATCGACGAGCGTGAACTCGAGCGCGCCAAGCATAAGCCTATGCACCAGAATCGAATCCATCGGAAACTGACACGCCCAGATTCCCACGATAGCTCAGATGCGCCCCGGCGGCAGGGCCTGTGCGGTCAGGCTGCCAGCCGACCGGCACTACATCAAGTAACGTAAGCGCTTTCGAGTGCGGCAGCGGCTTGGATGACAGTGTGTTCGCCGAATGCTGTACCGATGATCTGCGCGCCGATGGGGAGGCCGCCGGCATCGGTGCCCACCGGAATCGAGATAGCGGGTCGGCCGGTGAGATTCGCGGGTGCCGAGAGACGAACGTATGCGTCGGATACAGCCTCAGTGGAACCGTCTGTCCAGCTGAAGGTTTCTTGGCCCACAAGCGCGGCCGTGGCGGGGGTGGAGGGGGCGATCAAGATCTCGATCGACTCGAACAACGCATTCCATTCCCTAGTGATCATTGTCCGAACACGCTGTGCCCGAATGTAGTCTGTCGCAGGTACCAGCTCGCCTGCTTCGAGCAGGATCCGTACGTCAGCGCCGTAGTCGTCGGCGCTGTTTTCCATGTGTGTCTGGTGGTACGCAGTGGCTTCGGGAACCATCAATCCCCATTGAGTTGGGTGGTACAGCTCGGGCATCGGGATCTGCACGGGTACGAGCGTGGCGCCGCCGCGGGCAAGGTGCTCGACAGCTCCTCTCACTGCGTTCTCGACATCAGGCTGCACGTTGTCGAAGAAGAAATTGATTGGTACACCAACTCTGAGTCCCGCGACACCTGAATCTACGGTATCTGGGTAATGGACGGGATCCTGTCGCACGCTGGCGGTGTCGTCTGGGTGGTATCCAGAAATGACCGAGAGAATTGCTGCTGAATCTCGCACTGTGCGGGCCATCGGGCCGACATGATCGAGAGACCATGAAAGCGAGGCGATTCCGGTGCGTGGGACCAGTCCATATGTTGGTTTGAGGCCGACGACTCCGCAGAGGGCGGCCGGCACCCGGATCGATCCGCCCGTATCGGTCCCGAGCGCACCCAGCACTTGAGAGGATGCGAGGGCGGCAGCGGATCCACCGCTCGATCCGCCCGGAATGCGCAGTATGTCATGGGGATTTC
This sequence comes from Rhodococcus ruitaii, assembly GCF_055230935.1. Taxonomy (NCBI): domain Bacteria; kingdom Bacillati; phylum Actinomycetota; class Actinomycetes; order Mycobacteriales; family Nocardiaceae; genus Rhodococcus; species Rhodococcus ruitaii. Next base: position 125,386 of record NZ_JBUYWC010000014.1, on the reverse strand, counting down.
GTGTTGTCGGGGTCGTGAGTCCGTACGCGAACTCGTGACTGTGAGTTGAACCGACGATGACGGCTCCTGCACGGCGTAGCGATGTGACCACCTCGGCGTCGCGGGTCGGGATCCGTCCCTTTCTGACTGCGGAACTCGAGTTCGACTCGACGCCGGCGATGTCGATCAGGCTTTTTATACCGAACGGAATCCCATGCAGAATGCTGCGACGTGGGCCGTGCTCGAGTTCGGCAGTGCTTCGGGTTGCCTGCTCGCGGGCGCCGTCGACATCGACGTGGGCGAAGGCGCCGAGGCTGTGAGAGGTTCGGATGGACTCCAGTGACTGGTCGAGTAGATCCAGGGGAGTGAGGTGTCCCGCTGCGATTGCTGCGCTCGCCTCGGTCAAGTTGGCCGGAATGTGCGTCATACTTTATGGTCTTTCTGTCGAGAAGGCTTGTGCAGGTGGGGTTTCAGATAGTTCGATCGACCGCAAAGAATCTGTGACCGAGAAGATGTATTGGGCGGTCGCGGCGATTGCTTGCTCTCGCTCGGTGGGTACGTTCAACCCGGTTCGGTTCGCGTGCCGACGAACATCGTGTGCGGTCGGGAGCGATTCGGTGGTAACGGCACTCCTGCGGTGAGTGACCGTGACAGTGCCGAGCGCAATAGCAGAAAGGGCGATGACGACTGATCCGAGGGCAAGCGCGGTCGATTCGATTCCCCACCGTGTTGTCAGCAGCCCGGCGACGATGGCGGGTAGACCCATCGACAGGTAGCTGACGATATAGAACGTGGAGAGAAGCCCTGCTCGTTCCTCGGGACGTGCAGTGGGCATGATGGTGCGCATTGCACCCTGGAAGCCTGCGCCGAAGCCGACTCCAGCAATGACCGTTCCAAGAAGCAGCGGCAAGAGTGAGTACACAAGAATGCCGACGAGTGTGGTTGCGAGTCCCACCATCAACGTCAGCGCGCCGATCTTGAAGACCTTGACAGGTGGCTGAGAGCGCAGTGCGAGAATCGATCCGGCTCCGCTGAAAGTGAGGGCGGACACCAGGAGTCCTCCGATCACGGGCGATTCGATTCCGCTGATTTCGCGGGCGAGACTCGGGCCGAGGGAGAGGTAGAACCCACCGAGTGACCACACGGCGATCAAGATCGGCGCGGCCACGATCAGCGGCGTCCGAGCCCTCGGTGGGACGGATACTTGCGGTCGCAGTGAGTGCAGCGCTCCATGCCTGCGTGGCGCGGTTTCCGGAAGCAGTGCACTTGCTGCCCATGCAAGAATGACGAAGAGCGCGAGAAATACGAGGTACACGAGTGCGTCAGGCGCTGGCGCGTACGCAACGAGGATGCTGGCGCCCAGCGCTCCCAGGGCCATTCCAACCACCGGCGACACGCTGGCGATGACCGGTGCTCGTTCGGGTCTGAGGTCGGACAGTGCCGCTCCGGTGACGGCCATTGCAGTGCCGGTTGCGAGGCCTTGGAGTAGTCGTGCGCAGATGAGATCGCCGGCGGAGTCCGCGAAGACAAAGACGATCATGGCGACCACCTGAACTCCGATTGCTGTGATCGTAACGGGTTTTCGCCCCACGAAGTCGGAGAGCCTGCCTGTGATGAGTAGTGAGATCAGCAGCGCGACAGCATATGCCGCGAAGATCACGGTGACTGTGGCTGCTGAGAGCGACAGCTCGACTTGATAGTGGGAGTAGAGGGGAGTGGGTGCGGCGGATGCGGCGAGGAAGGTGATCGTGATGGCGGCTACGACGACGAAGGCTCGGTTGCTGCCGTGGCTTCGCGTAGATGTCGAATCGGCCGACGGACGCGTGGATTGGGCTGAGACGGTCATGTGCACCCTTCAAAAGGCGAAGAATTAGCTTTTAAGGACGATAGGCCGCCGGTGATGCAAACGCAAATAATTCGCGTTAGAGTGAGGTGTGTGAGTGCAACGGGTGGATCAAGGCCAGGTGGGCGAAGTGCCCGCATTCAGCATGCTGTACACGACGCGGTACACAAGTTGCTCCGGACGGTGCCGCGAGAGGGTGTCACCGTTCCCGTCATTGCCGCAGAGGCTGGGGTGACACCGTCGACGATCTACCGTCGGTGGGGAGATCTGTCGGTGCTCATGTCCGACATTGCGGCTGACCGCTTCAAAACGACGGAGACTCCGCTCGACTCGGGAACGCTTCGCGGCGACCTCACTGCCTGGGCGGAGCAGTTCCTGGACGAGATGGGATCGACTCCGGGGCGCAGATACATCGTGGATGTCCTTGCTGGTGACAAGGACGGAGAGAATTCAGGACTCTGTGTCGAGTACGCCAGGCGGGCCGTAGAGGAAATAGTGGGGCGAGTGCCTGAGGTGGGGCGACCGAGCGTGGAGGCGATTCTCGACTACATCGTTGCGCCGATGATGTATCGCATCGTGTTCGACCCGGACCGGATTCCGTCCGGGTATTCGACGCGATTGGTCGACACATTTCTGGCCGCGGATCTGGGTTGACGGCCTCGATTTCACGAGTGGTCAGGCTGGGCCCGCGGAGTGCGGATTTCGTGAGTCGATCTCGTCTTCTCTGGGGTGCACTGAGTCGTTCGCGGTCCCCGGTGTCCTTGCGGGTCTACCCTGAGCCGGGATGTGTCAGCAATCGGAATGGACAGTGCGAATGAGTAGCGACCTCACCCCGTTCTCCCGGCGAGCAGTGTTGTCGAGCGCAGGTACCGCGGTGGCAGCGGGAGCATTGACCGCGTGCGGTGCATCGGTGTCGCAGGGCCCGGTATCCGAGCCTGTCGCGACCACGACCGCGCCGCCCGAGCCGGATGCCGAGGTCGTCGCCGTGGTGACCGACGTGCCCGTCGGGAGCGGTGTGTACCTCGAGGGTAAGCGGCTCGTCGTCACCCAGCCGACGGCAGGGGACTTCCACGCATTCGTGGCGATCTGTACCCATCAGGGATGCAACATCACCGAGGTGGAAGACGATCTGATCGTGTGCCGATGCCACGGCAGTAGGTTCGCGCTCGACGGACTCCCGGTGGCGGGGCCGGCGGAGAAGCCGTTGAAGTCGCGTCCTGTAGAAGCCCGCGGCAGCGATGTGGTCGTCGGGTGACGCGTCGAGATATCCGATGAACCGGACGCGGGCGACTAGAGTCCGCTGTGTGAGTTCGTCACCACGTGATCGGAGGCCTCGGGCGCTCCGCGAAGGAGTCGAGCCGGATCCCCGGTTCACCCTTGCCAACGAACGCACATTTCTTGCGTGGATTCGGACCGCTCTGGGGCTCATCGCTGCGGCGGTCGCGCTCGAAACGTTCGCCACCGACATCGTCGATCCCGTACTGCGTACGGTACTGGCGTGTTTGCTGCTGGCATTCGCTGTGGTGCTTTCCGTGGTCGCTGTCGGACGCTGGGTCAGCGTGGAGAAGGCAATGCGCGCGCAGCAGCCGTTGCCGTTTCCCTGGATGGCTTACCTGCTCGCGGGCACCCTCTCGGTCGCAGGCGTCGTTCTGGCCGTGGCGATCGTGGTGTGATCACGCGTGCGGCACGACGATCCCGGTCTGCAGCCTGAACGAACGTCTCTTGCATGGCTACGCACCGAGGTCGTGCTCGGGGCGCTTGTGCTCGGCTTCATGCGATTCGTCCCAGGACCGAGAATCCTCGTCGCGTCGATCGGCTTCGCATGTCTGGTGCCGGTGGTGATCCTGATGCTCACTGCGCAGACGGGGTACCGAGCGAGGGTACGTGGGTTGCTGGCGGGCAGTGGCGCCTATTTCTGGTGGCGCAACGTAGTCCTCGCAGGCACCGTTGTCGTGCTCGGGTGCTCTGCTCTCCTTCTGATCCTTATCGCCGGATCAGCGTGAGAGTTCGATCAGCCGGGCACCGCCCTGCGCTGCGGCGCACACCTTCTCGGATCCGTCGTCGATGACGACGACGATCTCGCATCTGCACAGCGCCTGCCGCTTCGTGGAGTGGACGACGTGGGAGTCGGCGCGCAGCAGTGTTCCTTGCGCGGGGCGCAGATAGTCGATAGTGAACCCGGTGGTGACGATCGACGGACCGAGTGCTGTACCTGCTGCGAACGTGATGGCGTTGTCGGCTGCGTACGAGACGACGCCGCCGTGCGCAAAGCCGAACTGCTGGAGCAACTCGGGCTTCAGTGGCACCTCGAGCGACACCCCGCCGGGGCCATAGGCGGTGAGACGTGCACCCACCAGCGTGCTGAAAGGCTGTGCGGCGAGGACTTCCTGGGCCTGGTCGATCCCGAATGATGACATGGGTGCATTGTGCCTCAGCGGTCGTCCCGGCATATCGTTTCGGCATGACCGAATGGCCGGATCTCTCCGCGTTGCAGCTTCTCGTCGGTGTCGACGACCACGGCAGCCTCGGTTCGGCGGCGCGTGCGTCCGGTGTCGCCCAGCCCAATGCAACACGGTCGCTGCGTCGCCTCGAGAAGCAGCTCGGTGCCACACTCGTTCGCCGCGGCCGTGCCGGATCCGTGCTGACACCCGAAGGGACGGTGGTGGCGCACTGGGCCAGGGAGACTCTCGCCGACGCCCAACGGCTCCTCGACGCGGCGGCGGCGTTGAGTGCCGAGCATCATCCCGAACTCGTCGTCGCGGCGTCGATGACCGTCGCGGAACACCTGATTCCGCGGTGGCTCGGAAGATTCCGTGCGGTGCGTGCCGACGTGCAGATCCAGCTGCAGGTGCACAACTCGGTGCAGGTATGCGAGATCACGGAATCCGGGGAATGCGATGTCGGGTTCGTAGAGGGCCCGGTGGTCCCCCCAGGACTGCACAGCGTCGCCGTTGCGTACGACGAGCTGGTGGTTGTGGTGGCCCCCGAACACCCGTGGGCTCGACGTGAAAGACCACTCACTGTGGCCGAGCTGGCCGAGACGCCCCTGGTAGTGCGCGAGGAAGGGTCCGGTACCCGCCGCACACTCGACTTGGCGCTGCAGAAATACCGTCGGCCGGCACCACTGCTCGAACTGGGCAGTGGAGCCGCAGTGCGCACCAGCGCACTCGGCGGGGTGGGGCCGGCGGTGCTGAGCACGTTCGCTGTCTCCGAACACGTCGCATCGGGACAACTGCGAATAGTCGACGTGGACGGGCTGGATCTGTCGCGGGTGCTACGTGCGGTGTGGCGGCCACCACGCACGCTCGAAGGACCCGCCGGCGAACTCCTGCGGCTGATCGTCCGGGACAGGCAGGCCGGATCTGCTCGGGGCAGCCGGGCGGAATGACCGCTGTCCGGGATCACGCTCCCCGGCTCGGTCGCCTCTCGGTACGGTCACGGCACCTTCCCTGTACGGAGAGGGAATCGCTGCTGAGAGCAGAGTGCGCAGAAGTACACCACACAAGGAGGACACGCGTGGACGAGCTCGAACGAGCCGCTCGGATCACATTCGTCACGAACGTGATCTCACGTCTCGCCCAGGCCGCTGATGTCGGGACGCTCGAGGAATACGGTGCGCTCCTGGCAGAGGATCTTGTGTGGGAGTTCCCCGGCGATACCGGGTCCGGGCTCGCAGCTCAGATCCGGCGTGGGCGGGAGGACGCACTCGCCGGCGCCCGTGAACGTAGGGAGTCCGGTCTCCAGGGGCCGGGTACGGGAACGATGCACGTGATCACCAATGTGTCGGTCGCTCCCGGCGACGATGAGGCGACATCGATGGCGTACTGGCATTTCGTCACAGGTGTGGGCCGCACTCCGACCGTCCGATCGAGCGGAATCTATCGGGATCGGTTCGTGCATACCGCAGACGGTTGGCAACTGGCGTCTCGGCGGATCAGTGTCGACTGAACGGGAGACAGTTCTGGTGACCGGTGGTACAGGCGGGATCGGTTCCGAGATCTGCCGGAAATTCGCCGCCACCGGCCATGACATCGCCTTCACCTATCGCAGCCGGGTGGACGCCGCCGAACGGCTGTCCGCAGAGCTTGCGGAACTGGGCGCACTCACCCGAGCGGATGCTCTCGATCTGTCCGATTCCGTGGCCACCGACCGTTGGGTTCGCGCTGTGTCCGAGCAGTTCGAGGGATTTCGGGTGGTTGTGCACGCGGCGGGTCCGCACGTTCCGATGGTGCACCTTTCCGCGGTGTCGCCCGCGCAATTCGGTGACGCGATCGATGGTGAGGCGAAGGCGTTCTTCAATCTCGCATCTGCGGTTCTGCCGGAACTGCGTCGTACTGCGGGGGCGGTCGTCGCCGTCACGACCGCCGCCACGACACGCTATCCGGTCCGAGACGGACTCTCTGCGGGGCCGAAAGCTGCCGTCGAATCGCTGGTCCGGGCGCTGGCAGTGGAAGAGGGCCGGTTCGGTGTGCGGTTCAACAGCGTGGGTCCCGGCATGCTCGTCGACGGCATGGCGGATCGGCTGATCTCGTCCGGTGATCTCGACGCCCGGGCGCTCGACGTGGCCGAACGTAATATCCCGTTGCGTCGCTTCGGAAGGGCTCAGGACATCGCGGAGGCGGTGCTGTTCCTGGCGTCGGAGAAGGCTGGGTTCGTCACCGGCCAGAAGCTCGACGTGGACGGTGGATACGGTGTGTGATCCGGCGCCACAGTACAGAACGATCGAATAAAACAATCATGAGTGCTTGATTTTATGGATGCGGCATGTGACGCTGATCGCATGGCGGACTTGTCCGAACTCTTCGACGATCTGCACGCCGAAGGTGCTGCCCTCGACGCCCTCGTCGCCGATCTGTCCGACGACGACTGGCGGCGCCCCACCCCGGCGGCCGGATGGACCGTGGCGCACCAGATAGGCCACCTGCTGTGGACCGACCGCGCGGCACTCACCGCGGTCGACGCCCCCGACTCCTTCGTCGCTGAACTCGAAAACGTCACCGATCCCGCCACATTCGTGGACGAAGGTGCCGCCGAGTATGCGGCGCTGCCGCCTCAGGAGTTACTCGCCGGCTGGCGTCGGTGTCGCGAATCCCTCGGCCGTGCTCTCGCTGAGGTCTCGGCCGGGGTGAAGATCCCGTGGTACGGACCACCCATGTCGGCGGCCTCGATGGCGACGGCACGGCTCATGGAGACCTGGGCGCACGCAGGTGATGTCGCGGCTGCGCTCGGGGTGGCGCCCCGGCCGACGCAGCGCCTGCGGCACGTCGCACACCTCGGTGTCCGCACCCGCGACTTCGCCTTCGTGATCAACGATCGTGCGGTTCCGATCGAGCCCTTCCACGTCGAACTCGCCGCACCCGACGGTGACACCTGGGAGTGGGGGCCGGCCGGTGCCGCGCAATCGGTGACCGGGCCCGCTGAGGACTTCTGTCTACTCGTCACCCAGCGCGTGCACCGCGCCGACACCGCGCTCGTCGCGCACGGCCCGGACGCCGATGCCTGGCTCGACATCGCGCAGGCATTTGCAGGGCCGCCAGGGTCCGGACGCGAACAGGGTGGGGGAGCGCAATGAACCGGAAGCAACCCGCGGTGGTGCGAATCGGTAACTGCTCCGGATTCTACGGCGACCGGTTGTCTGCGATGCGCGAGATGCTCGAGGGCGGTGAACTCGACTACCTCACCGGCGACTACCTCGCCGAGTTGACCATGCTGATTCTCGGTCGTGACCGCATGAACGACCCTGCCACGGGTTACGCCAAGACCTTCCTGCGTCAGGCCGAGGAGTGCATGGGTCTCGCGCTGGACAAGGGAGTGCGCCTCGTTGCGAATGCCGGCGGTCTCAACCCCGCGGGTCTCGCTGCCGCACTGCAGGATCTCGCAGGTACGCTCGGTCTCGCTCCGCGCATCGCCTACGTCGAAGGTGACGACCTCATCGCCCGCGTGGGCGAATTGGGTCTGACCACCGATCCTCCGCCGCTCACCGCGAACGCGTATCTCGGCGCCTGGGGGATCGCCGACTGTGTGAACGCGGGTGCCGACATCGTCGTTACCGGGCGTGTCACCGACGCGTCCGTCATCGTCGGTCCTGCCGCAGCTCATTTCGGCTGGACACGAGACGAGTTCGATGCGCTCGCGGGTGCTGTTGCTGCTGGACACGTCATCGAATGCGGCACTCAGGCGACCGGAGGCAACTACGCGTTCTTCACCGAACTCGACAACCTCGACCGGCCAGGATTCCCGATCGCCGAGATCGAGGCGGACGGCTCGTCGACGATCACCAAACACCCCGGAACCGGTGGCGCTGTCACCGTGGGAACGGTGACAGCGCAACTGCTGTACGAGGTCACGGGTGGCAGATACGCGGGTCCGGATGTCACCACACGCATCGACACCGTCCACCTGGAGCAGGTCGGACCCGACCGCGTGATGCTCACGGGGGTGCGAGGCGAGGTGCCCCCTCCCACACTCAAGGTGTGCCTCAACGCGCTCGCGGGATTCCACAACCAGGTCGAATTCGTGCTCACCGGACTCGATATCGAAGCCAAGGCGCACCTCATGCGACGCCAGATCGAGGCGAACCTGTCGACGCGTCCTGCTGAACTCGAGTGGACCCTCGCCCGCACCGACCACCCCGACGCCGACACCGAAGAGGCTGCGAGTGCCTTGTTGCGCTGCACTGTACGTGATCCTGACCCGAAGGTTGTCGGTCGCGGATTCACCGCCACTGCAGTGGAATTCGCACTCGCCGGATATCCCGGACTGTCGTTGACCGCGCCGCCCGGTGCTGGTGGCGCCTACGGGGTGTACGCCGCGGGCTACGTCGATGCCGCACGGGTACCTCATGTGGCAGTACTGCCGGACGGCACTCGAGTCGACGTGCCGCCGGCCGACCGGACCACCGTGCTCGACGCACTCGATGCCCCCGGCCTGCCCAGCCCCTGGCCGGAAGGCCCCACCCGCCGCGTACCGCTCGGGACGATCGCCGGTGCACGAAGCGGTGACAAGGGCGGTGACGCCAACATCGGCGTGTGGGTGCGCGATGACGACGAATGGTGCTGGCTGGTCCATACCCTCACCGTCGACACGGTCAAGGCTCTTCTTCCCGAAACGGCGCCCCTGACCGTCACCCGCCATCTGCTGCCGAACCTGCGCGCGGTCAACTTCGTGATCGAAGGCATCCTCGGTCGCGGAGTGGCATCCCGCGCCCGATTCGATCCGCAGGCCAAGGGACTCGGCGAATGGTTGCGATCCCGCCATCTCGACATTCCGATCGCCTTCCTGGAGGACCACACGTGAGCATCTGGAACACCCCCGAGCGCCGTGAACTGCGCGAGACCGTCACCGGCTTCGTGGAACGCCATGTGCTGCCGTACCTGGACGAATGGGAACGCGACGGCGCACTTCCTCGCGAGCTCCACAAGGAAGCTGCTGCGCTCGGGCTGCTCGGTGTGGGCTTTCCCGACGAGGTCGGTGGCTCCGGCGGAGACGGCGCCGACACCCTCACAGTGTGCGAGGCGTTCCACGAAGCCGGAGCTTCCGGCGGTGTGTTCGCGTCGTTGTTCACCGGCGGTATCGCCTTACCCCACCTGATCAGCGCGGGGAACGCGCAGCAGATCGATCGATGGGTGAAGCCCACGCTCGCGGGTGAGCTCATCGGGTCGCTCGCGATCACGGAACCCGGTGGCGGCTCCGACGTCGGGAATCTCACCACGACCGCGGTGCGCGACGGCGACCACTACATCGTCAACGGCGCGAAGACGTACATCACGTCCGGTTGCCGAGCCGATTTCGTCGTCACCGCAGTCCGCACCGGAGGACCGGGGGCTGGGGGTGTCTCGCTGCTGGTGGTCGAGAAGGGTGCAGCGGGCTTCACGGTCTCCCGCAAGCTCGACAAGATGGGCTGGCGTTCCTCCGATACGGCGGAGCTGTCGTTCGTCGACGTTCGTGTGCCGGCTACCAACCTCGTGGGTGCCGAGAACACCGGCTTCCTCCAGATCGCGCAGGGTTTCGTTTCCGAGCGCATCGCTCTCGCTGCCCAAGCCTACTCGAGCGCCCAGCGGTGCCTCGACCTCACCGTCGCGTGGTGCCGCGACCGGGAGACGTTCGGCCAGCGGTTGATCGCCCGGCAAGCCGTGCAACGCACGCTGTCCGACATGACGCGTCGGATCGACGTTGCCCGGGTCTATTCACGGGCGGTCGTCGAGCGGGTGCTCGGCGGAGACACGGATCTCATCACCGAGGTGTGCTTCGCGAAGAACACCTCGGTAGAGGCCGGGGAATGGGTCGTGCACCAAGCGGTCCAACTGTTCGGCGGGCTCGGCTACATGGCCGAGTCCGAAGTGGAACGCCAATACCGCGACATGCGTATTCTCGGCATCGGCGGTGGCACCAGCGAGATCCTCATCGAACTCGCTGCCAAGCGATTGGGGTACCACGGATGAGCGCACTGGATTCGACCCTCGATTCCGGGTCCACAGCATTCGGTGCCGCGGCCGACGCGATGAAGGCCCACCTTCTCCAGTTGGATACGGAGCACGCCGAGGCGCTCGCGGGTGGTGGGGAGAAGTACGTCCGTCGGCACCATGATCGCGGCAAGCTGCTGGCACGGGAACGGATCGAGCTACTGGTCGACCCGGATTCGCCGTTCCTCGAGCTTTCGCCCCTCGCAGCCTGGGGAACCGAATTTCCCGTGGGCGCCGGCGTGGTCACGGGTATCGGTGTCGTCGAAGATGTCGAATGTGTCATCGTCGCCAACGACCCCACCGTGCGCGGTGGCACCAGCAACCCGTGGACTCTTCGGAAGAGTCTGCGTGCCAACGATATCGCTCTTCAGAACCGGATGCCGTTGATTTCCCTGGTGGAATCGGGTGGTGCCGATCTGCCCACGCAGAAGGAGGTGTTCATTCCTGGTGGACGTCTCTTCCGTGATCTCACCCGGTTGTCCGCCGCCGGAATCCCCACTGTCGCTCTGGTCTTCGGCAATTCGACTGCGGGCGGTGCCTACGTTCCGGGCATGTCGGACCACGTCGTCATGATCAAGGAACGTTCGAAGGTGTTCTTGGCCGGGCCTCCGCTGGTGAAGATGGCCACGGGCGAGGATTCGGACGATGAGTCACTCGGTGGCGCCGAGATGCACGCCCGCACATCCGGGCTCGCCGACTACTTCGCGGTCGACGAACCCGACGCGCTACGGATCGGGCGTGGCATCGTGCGGCGGCTCAACCATCGCAAGCGGGGGCCCGTAGCAGTAGCGAACGCGGTGGAACCTCGCTACGACGCCGAAGAACTTCTCGGCATCGTCCCTGCCGACCTGAAGCGCCCGTTCGACCCACGCGAGGTCATCGCCCGGATCGTCGACGACTCCGACTTCGACGAGTTCAAACCCATGTACGGGCCGTCCCTCGTTACGGGATGGGCGCAACTGCACGGATTCCCGGTCGGCATCCTCGCGAACGCCCGCGGTGTCCTGTTCAGCGAGGAATCGCAGAAGGCCGCCCAGTTCATCCAACTCGCCAATCGGGCGAACACGCCACTGTTGTTCCTGCACAACACTACCGGCTACATGGTCGGCCGCGAATACGAGGAACGCGGGATGATCAAGCACGGCGCGATGATGATCAACGCGGTCGCCAACTCGACCGTGCCGCATATCTCGATCCTGCTCGGTGCGTCGTACGGTGCGGGGCACTACGGGATGTGCGGGCGTGCCTTCGACCCACGCTTCCTCTTCGCGTGGCCGAGTGCGCGGTCCGCGGTGATGGGCGGCGCACAACTCGCCGGTGTCATCTCGATCGTCGGCCGTGCCGCTGCCGAGGGCCGCGGTCAGGTGTTCGACGAGGCGGCAGACGACGCGATGCGCGCTGCGATCGAGAATCAGATCGAGGCCGAGTCGCTTCCGATGTTCCTGTCGGGGCGCCTGTACGACGACGGGATCATCGACCCCCGCGACACCCGCACGGTGGTGGGCATGTGCTTGTCGGCCATCGCCACCGCACCGATCGAAGGCGCCGACGGCTTCGGCGTCTTCCGGATGTGAGGAAGACAGTGCGTGATGTGAAACAGACACAGACGGGGAACGACACGACCGTGGGCACCGTGCTCGTCGCCAACCGCGGGGAGATCGCCCGCCGCGTGTTTGCTTCGTGCCGTCGTGCGGGTCTCGGCACCGTCGCGGTGTTCTCCGACGCAGACTCCGGCAGCCCGCACGTCGCCGATGCCGACGTCGGGGTCCGGCTTCCGGGTGTTGCACCGGCCGAGACGTATCTGCAGGCCGATGCACTCATCGCGGCGGCGCACGCAGCGGGAGCGGATGCGATCCATCCCGGGTACGGATTCCTCTCCGAGAATGCCGATTTCGCGCAGGCGGTCCTCGACGCAGGACTGGCGTGGATCGGCCCGCGTCCCGACTCCATCTCCCGGATGGGGTCGAAGGTCGAGGCGAAGAAAATCATGGCAGGCGCCGGGGTCCCGGTTCTCTCGGAACTCGACCCCGCCCAGGTCACCGACGCCGACCTTCCGGTGCTCATCAAAGCCTCTGCAGGCGGCGGCGGACGTGGCATGCGGATCGTGCGGTCGGTGGACGAGTTGCCCGCGCAGCTCGAGGCCGCCCACCGCGAAGCGCAGTCGGCATTCGGTGACCCGACGGTGTTCTGCGAGCGCTACCTCGAACACGGACGACACATCGAGGTGCAGATCCTCGCCGATCGGCACGGGACGGTGTGGACAGTCGGTGAGCGGGAATGCTCCATCCAGCGCAGGTATCAGAAAGTTGTCGAGGAGACGCCGTCCCCGCTGGTGGACTCGGTTGCGGGCATGCGCGAGAACTTGTTCGACGCGGCCCGTCGCGCCGCCGAAGCCATCGGCTACGAAGGCGCGGGCACGGTCGAGTTCCTCGCTGCCGGTGAATCGGGAGAGTTCTACTTCCTCGAGATGAACACCCGCCTGCAGGTCGAGCACCCCGTCACCGAATGCGTGACGGGTCTCGATCTGGTCGACCTGCAATTGCATATCGCAGCAGGGGGCCGGCTCGCTCCCGAACCGCCTCCGGCTCGAGGGTATTCGATCGAAGTCCGGCTCTACGCCGAAGACCCGGCCGAGGAATGGCAGCCGCAGACCGGTGTGGTGCACCGGATCGCGGTACCGGGAGCGGACACCGAATTCGGGGTACTGCGCAGTCCCGGAATCCGTCTGGACTCTGGTGTCGTCGACGGATCACACGTGGGGATCCACTACGACGCAATGCTCGCCAAGGTGGTCTCTTACGCGCCGACGCGGATGCAGGCTGCGCGGCTGCTCGCGAAAGCCCTTGTGGGGGCTGAGATCCATGGCGTCCGCACGAATCGCGACCTGCTGGTCAACGTCCTGCGACATCCCGCGTTCCTCACGGGCGATACCGACACCGCATTCTTCGCCTCGCACGGTCTCGTCGCGTTGTCGGAGCCGATCGCAACCCCGGAAACGGAGGCGATCTCGGCTCTGGCCGCCGCCCTTGCGGATTCCGAGCGCAACCGCGCCGCCGCGACCGTCGGTGCGAAGCTTCCAGCCGGGTGGCGCAATCTTGCGTCGGCGCCGCAGGTCAAGACGTTCATCGGGACACACGGAGAGCACGAGATCCGCTACCGCCGCACTCGGAATGGGCTGGTGACCGAAGGTTTCACCGACGTGGTCGCCGTCGTGTGCACTCCCGATCACATCGTCCTCGAGCGAGGTGGGGTGCGCCGTGAGTTCGCCGTCGCCCGGTACGGCGATGCCGTGTACGTCGACTCGTCGCTGGGGCCGGTACGTCTGGACGTGGTGCCCCGATTCGCCGACCCCGCGTCGCACCACGCGGTGGGCTCGCTGCTCGCTCCGATGCCGGGATCGGTGATCCGGCTCGGCGCCGCCCTGGGCGACACGGTAGCCGTCGGTCAGCCCATCCTGTGGCTCGAGGCCATGAAGATGGAGCACACGGTCACCGCTCCCCGGGCAGGGACACTCACCGAACTCAACGTCCACGCCGGCTCGCAGGTCGACGTCGGTGCAGTGCTGGCCGTGGTGTCCACCGACGCTCATCCGTCGGGTGAGGAACGATCCCCAACATCAGGAGCTCGTGAATGAACGTCACCGAATCCGAGGAACAGCAGGCACTCCGGTCGTCTGTAGCGGCCCTGGCGCAGCGCTACAACTACGTCGATTACGTGCTGCCGAAATCGCGCAGGCACGAGCCGCTGACCGAACTGTGGGCGGAGGCATCGAAACTCGGATTCCTCGGGGTGAACCTCCCTGAAGAGTACGGCGGCGGCGGTGCCGGAATCTACGAATTGGCACTCGTGCAGGAGGAACTCGCCGCGCACGGATGCGGCTTGTTGCTTGTGGTCGTGTCGCCGGCCATCTGCGGAACCATCATCGCCAAGTACGGCACCGCAGACCAGAAGCAACAGTGGTTGCCCGGTCTCGCCGATGGATCGAAGATCATCGCGTTCGGAATCACCGAAGCCGAAGCGGGTTCGAACTCTCACAAGATCGGCACCGTCGCGCGGCGGGACGGCGACAACTGGATCCTGTCGGGCAACAAGGTGTTCATCTCGGGCGTCGACCAGGCGGACGCGGTACTCATCGTCGCCCGCACCGAGGATGCCGCGAGCGGAAAACTTCGTCCCGCACTCTTCATCGTTCCCACTGAGACCACCGGGTTCGTCAAGACCCCGATGGAGATGGACATCATCGAACCCGATCGCCAGTTCGCTCTCTTCCTCGACGACGTTCGTCTGCCCGCGGACGCGCTCGTGGGCGAGCCCGATGCTGCGCTCGCGCAGTTGTTCGCCGGACTCAATCCCGAACGTATCCTCGGGGCCGCGATGGCCGTGGGCATGGGCCGCTACGCGCTCGATGCCGCGACTTCGTACGCCAACGAACGCATCGTCTGGAAGGATCCGATCGGTGCCCACCAGGGCATCTCACATCCGCTGGCGCAGCGCAAGATCGAAGTCGAACTCGCCAAGCTGATGATGCAGAAGGGCGCCTCGCTCTACGACAGTGGTGACGATGCGGGCGCGGCCGAGGCCGCGAACATGGCCAAGTACGCCGCGGGTGAGGCTGCGATCGCAAGCTTGGACCAGGCCATTCAGACGCACGGGGGAGGGGGCCTCACCCGAGAGTATGGGCTCGCCGCGATGCTCGGTGCTGCCAGGATCGCGCGGGTGGCCCCGGTCAGCCGCGAGATGATCCTGAATTTCGTGTCGCAGCACTCGCTGGGACTCCCTCGCTCCTACTAGGGCAAGGAACACCATGACGCACACCGAATCCGCTGAGCAACTCGTGCGCTACGACGTCGCGCACGGTGTCGCGACCCTCACACTGGACTCACCACACAACCGCAACGCCCTGTCACCCGCCCTGATACATCAACTCCGTCGCGGGCTCGACGACGCAAGCGCGGATCCGCAGGTGCGCTCGATCGTCCTCACGCATGCCGGCGGAACATTCTGTGCCGGCGCGGATCTGCGTGAGGCAGGACGGGAGGATTCGGGAGGGACACCGGAGGAAATGGCCGCGGATCGGACCCGCGAGATGGTCGATGTGCTGCGACAGATCCTCGAAACACCCAAACCCGTGGTCGGGCAGATCGACGGCCACGTCCGGGCCGGAGGAATAGGGATCGTCGGTGCGTGCGACATCGTCGTTGCCGGGCCGCGAACAACCTTCGCGGTCACCGAGGCACGTCTGGGGTTGGCTGCCTCGATCATCTCCCTCACGGTGTTGCCGCGATTGTCGTCGCGGGCGGCCTCACGGTACTTCCTCACCGGGGAGCGTTTCGGTCCGGAAGAGGCCCTCGCATACGGGCTGGTGACCGTCACCGCGGACGATCCGGCCGGCACCGTCGCGGAACTGCTCGCCGAGTTCCGCGAGTGCTCACCGCAGGGGCTCGCCGAGTCGAAGCGGCTGCTCACCCGACAGATCCTCGAGGAATTCGATCGCCACAGCGGCGACCTCGCCGCGCACTCGGCCCGGCTGTTCGGGTCGGCCGAAGCAGCCGAAGGGATGACGGCCTTTCTGCAGCGACGGCCGCCGTCCTGGGTTCGGTCGTGACGAACCGGCCTCCGGTGTTCGGGCGGGCCTGCTCAGCGCTCTGCTGTGTCCAGGAGTTCGCGCAGGATTCGTTGAAGTCCCCAACGCAGGGTGTCCGGCGCGGGCAGCGGAACGGTCTGCTGATAACCGACGAGGCAGTAGAGGGCGGTGCGCCCGAAGCCCTCGGCGGCCTCGCCGTCACCCAGAATTGCCGACGTCGCTTCGACCACTACCAGGTACCGCTGATGGTCGACGGTGGCCTGTACCGAACGCACTTCCGCATCGGTGTGCGCCCAGCCTCGGATCGACGACTCGGCGCTGTGAGGGAGACCGCACGCGAAGTCGATCAGCATCTCGAGGCGCCGGACCGGCGAGGCTTCGAGACGCGCGGTCGCGACGAGCCGGGTCGTCTGCCGTTCGAGCCAGTTCTCGAGGAATTTCTTGCGGAACTGCGCCCAGCTGGCGAAATAGTTGTAGAACGAACCCGTGGTGACATCGAGGTGCGCGCACAGCTGCGCCTGTTTGAGCGCCCCGTAGTCGTTCGACGAGAGAAGTTCGATCGCAGCGTCGAAGTAATCGTCGCGTCTCACCAACGTTGCCACAGTGAAACTGCCCTTCTGTCTCGTCCTGGGTTACGAGTGTACGGAGCGGCGACAGACACGGACGGTCTCGGGATGGAGGGAAGGAACCGATGGCACGCGAACCGCAGCAGGACCGCAGCAGGGCGACACGTCTACGTCTGCTCGAGGCCACCATCGATACGCTGGCCGAATCAGGCTGGGCTGCAACGACCGTCGGAGTAGTCGCGCAGCGTGCCGGGGTCTCACGCGGCGCGACGCAACACCATTTCCCGACCCGGGAAGATCTCATCACCGCGGCGCTCGAGTTCATGTTCGACAGTCGTATGGATCAGGTTCGCGATGAGAACCTCGATCGCGTCCCCGGCCTCGCGCACACCGAACGGGTGATCGCGGGCATCGTCGAGCAGTACTCCGGGACCTTGTTCAAGGCTGCACTGCAGGTGTGGACGGCAGCAGCCGCCGATCCGGCGCTGCGTGAACGTATCGTCCCCCTCGAAGAACGATTCGGACGGGTCGCGCACCGCGCCGCGATCGAACAACTCGGCGTCGACGACTCCGACCCTGTCGTCCACCGCATGGTCCAGGCGACCCTCGACCTCGCGCGGGGACTGGGCCTCGCGGATGTCCTGACCGATGATTCGCGTCGCCGCACCGAGATAGTGCGGCACTGGGCGGCTCAATTCGACGTCGTCCTGGTCGATGCGCGCAGACGACAAGCGAGCGGAGGGACAGCTGGGTAGTGTCTGTGCACATGTCTGCCGAGGGGACCGGTCGCACCGGGAGGATGCCGGCGACCGTGGCGATGGCCACGCTCGCCGCAGTGTTCGTGACCGGGTGCGGAGCATCGGACGACGACGGGGGAAGCGCCGGCCCCGCCACCACCGCGCTGCAAGTCACCGACCCCGGGCCGGTCTTCGGCGAATGCGGCTCGATTACCGACGACGAGGTCGAAGCGGCCTTCGCTCTGGGGGCATTCTCCACGGTCACCCGCAACTCGGTGGGATGCGAATGGGAGACCTACGTCGGTGGCCCGAGTGTGAGCTTCTCGTGGTACCGAGGTAGTCCGATCGGTCGCGAGCGTGCGGGGTCGGACCTGATCGGGCGGCCCGCGACCGACGTCCGGATCGGTGGTCATCCGGGCTTCATGGGCTCCGCCCAGAATGAGGTGGGACAGACGGTCCTGTGCGAGATCGGTGTGGATTTCGGCGGTGATTTCATCCACTGGTCGGTGACCTATGCGAACTTCACGCCGACGGCTGATTCGTGCGTTGTCGCACGTGACCTCGCCGAACTGAGTGTAGAGAGGGCGCGGCCGTGATCGGGGGTGTGAACGTGATCGGTACTCCGACCCGGCTCCGTCGCGTGGGTGCGAGCATTGCCGCTTTCATCGGGGTGGCGTCGGTGCTGGCAGGCTGTGGGCAGAGCATCGAGGGCCGCGCGGTGCCGCAGGGCGTAGGTGGTGGTCTTACGGCCGAGTTCGCCAAGTTGCTCACCGAATGTGACGCCGTTGCCGACGAGAAGATCGCAGAGACGGTGGGTGCGACCGCGGTCTACCGGGGATTTTTCGGGGCGATCTGCCGGTGGGAAGGAGACGGGCCCGCGGGAGTTGTGAAGGTCACGTTCAATTGGTTCGAAACCGGTTCGCTGGAGCATGAGCGTGCAGCAGGCGAGAATCTCGGGTACGCGGTCGAGGACACCACTGTCGAAGGTAGACGAGCCCTGCAGATGCGCCGGCCGAACGACCCGTTGTCCTGTGGGGTTTCCGCCGGTGCGGCGACCACGGGGATCTTCGGGTGGTGGGTGCAGTACACGACCGGTGGCGCGGACCCCTGTGAGGCTGCTGCTACGTTGGCACGGCTCACCCTCAATCTCAGCAGTTGATTTCTCGCCCATGCCGCGCCGACGTGCGGTCATTCGACGCGTCTCGCTTTGACCGCATGCGTCGCCGCCGGGTATCGTTGTGGGTCGTGTCCGGCGTGCCCGGACCGATCTGTGTGCCTATGCGAGGCGATGCCGTACACGCGGTCTGTAGATATCTGCAGGTGCGAGTCCCCGGCTGCCTGTGTGGGGGTACGCGACACACCCGACCTCGTGTGCGCACGGGGTGCGAGTGCGGGGCAGTTGCTTCCTTGCCCCAACCGATGGATCCCTAATTTCAGAACAGCCAGTGTTGCTCGCCTGAGCAGCTCCAGACAACGAGAAAGCCGATAGATGCCAACTATCAATCAGCTGGTCCGCAAGGGTCGCCGCGACAAGACCGCCAAGGTCAAGAGCGCGGCCCTGAAGGGCAGCCCGCAGCGTCGTGGTGTGTGCACCCGCGTGTACACCACCACCCCGAAGAAGCCGAACTCGGCACTTCGTAAGGTCGCTCGCGTGCGCCTGACCTCTTCGGTCGAGGTCACCGCGTACATCCCGGGTGAAGGCCACAACCTCCAGGAGCACTCGATGGTGCTCGTGCGTGGCGGTCGTGTGAAGGACCTCCCCGGTGTGCGTTACAAGATCATCCGTGGCTCGCTCGACACCCAGGGCGTCAAGGGTCGCAAGCAGGCACGTAGCCGCTACGGAGCGAAGAAGGAGAAGGGCTGATGCCACGTAAAGGACCCGCTCCGAAGCGCCCCCTGATCGCCGACCCGGTCTACGGTTCGCCGCTGGTCACCCAGCTCGTGAACAAGATCCTCCTGGACGGCAAGAAGTCCACCGCAGAGCGCATCGTCTACCAGGCGCTCGAGCAGGCTCGCGAGAAGACCGGCACCGACCCGGTCGTCACCCTCAAGCGCGCGCTCGACAACGTCAAGCCCGCCCTCGAGGTGCGCAGCCGTCGTGTCGGCGGCGCCACCTACCAGGTTCCGGTCGAGGTTCGTCCCGGCCGTTCCACCACGCTGGCCCTGCGCTGGCTGGTCACCTTCTCACGCCAGCGTCGTGAGAAGACCATGGTCGAGCGTCTCGCCAACGAGCTTCTCGATGCCAGCAACGGCCTCGGTGCCGCTGTGAAGCGTCGCGAGGACACGCACAAGATGGCTGAAGCCAACAAGGCGTTCGCGCACTACCGCTGGTGAGTCGACGCTGGTCGGGCGGATCGTCATATGATCCCCCGGCCGGCTGCTCGCACATCTGTGTCGGTCCCGTAAAGGCCGGCTGACAACCTAAGAACATGTGGTCCGCACCCAAGGACCGACACGAGCTACGAGCGGGGTTTACCTGTGGCACAGGAAGTGCTGACCGACCTGAACAAGGTCCGCAACATCGGCATCATGGCGCACATCGATGCCGGTAAGACCACCACTACCGAGCGCATCCTCTTCTACACCGGTGTCAACTACAAGATCGGTGAGACCCACGACGGTGCGTCCACCACCGACTGGATGGAGCAGGAGAAGGAGCGTGGTATCACCATCACCTCCGCTGCCGTCACCTGTTTCTGGAACAACAACCAGATCAACATCATCGACACCCCCGGCCACGTCGACTTCACGGTCGAGGTCGAGCGGTCGCTGCGCGTCCTCGACGGTGCAGTCGCCGTGTTCGACGGCAAGGAGGGCGTCGAGCCCCAGTCCGAGCAGGTCTGGCGCCAGGCCGCCAAGTACGACGTTCCCCGCATCTGCTTCGTCAACAAGATGGACAAGATGGGTGCGGACTTCTTCTTCACCGTGCAGACCATCATCGACCGTCTCGGCGCGAAGCCGCTGGTCCTGCAGATTCCGATCGGTGCCGAGGACGACTTCGACGGCGTCGTCGACCTCGTCGAGATGAAGGCTCTCACCTGGCGCGGCACCACCGCGATCGGCACGGAAGCCACCGTCGAGGAGATCCCTGCCGATCTCGCCGACACGGTCGCCGAGTACCGCGAGAAGCTGCTCGAGACCGTCGCCGAGTCCGACGAAGAACTCATGGAGAAGTACTTCGGTGGTGAGGAGCTCACGGTCGCCGAGATCAAGGGCGCCATCCGCAAGCTGACGGTCAACTCCGAGCTGTACCCGGTGCTGTGCGGCACCGCGTTCAAGAACAAGGGCATCCAGCCCATGCTCGACGCGGTCATCGACTACCTGCCGACCCCCCTCAACATCGGCGAGGTCATCGGGCACAAGCTGAACGACGAGGAGACCACCCTCACGCGGAAGCCGAGCAAGGAGGAGCCGTTCTCGGCTCTCGCCTTCAAGATCGCTGCGCACCCGTTCTTCGGCAAGCTGACCTTCGTTCGTGTGTACTCGGGCCGGGTCGAGCCGGGCGCCCAGGTGCTCAACGCCACCAAGGGTAAGAAGGAGCGCATCGGAAAACTCTTCCAGATGCACGCCAACAAGGAGAACCCGGTCGACGAGGCCGTCGCAGGCCACATCTACGCCATGATCGGGCTGAAGGACACCACGACCGGCGACACACTCTGTGCGCAGGACGCTCCCATCGTCCTCGAGTCGATGACGTTCCCGGATCCGGTCATCCAGGTCTCGATCGAGCCGAAGACCAAGTCCGACCAGGAGAAGCTGGGCACCGCGATCCAGAAGCTCGCCGAAGAGGACCCGACGTTCACCGTCGAGCTCGACGAAGAGACCGGTCAGACCGTCATCGGCGGCATGGGCGAACTCCACCTCGACATCCTCGTCGACCGCATGCGTCGCGAGTTCAAGGTCGAGGCCAATGTCGGCAAGCCGCAGGTCGCGTACCGCGAGACCATCACCAAGGCGGTCGAGAAGCACGAGTTCACGCACAAGAAGCAGACCGGTGGCTCCGGTCAGTTCGCGAAGGTCATCATCGCCCTCCATCCGTTCACGGGTGAGGACGGCGCGACCTACGAGTTCGAGAACAAGGTCACCGGTGGCCGCGTCCCGCGCGAATACATCCCGTCGGTCGACGCTGGTGCACAGGACGCCCTGCAGTACGGTGTGCTCGCCGGCTACCCGCTGGTCAACGTCAAGGTCACGCTCCTCGACGGCGCCTACCACGACGTGGACTCGTCCGAAATGGCGTTCAAGATTGCCGGCTCCCAGGCGCTGAAGGAAGCGGCCCGTAAGGCTGCCCCGGTGATCCTCGAGCCGCTCATGGCCGTCGAGGTCACCACACCCGAGGAGTACATGGGTGACGTGATCGGCGACCTCAACTCCCGCCGTGGCCAGATCCAGGCCATGGAGGAACGCAGTGGTGCCCGTGTCGTGAAGGCGCTGGTTCCGCTCTCGGAGATGTTCGGTTACATCGGGGACTTGCGGTCGAAGACCCAGGGCCGCGCGAACTTCTCCATGGTGTTCGATTCCTACGCAGAGGTTCCGTCGAACGTCTCGAAGGAAATCATCGCCAAGGCCACCGGCGAGTAACCTTCGGGTTGGAACCGGTCGTCTGCACGACCAAGTAATACAAACCGCACTGCTGCATACTGCACGCAACAACAGTCCAGGAGGACATTCCAGTGGCGAAGGCGAAGTTCGAGCGGACCAAGCCGCACGTGAACATCGGCACCATCGGTCACGTCGACCATGGCAAGACGACCACCACGGCTGCGATCACCAAGGTGCTGGCCGACAAGTTTCCGGATCTCAACGAGAGCTTCGCGTTCGACCAGATCGACAAGGCTCCCGAGGAGAAGGCTCGTGGTATCACGATCAACATCTCCCACGTCGAGTACCAGACCGACAAGCGCCACTACGCGCACGTCGATGCTCCCGGTCACGCGGACTACATCAAGAACATGATCACCGGTGCTGCTCAGATGGACGGCGCGATTCTCGTTGTCGCCGCCACTGACGGCCCGATGCCGCAGACGCGCGAGCACGTGCTGCTCGCTCGTCAGGTCGGCGTGCCCTACATCCTCGTCGCCCTGAACAAGGCCGACATGGTCGACGACGAGGAAATCCTCGAGCTCGTCGAGATGGAGGTCCGCGAACTCCTCGCTTCGCAGGAGTTCGACGAGGAAGCTCCGGTCATCCCGATCTCCGCTCTGAAGGCTCTCGAGGGCGACCCGAAGTGGGTCAAGTCGGTCGAAGACCTCATGCAGGCCGTCGACGACTCCATCCCGGACCCGGTTCGCGAGACCGAGAAGGCGTTCCTCATGCCCGTCGAGGACGTCTTCACCATCACGGGTCGCGGTACGGTCGTCACCGGCCGTGTCGAGCGTGGCGTGGTCAACGTCAACGAAGAGGTCGAGATCGTCGGCATCAAGCCCGGCGTCACCAAGACCACGGTCACGGGCATCGAGATGTTCCGCAAGCTGCTCGACCAGGGCCAGGCGGGCGACAACGTCGGTCTGCTGGTTCGCGGCATCAAGCGCGAAGACGTCGAGCGCGGCCAGGTCGTCATCAAGCCGGGCACCACGACTCCCCACACGGAGTTCGAGGGCCAGGCCTACATCCTCAACAAGGAAGAGGGCGGCCGCCACACGCCGTTCTTCAACAACTACCGTCCGCAGTTCTACTTCCGTACCACGGACGTGACGGGTGTTGTGACCCTTCCCGAGGGCACCGAGATGGTCATGCCCGGTGACAACACCGAGATGTCCGTCAAGCTGATCCAGCCGGTCGCCATGGACGAGGGCCTCCGCTTCGCGATCCGCGAGGGTGGCCGCACCGTCGGCGCCGGTCGCGTCACGAAGATCATCGCGTGAGTTAGTACTCACTGACGCTCGAACGGCGTCCACCCGTCAGGGTGGGCGCCGTTCGGCGTTGTCGTCTCCGGGAACCATTGACAACCGCTTCCTCCCGGAGGATCGTCCTAATTGTGTTAGGTAGATCGAATCGGGATTGGGTTTCCGAACGTCGTTCGGCGGCTCGGTCCGAGATTCTCGCAGCCGCTTGGGACATCGCCCGCGAACGCGGCCTGGCCACTATGACCCTTCGGGATGTGGCGGACCGAGTGGGTATGCGGCCACCGTCGCTGTACAGCTACATTGCATCGAAGAACGAACTCTACGATGCAATGTTCGGCCAGGCCTGGAACGAATGCCTGATCGCGATGACGGAATGCACAGAACGATTGCCCGACGCGCCCCGGGATGCGCTGCGTTCCGTCGCAGCCACCTTCTTCGACTTCTGTGTCGAAGACCTTGCCCGGCACCAGCTGATGAATCAGCGGATAATCAGCGATTTCCAACCGAGCGCCGAGTCGTACGCGCCGTCCCTGCAGGCACTCGATCTGTTGCGGAATGTGCTGAGAGATCTCGGTGTTCGCGACGCACCCAGCGTGGATCTCGCTGTCGCACTCGTCGGTGGGCTGATCGACGCTCAGTTTGCGAACGATCCCGGCGGCGACCGCTGGCGTCGCCTGCTCGACCGGGCAGTGGACATGTATGCGGACAACGTAGGACTGTAAGGAGTGTCCGATGGCTGCAACAACCACACCGAAGACCGCGATGCGACCCCGGCGGCCGATGATGGAGCGGGATCTCGCGATGCACCTCGCCGCGACCGAGTACGGGAGGTTCGCCGATCTGCTGGACAGACTTCCCCCTGAAAGCTGGAGCCGATCGACCGACTGCCCCGGTTGGAACGTGCGCGCCGTCGCCGCCCACGCTTTCGGCATGGCCCGCATGGCCGAATCGCTCGTCGAAATGGTGCGTCAACTCTCCGCTGCGAGACACGCGGATGCCGAGTTCCTCGATGCACTCACTGCCCATCAGGTCGAGAAGTTCTCGGGTCGCGACACCGAACGGCTGGGTTCGGATTACAGGACTTCCGGGATGCGGGCCGCACGAGTTCGTGCTCGAACCCCGTCGTTCGTGCGGTCACACGCGATGCCGCAGGTTCAAATGGTCGGTGAAGTCGAGGAGCGGTGGACGATCGGGTACTTGCTCGACGTCATTCTCACCCGCGACCCGTGGATGCACAGGGTGGACATCTGCAGAGCGACCGGTGAGTCGATGGTCCTGACGGCCGACCACGACGGAGCACTCGTGGCCGATGTGGTCGACGAGTGGAAGGTCCGCCACCGGCAGCCGATCGATCTTCGTCTGACCGGCCCGGCGGGTGGGCGGTGGAGTACCGGAGCAGGTGCGCATCCCATCGAACTCGATGCGGTGGAGTTCTGCCGGATTCTGTCGGGGCGCGGTCCGGCAACAGGCATCCTCGCCGTGCAGGTTCCGTTCTGACCGGACGGCCGGGACCCGGTCGCGGATCAGTGAAACTCTCCGGCGGGGTCCAGATGCAGCAGCACCTGGGTCGCGACCCGGGCACCACCGACCGCGGCAGCGGCACGACGCGCGGCGTCCTCGGCGGCCGCCGTGAACTCGGGGACATCGATGCCGGGTTCGGCGTGGACGGTCACCGATAGCGTAGGCAGGTGCCGTTCCACGACCGCGCGACCACGCACCGACCGGACACCGGGAAACGTTTCGAGTTCTCGCGCCACTCCGGTGGCGACCGGACCGAGGTCGACGCCGAGTGTTGCGTCGGTGACCTCGTCGTACAACTCCACGGTCGAGGTCCGTCGCCGCGACAGGTTCACCACCAACAGCACGATCCCGATCGCGCACCCCGCGGCCAGGACGATCCACAACGCCGCGGTCCACCACGGTTGATCGGGTAGATCCATGATGAGTGGCCGGTCGAGGTCGGCGAGTCGCTCGCGTGCGAACGGCACGCGCCACACCCATGCCAGTGCGAACGCACCTGCGGCGAGGAGTGCACACCCCACCACAAACGCGAAGAACCGATTGACGAGTACGGTGCGGAGTTTCACGGCAGGATTTCCGTTCCAGTGGAGGAGGTGTTCGCTTCGTGGCGCGACACTTTCAGGACCAGCGGAATCGGATCTGCCAGCAGCATCAGCCGCGGTTCTACTTCGGCGCGGATGGTGGCACTCAGGTCGTCGACGGTAGCATCGGCCGCCGCGACCACACGGATGAGTGCGCGCCTGCGGTCGACGACGGTCCGTGCGTTGAGTACCCCGGGCAACGCGGACGCTCGTGCGCTGCACATGCGGGCGATATCGGTCCGTCGCATCCAGACGGTCGGAACCGAACCGGACAGCCTCAGTGGCAGGTGGGTGCGCCTGCGCGGCTTCAAGGCGACGGCAATCGCGGTGAGGCCGAGGAGGACCAGCATCACCGCTACGGGTGCTATCCACGAATGCCAGTGCAGCCTGCCGAACCATTCGAACGAGTTTCGGATCCAGGGTGCGCCGGCGTAGGTGCCGCGCACGATGAGCAGTTCCCGTGCCGCGACGAACGCGAGACCGAGAGCTCCGATCGCGATGAGGGCCGCGGCGGGTGCGGCGACCGGTGTGGCGAGCGGCGGAAGTGGTGGCACCACGGGGATGTCGGAGCGAGGCGCGTTTTGGCCTGCGACGATGTCGGATTCCAGATACTCGACCGGCACGGATTGCTCGGCTGGCTCGTCTTCGACTGCCTGCGCGGTCGACACGATCAGTACATTGAGGTCGTGCACCACGAGACCGGTGTACTCGTGCAGATGCCGCGCGACGGCGCCGTGTACGCGCCGCGTGAGCGCAGCGGCATCGTAGGGCCATTCCGCCGCGATGTACAGATTGACCGCGACGGCGCTGCCCGCGGTGATTACCTCGGCGCGGGGCAGTTCGCGGCCCGTCAGCAGGCTCAGATTGCTGCTCTGCCGGACGACCCCGGGCACCTGCAGCGCGGCGGCCGCTGCCACCCGTTCGATGGCACGGTCTTTGATGGTCAGGCTGCCGCGTGATCCTACGAGGTCGACCGGTTCCGGATCGGATGGCGCGGTCGGTGCTGGAGGATCAGCCACGGCCACGGCTTCGCAACAGAGCGCCCAGATCGAGGATGCCGTCGCGGTGCGCGCCGATGGCGGCACCCAGTGCACCGAGCAACACCGCGAACAGCAGACCGCTGAATCCGCCGAAGATTCCGGCGAGCGCGAGCAACAGGCCCGCGATGAGTCCGACGACGGTATTTGTCGTAGGGGTGTGATTCATCATGTCACCTGTTTCTCTTCGGAGATCTGGTCGGCGAGCGGATCTCGGATGTCCTGGAACACCACGCGCACCGGTCCGTCGACGAGGGGTTCGACGTATCGGCGCACGGTCTCCCCGAGCAGGGGAAGGTCGGCGGGAAAGAGGGCCGTCACATGGACTTCGCACCCGCCGGGGCCCAGCCGGATTCCGGTGACCCGCCGGCCGGGTAGGTACGTGGCGATCTCGCCGAACTCGCCACCGTGCAGGCCGGCGATTCCGGCGATGCTCAGCACCGTGTCCGCAACCTCATCGGCGAGGTCGGCTTCACCGCTGTTCGGAATCACTGCACGCGCGGCTTCTGCTCCGCTGCGGCGTCCGCTGCCTCGTCCGGGAGGACGACGTCGAACACCGTGATGTTGACTTCGGTGACTTCGAGTCCGGTCATGCGCTCGACGGCCGCGATCACGTTGTGGCGAATGGCGATGGCCAGTTCGTGGAGGGCTACGCCGTATTCCGCCACGATACCGATGTCGATCGCGGCCTGGGTCTCACCGACTTCGACCGCGACTCCCTGACCGTGATTGATGCGAGCTCCCGGAATGCGGTCGCGCAGGGCCCCGACGACGCGTGCGGTTCCGGCGCCGACGTCGAACACCCCATTGATCTCGCGGGTGGCGATACCCGCGATCTTCGCGACGACGGCATCGGCGATGACGGTGCGCCCCTGGGTGTCGATGGGGCCGGGCGAGGATCCGGTCCCGAATTGCACGCGGCTGATACCTGCGCCGCTGTCGCTCGTCATGAAACACTCCTCGGTTCGGTAACTGGTGTCGGTGGGGCTGTGCCGGTCGTGTGTGGAGATCTGCGTTGTACGTCGACTCTAAGTATCCGCCGGATCGGGAGTGATGTGCCGCGCAGAAGCAACGGCACTCTGTTCACGGTCACCCTGATTTGGTATGAAGACCCGAAGCACTCGCGTGGCACATGTCACGACCTCAGGAGGATGGACTCAGGTGGCAGTTGATCGGATCGTCGTTGTCGGAGCGGGACTCGCCGGTGTGCGGACCGCGGAGGAATTACGCCGCGCAGGGTTCGAGGGGGAGCTGGTCCTGGTGGGCGATGAGGCACACCTGCCGTACGACCGTCCACCGCTGTCGAAGGATGTCCTCCGGGGCGACCGCGACGACACCACCTTGCGCCCGCAGGCGTTCTTCGACGAGCAGAAGATCGATCTGCGGCTGGACAGCCCCGCTGTGTCCGTGGACACGGCGGCGCAGACCGTTGCGTTCGCCGACGGGTCGGATCTGCACTACGACGAACTGGTGATTGCGACGGGTCTGCGGCCGCGTCGGATCCCGGGCCTGAAGGAACTCGCCGGCGTGCATGTCCTGCGGTCGATGGACGACAGCCGTGCTCTACGGGACGAGGTCGAACCGGGGGCCCGCGCCCTCGTGGTCGGGGCCGGGTTCATCGGGTGCGAGGTGGCGGCGAGCCTGCGTACGAAGGGAGTCGAGGTCGTACTCGTCGAGCCGCAGGAGGCCCCACTGGCGTCCGTTCTCGGCACCGAGGTCGGCTCGTTGGTCTCGAGGCTGCACGCGGAAGAGGGGGTCGATGTGCGCGCCGGGGTGGGCCTGACCGAACTGCGCGGCGACGAGCGCGTCACTTCTGCGGTACTCGGTGACGGGTCCGAGGTCGACGTCGATCTGGTCGTGCTCGGTATCGGATCGATCCCGGTCACCGAATGGCTCGACGGTTCGGGTATCGAACTCGACAACGGTGTCGTGTGTGACGAGGTGGGCCATGCGTCGGCGCCGCACGTCTGGGCGGTCGGAGACGTCGCGTCCTGGCAGCTTCCCGACGGTGGTCGCAAGCGCATCGAACACTGGACCAATGCGGGTGAACAGGCCACGGTGCTCGTGAAGGCCCTGGTCTCGGGCGACGTGGGTGTCGCGTCGGCGGTGCCCTACTTCTGGAGCGACCAGTACGAGATCAAGATCCAGGGGCTCGGTGCGGTACGTGGCGACGACACCGTGCACGTGGTGCGCGACGATGGCCGCAAGTTCCTCGCGTTCTACGAACGCGACGGCCGGCTCGTCGGTGTCGTCGGTGGCGGTATGCCGGCTCAGGTGATGAAGAATCGGATGAAAATCGCGGCGGGAGCCCCCATCGAGGAGTTGCTCGCTACCATGGCGTGATCCCGGTGGCCCGGACCCGTTAGATTCGTAGGGTGATCGTTGCGCTCATCGACTCGGGTTTCGGGCTGCTGCCGACGTCGGCGTGGTTGCGACGCCTACGCCCCGGCCTCGACCTGATGCTGTCGATGGATCCCGCGGGCGCTCCGTGGGGCCCGAAGCCGTCGGACTGGGTGATCGACCGTGTGGTCACGACGGCGCGGAGGGCAGTCGAGCGGGGGGCCGACGTCGTGGTGCTGCCGTGCAACACGGCGTCCGTCACCGCACTCGAGCACGTGCGCGCTGATCTCGGCGACGGTGTGCCCGTGGTCGGCACGGTACCCGCGATCAAACCGGCGGCTGCGACATGCGGGTCGGTCGCGATCTGGGCGACTGCGGCGACCACAGCGAGCCGGTATCAGGCAGATCTGATTTCCCGGTTCGCGAACGGTAGCGAGGTCGTCGGAGTCGCGTGCCACGGTCTCGCCGACGCAATCGACCGCGGCGACAGAGACGGCGCGTCTGCCGCGATCGCGTCGGCCGTCGAGCGCACGCCCCGCGATGTCGAGGGGATCGTCCTCGGGTGTACGCACTATCCGCTCGTCGCGGACACGATCGTTGCGAAGCTGCCGACCGGGGTGCGTCTGTTCGACAGCGCCGAAGCCGTCGCGCAGCAGACTCTCCGACGCATCGACGCGCTCGGCCGGGTATCGGCGGGGTCGGGGCGCGTCGAGGTCTTTCTCAGCGGTGAGCGCGGCGACCTTCCGTCCGGCGCCCGCGCGTTCGCGGCCGGACGCGATCTGCTCGGGACGACCCCGAACCCCATCGGCTGACTTGTGGCCGACCGGTACCCGATCTGTCTGTCACACCCAGGCGCGGGCGAACATCCTCGGTAGCGGTGTCATCCCGGACATGCCTGCTGCGATCAAGCGGGCAACGTTCCTCAGTTCCTCGCGGGCCCGTGGTAGACCGTCGCGCCCGAACAGACGATCTGTCGTGGCCGCCGAGAGCATCGCCGATACCCATGTTGTCGCCGCGGTCCGCAGGGCACTCACCGACACCGGTATCGGTGAACTCGCTTGCAGAACGCGCATCGTCGTGTCGTGAAGGTGCGTGCGGAGAGCCTGCACGTGAGTACGCACATCGGTGTGCGTTTCGGCCTCCCGCCAGACGATCACGCGGAGCACCGAGGACTCGTTCTGCCCGAGGTTCAGTGCGGCGTCCAGATTGACCAGGCTCGTTGCCGGATCTCCCGGTGCAACGAGTGCGATGACGTCGGAGATCGGTTCGGTGGGGAGTCGTTCGGCGATCAGTGCGTCGAGGATCGCTTCCTTGGTGGGGAAGTAGTAGAAGATCAGGCCCTTCGGTACGTGTGCGGCAGTTGCGATCGCGGTGGTGGCGGTCGAGTCGAAACCTTGCTCCGCGAACAGAGCCTCGGCTGCGTCGAGGATGCGGATGCGGGTGGTGGGGTTCGGGGTGGCGCGCCGGGTGCTCACCGATCACCTCCGGAGGAGAGGCGATCGCTGACCCGGAAAGTGGCGTCGGAGGCGACCGGTCCCACTTTCGGGGACAGCGACCGGATTCAGTGCCAGCAGTGTGATTCAGTGCCAGCGGTGTAGTGAGTGCCGGTAGTGCACTCAGTGGTGGGTTGCCAAGCGACCTCCGTGCATGCGGGTGTTCATGGCGGGTAGCGCAGCGACCGCGACGACCACGGTCAGTACGCCGACGATCCACGCGGTCCACGCTGCGCCGCCGAACGCGGTGTACGACATGACCCACGGGGAGAGGAACAGCAGGGCGCCGAAGACTCCCATTGCGTAGTCGATCTCGGCCATCGTGGGACGCGCGATCTGCGCGATGCCGCACAGGGCGACGAGCACACCGAGGACGATGAGTGACCACGTGGCGTTGGTGTTCGTGTCCAGCCAGAGTGGTGACAGGGCGGCGAAGACGCCCAGGACGACGGCTACATAGTCCTGCAGCCGACTGTCGGAGAACATGGTTGCCTCCTTGTGGAATGTGTTCGTGAGGATGTCCCTCACTTTCGGTATAGGCCTGATCGACCGGTCGGTCAATATCCGGGACCATTGCGCAGTGATAACCATTTCCGCAGGTGAGTCAGGGTTCACGGGCGCGATCGTGACCTCGGCGAAATATTCGGCTCACGGAGAGCGTTTCGTCTGCAGTAGCGGCGCAGTGCGGCGCTACTGCCGTGTGCAGATGTGTATTCGTCTCTTGCGTGATTGTTGCCGGTTTGCCCGATGGAGGTTCGATGGTTCCGCCTGCCCCACCCGATGCCAGGTCACGCATATTCGGCTTTGCGGTCATGGGGGTGGGGGCATTCGTCCTCACGGCGTCGTCTGCGGCACCGTCGCCTCTCTACCCCGTGTACCAGCAGATGTGGGGATTCTCGGCGGCCACGCTCACCGTGGTCTTCGCGATCTACGTCGTTTCTCTGCTCGCCACCCTGCTTACCGTCGGTTCGCTGTCCGACCGGATCGGGCGCCGTCCGATCGTCGCGGCGGCGATGCTGATTCTCGCGATCTCGATGGTCGTGTTCATCTTCGCGGACAATGCCGGATGGTTGATCGCGGCGCGCATCATCCAGGGGATGGCGGTGGGTACGGCCACGGGCGCACTCGCCGCCGGCGTGATCGATCTGCAACCCAATCCCAAGATCGGACCGCTGATCAACAGCATCGCGCCGTCGCTGGGGTTGGGGTTGGGCGCTGCGGGCGCCGGTCTGCTGGTGCAGTTCGCTCCGTTCCCGACGGTACTGAGTTATGCGATCGTCGGGGTCCTCGCGACAGCGATCGTCGTCGCTCTCGCGTTCGTGCCGGAGAGGTCGAAGCCCGAAGGGTTCGCTTCGCGGGGCGACGCGCTGCGCGCCCTGAAACCGAGCGTGGCGCTACCCCGAGACGCGCGCGCACAGTTCTTCTCGGTGCTGCCCTGCCTGATGTCGGCGTGGGCGCTCGGCGGGCTGTACATGTCGTTGGGGACGTCGATTGTCGATGTGGTGTTCGGCATCGACAACCGGCTTGTTGCCGGGCTCGCCGTCGCGGCCCTGTTCACGTCGGGGTCGGTCGCAGCGGTGACCATGCGACGTTTCGCCGAGCTACGCGTCGTCGTGATCGGCGTGGGTCTTCTCTCGGTCGGTGTCGTCGTGGTGGTGGGCGCGCTGTTGTCCGGCGTGGCGTCGTTGTACTTCGTGGGCACCGCGATTGCAGGGTTCGGCTGGGGATCGACGTTCGTGGGTGCCATGGGCATCGTCAGCGGGCTGGGGCGCCCCAACCAGCGCGCACAGATCTTCGCGACCACCTTCGTGGTCTGCTACCTCGCCTTCTCGGTCCCCGCGATCGCTGCCGGCGTGGCCACGGGCATGATCGGGCTCACCGCCACGGCCGTCGGTTACAGCACGATCGTGGCCACACTCGCGCTCACGGCTGGAGGTGTGCTGATGGTGCGTCGGTCGAAGCCGGAGCCGGTGCGCCTCGAGGAGGTAGCACCCGCGTCAGCGCCGCAGGCGCACTGACGACGTCAGAATTCGATTTTGAGCGTGTCCGTGACGGGGCGCGCCTGGCAGCCCAGGATGTATCCCGCCTCGATGTCCTCGGGATCGAGGACATCGCAGTGTTCCATCTCGACCTTGCCTTCGAGGACGGTGCATGCGCATGAGCCGCACTCGCCTTCCTGGCACGAGTAGGGCACGTCGATACCTTTGGCCAGCATGATGTCGACGAGTGTCTGTTTGCGGGGCCATGACAGTGTGTGGACTTCGCCGTCGAGTTCGACCTCGACGGTTGCAGCGTCGGCGGCCTCCTCGTCGCTGATCTCGACGGGTTCGTGGTCGGCGAACGGATCACCGGCGAGCGAATTGAACACCTCGGCGTGCACGCTGGTGCGCGGCATGCCGGCATCGTGGAGCGCCTGGTGCACCGCGTCCATGAACGGTCCTGGCCCGCACATGAACGCTTCACGATCGGCGAACGGGGCTGCGATGGTGGCGAGCTGTGTAGCCGTGGGCAGACCTTGCACCGATTCGAGCCAGTGGACGATCGTGAGCCGGTCGGCGTACTTCTCGCCGAGTGCGCGCAGTTCCTCGGCGAAGATCACCGACTTCTCGTCGCGGTTGGCGTAGACGAGCGCGACCTTGCCGGATCCCTCCGTCAGTGCGGACTTGAGGATGGAGATGACCGGGGTGATGCCGCTGCCTGCGGCGAAGAGCAGGAAGTCGTGGTCGAAGGACTTCGGCGTGAAGACGCCGGACGGAGGGAGGACCTCGAGGCTGTCGCCGGCCGAGATGCTGTCGCACAACCAGTTGGAGCCGTACCCGTCGGCGGTGCGCTTGATCGTCACCTTGGGGGCGTCGTCGGTGAAGGGTGAACTCGCCAGGGAGTAGCACCGCGCGACCGAGCCCGTTCGGTCGCTCGGAATGCGCAGCGTCAGGAACTGGCCGGGTTTGTACTCGAACTTCTCGCGCATGTCCTCGGGCACCGCGAAGACGATCGAGCGGCTGTCGGATGTCTCCTCGATGACGGCAGAGACGGTGAGAATCACCGATCGCGATCCGTGCGGCACCTCGACGGTCGTCATGGTAGGTCACCTCTCGTGCAAGCGCAGGGCCGCGATGTGCGGCTCGCCACAGTTCTAGAACGTGTTCTAGTTTGAAGAATACCAGCCGAAAGGGCGGCACCGACACGCTACCGGGAGCGGGGCGGGGATGCGCTGCCCACCCGGTCGGCGCCGGCCGGCCTGCCCGGTCGGACGGTCCTGGCGCTGCGACCGGACGGTTTTCGCGTGCAGCCCTTCTCTGTGTGAACTCCCTGGCCGATCGTTGGTCGTGCATGAGGCGTACATCACACCGGCCGATCATCCCCGCCGACAATCGAGGAGAATCACGATGGCAATCGAGTTGAACCAGATCTGGGACTTTCCGATCAAGGAGTTCCATCCGTTCCCGCGCGCTCTCATGGGAGTCGGGGCTCACGACATCATCGGTGTCGAGGCCAAGAATCTGGGGTTCAAGCGCACACTTCTGATGACCACCGGCCTGCGGGGCTCGGGGATCATCGACGAACTCGTCGGCAAGATCGAGTACCAAGGTGTCGAGGTCGTCCTCTACGACAAGGTCGAGTCCAACCCCAAGGACTACAACGTCATGGAAGCCGCGGCGCTGTACCAGAAGGAGAAGTGCGACTCGATCATCTCCGTCGGAGGTGGCTCGAGCCACGACGCCGCGAAGGGCGCGCGCGTCGTGATCGCCCACGACGGCCGCAACATCAACGAGTTCGAAGGTTTCGCGAAGTCCACCAACAAGGAGAACCCGCCCCATATCGCCGTGTCCACCACGGCCGGCACCGGTTCGGAGACCTCCTGGGCCTACGTCATCACCGACACCTCCGACATGGATCACCCACACAAATGGGTCGGCTTCGACGAGGCGACGATCGTCACCCTGGCCATCGACGACCCGCTGCTCTACTACACTTGCCCGCAACACTTCACGGCGTACTGCGGCTTCGACGTTCTCGCACACGGCTCCGAGCCCTACGTCTCGCGTCTGGATTTCGCGCCGTCGCTCGGCAACGCCCTGTACTCGATCGAGCTCGTCTCGAAGCACCTGAGGGAGGCCGTATTCGAGCCGCGGAATCTCAAGGCACGCGAGGGCATGATGAACGCTCAGTACATCGCCGCGCAGGCCTTCAACTCCGGTGGTCTCGGTATCGTGCACTCCATCTCGCACGCGACGTCAGCGTTCTTCGACAGCCACCACGGTCTCAACAACGCGATCGCACTTCCCCGGGTGTGGGAATACAACCTGCCCTCGCGATATGAGAACTACGCGCGCATCGCCACCGCGATGGGGATCGACACCCGGAACATGACCACCGTCCAGGCAGCCGATGCAGCCGTCGAGGCCGCGATCCGGCTTGCAAAGGATGTCGGTATTCCCGACAACCTCGGTCAGGTCCGCACCGACTCGTACGAGAAGAACCGGATGAACACCGGGAAGTACGCCGGGCGCGGAGACACCATTCCGGGTGACGAGAAGACCGTGCGGGCGATCTCGGAGCACATCCAGGGAGACTGGTGCACCCCGGGCAACCCCCGCGAGGTCACCGTCGAATCGATGATTCCCGTCGTCGATCACTGCATCAACGAAACGTACTGACCCGTTCAGACCTCGCGCCCGGGAGCGGCCTGCCCCCCTGCCCGCTCCCGGGTGCGATCCCACATGCACCGGAGGATCCATGACCACCTTCTCCAACGGCGCGGAACTGAAGGAAGCGCTGCGCCGGCACGACTACATTGCCGACGACGAATTCGCGACGGTCGTTCATCTCGCTACCGCACTCGAGCGCCCGTTGTTGCTCGAAGGACCGGCTGGTGTGGGCAAAACCGAACTTGCCAAGGCGCTCGCCGCAGTAGGAGACCGCAAACTCGTCCGGCTGCAGTGCTACGAGGGTCTCGACGACAGCCGCGCGCTGTACGAGTGGGACTACGCCAAACAATTGCTGCACGTACAGATGCTGCGCGACCGTATCGGAGAGCTTCTCGGTCAGTACCCCGACATCGCCGACGCCTCCCGCTTCCTTGCGGACCAGGATTTCGGTCTCTACTCCGAGTCGTTCCTCTCGGTCCGTCCGTTGCTTGAAGCCGTGCTCTCGCCGGAGCCTGTGGTGCTCCTCGTCGACGAAGTGGACCGCACCGAGGAGTCCATGGAGGCACTGCTGCTGGAGGTCCTCGCCGAGCGCCAGGTCACGATCCCCGAGGTTGGCACGTTCACCGCCCGTTCGACGCCGTGGGTGATCCTCACATCCAACGACACCCGGGAACTGTCTCCTGCTCTCAAGCGCCGCTGCCTCCACTACCACGTGGGGTACCCCGCGCTCGAACGGGAACGGGAGATCGTGACCGCGCGTGCACCCGAAGTGCGTTCCGATACCGCGGGGAAGGTCGTCGAGCTGGCGCGTACCCTGCGCGACCTGCCGCTTCGGAAGAGCCCGTCCATTTCCGAGGTCATCGATGCGGCACGCGCAGCATCCGTGATGGAAAGCGGTGCACCCGAATCGGATCCCGTCATCGACATGCGCGACGTGCTGCTGTCCACCTTGCTGAAGTACACCGGAGACGCCGACCTCGCGAAGAATCGTCTCGACGGCGCAGTTCCTGGTGCGCCGCCAGTCCCTGCCGGGGAGGCCGAGCGCGTGACTGTGGCTTCGAGCCCCGCCGAGCGCGTGACTGTGGCTTCGAGTCCCGCCGAGCGCGTGACTGTGGCTTCGAGTCCCGCCAACACCACCACGGCGGTGTTCCGGGGTCGTGGTGGTGGTGGCCGCGGCACGGCCGCCAGCGGTGCACGGCGGTGATCGCGTCATGCTTGTGAACGCCGCCTCGCGGCGGCGAGCCGGATATCCGCTCGACGTGGTGTCCGCAGTCTTCGGGCTGATGCTGCGCAAGCACGGTGTCGCGGCGTCACCCGCCGAAACCATCGAAGTGCGGCGGGTTTTCGGAATCGTGGGAGCCCGCGATCGCGTGGCACTGCGGTCGTGCCTGCGTGCGGTGTGCGCGAAGTATCCGCACGAACGCGCGGGTTTCGAGCACGCTTTCGACGAACTGTTCGGCGCGATCGACACGGCTACGGCCTGCTCCGGTCGAGACCCACTGCGCGCACAGTTCGCCGACGCCCTTCCCACCGCACTCGAGATCGACGACGACCCGAGCATCGCCCGCTACGCCGAATACAACGAGCGTGCCGCCGAGGTCGGCGATCACTTCGACACTCCGGAGGCCGAGAAGGGCTTCAATCCGCACAAGGACGACGACGATGTGTCGATGACGTCGTCCGATGCCGAGCTGTCGGTCGATACCGGCGCCGACTCGGGCCGGCGCGGTGTGACCTACACGGTCGACGTCGAGCGGGCCGGTTCGACGACGGTCGGGGAACTGTCCGCAGATCCGGGCGCCGCAGTTGTCGGATCGCTGTCGTGGGACGATCCCGCCTCGATCCTCGCGTGGCTCGATGCCTATGACCCGCACCGGATGTACGGCGGTGACGTCCCCGACGATCCCCTTACCGAAGCACAACTGAGCCGTCTCGTCGAGGCAGTCGAAGCGTTCGTGGCGTCGTTGGCCGGTGTGAGCCCGTCCGGTGCGGGAGAGGTCGATGCCCCCGAGTCTCGTGACGAGGCGGGTGTGGATCGAGCCGAGATCGAGCTCGCGTGTCACGAGGTGCTGCGGCGGATGCGCGGCCCCGCGCGACCTCGCCCCCGTGAACTGACTCGCGGACGGCTCGACATGCGCCGCACCGCACGGGCCGGGATGCGCACCGACGGAGTGCCGTTCCACCTCGTCGTCCGCGCCCCGCGTCCCGATCGCGTGCGGTTGCTCGTGCTTGCGGACGTGTCGCTGTCGGTCCGTCCGATCACCGCGTTCACATTGCGTCTCGCGCAGGCGATGCACGGTCGCGCGCATCGTTGCCGGGTGGTCGCGTTCGTGGATCGCCCGGTCGACGTGACACAACAACTGCTCGCGGCGGACGGAGACGGTGCGCTCGCGGCGGTGCTTGCGCACCCCGGCGTGGATCTCGAGGCGAGCAGTGATTACGGCAGGGTACTCGACGAACTGCTCGTCGAACACGCGGGCTCGTTGGACACCCGTACGTCGGTTCTGGTGGTGGGGGACGGTCGCTGCAACGGCCTACCTGCTCGGGTCGACCGCCTCGAAGAATTGCGGCGACGGGTCCACCGCCTGGCGTGGATCACGCCCGAGCCGGAACGGTACTGGACCCAGGCAACATGTGCGATGCCCGAGTACGCCGATGTGTGCGATCACGTGGTCGTCGCGCGTGACGGCGAACAGTTGCTCTCGCGCGCAGCGGAACTCGGCCACGCACTTCGGTGATCGGTGCGTGGCCGAGCCTGGCCGTTCACTATGTCGATACGCGCGCCAGTATTTCGTCGAGCTGCTCGTAGCCCTCGCTCATGCCGGTCTCCATGCCGGAGGAGGCCATTCCGTCGCGAGCCTCCATGCTCGGGTACACGGCGTGGCCGCTGAGTCGGCAACGCCTGCCGCCGAGATCGGTGAAGGTCAGATATTCGATGCTCACCACATCGGCGACGCCGTCGAATTCGAATGTCTGGACGGCGAATTCGTTCTCGCGCACGGTGTGGAAGACTCCCGTGAATGTGTACGACCCATTGTTGTCGGTGTGGGTGTACCGGTAGCTGCCACCGGTGTGGAAGTCGTAGTGGTCGATCGTCATCTCCATCCCGCGCGGGCCGAGCCATTGGGCGATGAGATCGGGGTCTTTGTGGGCCCGGAACACATCGGCGACAGGGAAGTCGAATTCGCGCTCGTAGTCGATGAAGGGGGCGTCATCGGGGACGGTGACGGTCAGGGCGTTGTTCATGACGAGCCTTCCTGTGGCGGGGTCCTCAGGGAAACCTTCTGTGATGTCGGGTCGGCCGATTCCCCGGCCAGCACGGCGTCGAGACCGCGGAACTGCTGTTCCTTGACCAATCGGTAGCGATCGATCCAGGCGGTCAGCATCTCCAACCGTGCGGGATTCAGATGGACGGGCCGGCGCTGGGCGTCGCGCGTGCGGGTGACGAGTCCGGCGTGTTCCAAGACCTGAATGTGCTTCGAGATCGCCTGTGTGGTGATCGCGAAAGGTTCCGCGAGTTCGTTGACGGTGGCGGGTCCTCGGCTGAGTCGGGCGACGATGCGGCGGCGGAGCGGATCGGCCAGGGCGGTGAACGCCAGGTCGAGCTGGTCGTCGTTCGCGTCGTGCATGCCGGACCCTCCACTTTTGCAACCGCTTGGTTTATCAACCTTTTGGTTGATAACAAGACTGCGCTCGGTCGGTGGAGTTGTCAAG
This sequence comes from Rhodococcus ruitaii, assembly GCF_055230935.1. NCBI lineage: Bacteria > Bacillati > Actinomycetota > Actinomycetes > Mycobacteriales > Nocardiaceae > Rhodococcus > Rhodococcus ruitaii. Next base: position 87,034 of record NZ_JBUYWC010000014.1, on the reverse strand, counting down.
GGCGTGTGGCTGTAGGTTCTCGGATTCGGTGTCAGTTTCTCAATTTCATGTCAGTCGCCTGTCAGCGGCGTGTCGGTTTCTCAAATTCGTGTCAGTAGCGGGACCCTGAAAAAGTGCCCCGGACCAGCCAGGTTGAGGTCAGGTACGTGCAGGAATCAGGTGATCCTGTCGCGACGACCCTCGCTGCGGCAGATCCCTATCGGATGATCCTGGGCCTGCCGGTACGGAAAGTCCGCAGTCACCCCCATCAGCGCCACTATTCCGGGATGTTCTGGTCGGCCACCAACCGTGGCCACGTCCTCTACGAGAGCCGACTCGAACTGGACCGATTGTGGCTGGCGGACTACGCACCGGAAGTGGTGCGGATCGCCGCACAGCCGATGTGGCTGTGCGGCCCGGACGGAAGGACCATGCGTCGGCATGCGCCCGATCTGCTGCTCCAACGCACAGACGGCGGATTCACGGTCGTCGACGTCAAACCCGCCGAGTTCGCCCGTCGCGACGCAGTAGCGCAGGTGTTCGCCTGGACCGAACGACTGTGTGCGAGTCGGGGCTGGTCGTATGAAGTGTGGACCGGTGCAAACCCCGTAGTGCTGGCGAATCTCCGAATCCTCGGGGGCGCTCGTCGTAGCGAGTGGATCGACCCCGCGGTGATGAGGGCACTCGACAGCGTCGCAGTGCCCGGGATGACCATCGACGATTTCGCCGCATCGGTGAACAGGCCCGGCTCGCGAATCGCGGTGCTGGCGAAGCTGTGGTCCGGTCTGTGGTCGGTGGACCTGACGGTGCCGCTGTCCGGACAGTCGCAGGTGTCCGGTGTAAGGAGCACACCGTGACCAACATCGTCGAACTACGTGCAGGAATCAAGGTCTGGCTCGACGGCTGCTCATGGGAAATCGTGGCGCTGCAGGGACACGATGTCACCCTCCGGTCCGGAGAGCGGATGCAGCGTGTCACGGTCACCGAGATCGCGGCACGAGGAACAGCGATCTCACCGCCGGACGACACCGCCTCCGCTGACCCTGCCGCCGTAGTGCTCTCCTCGCTGACCGCAACCCAGATTCAGGAACTGGAAACACGAGCCGAACACGTCCGCGGCATCCTGACCGAGGTTGCGACCTCCGGCGCCGAACTCGAATCGGTGTTGGCCTCCAGAGCCGCGGAACTTCACGTCTCTGTGCGCACCCTGTACCGCTGGATCGCCGGATACCGCGCGGCAGGAGTTGCCGGACTCACGGACAGCCGGATCCGTAGCCGCTACGCCACCAGTGTCGATCACCGGTGGGACGCAGCATGTGTGCGGGTGCTCGATAGGTACGTCACCGTCTCGACCCCGACGATCGGCGCGGTCATCGATGCCGTTGCCAAGGACCTGGAAGCAGAATTCGGGCCGGACATGGTGCCGCTGCCCTCCCTGAGCACGGCATACCGGCGGGTGAAGGCATTGTCGAAGGGGCGGCACGCGTTCGGTAGCGCGAAAGGCCGGCGGTCGGTGGCGGACCGGCCCCGCGGTGTCCTCGGCCGACTGCGCGCGACCCGTCCGGGGGAGTACGTGGTGCTCGATACCACCGCGCTGGATGTGTTCGCGATGGAACCGGTCACCATGCGCTGGGTTGGGGTGGAGTTGACCGTGGCGATGGACCTGTTCACCCGCTGCATCCTCGGCCTGCGCCTGACACCGCTGTCGACGCGTTCCCAGGACGTGGCGAATGTGCTGTACCAGTGCATCACTCCCGCCCGCGACCCCCACCCGACTGCGGATCAACTCTGGCCGTATCACGGGGTGCCGCGAAACCTGCTCGTCGGCACCGAAACCCCGGACGGGATCTCCCAGCAACGCATCGGGGATCTACCGGCATGTCTGCCCGAGGCGATCGTCGTCGATCACGGCAAGCAATACCTGTCCTCACACGTCATCGGGGTGTGCGCCCGACTGGGCATCACCGTCCAGCCGGCGATCCCGCACAAACCCACCGACAAACCCACCGTCGAACGCTTCTTCCGCACCCTGCGCGAATCACTGCTACAGCACCTGCCCGCGTACAAGGGCCCGGACGTGTACTCACGGGGCAAAGACGTCGAAGACGCCGCGTTCTACTACGCCAGCGAACTCGAGCAGATCATCCGGGAATGGGTCGGCCGGGTCTATCACCACACCCGCCACGACGGACTGTGCGTGCCGGAACTGCCGCGGGTGGGGTTCTCGCCGAGTGAGATGTTCGAGATCGGCGTCGCCAAAGCCGGTGGTCTGCTGCTGCCGTTGAATCCGGATCTGGCGTACGAGTTCCTCGATGTGCGCTGGCGCACGATCCAGCACTACGGCGTCGAGGTCGACGGGTTGCGCTACGACGGGCCTGGGCTCACCTTGTACCGCACCACCCGTTCGCCGTACGGCGGTGTGCACGCCGGCAAGTGGCCGATCTTGATCGACAACCACGACATCCGGCACGCCTGGTTCCAGGACCCGGACACCCACCGCTGGCATCAGTTGGTGTGGGAGCACGGCGCTTGCCTGAACCAGCCGTTCAGCAAGGACGCCGCCGACTACGCCAAACGCATCGCCGTGCGCGAGCACCGCCACCTCGATCCCGCCACAGCGGTCCGTGATCTGCTGCTCGCGTGGAGCCGAGACGACGTCGCGACCCGCCGCGACCGCGCTTTGGCTCGCCGCTTGAGCGCTCACCGCCCGCATCCGGGAACCGATGGACAGCAGTCCGGTATCGACGACGAACGTGACACTGCGTCCGTGCCGGGAGTCGCCGAGTTACTCGACGAACTCGCCACCAGTCGAACTCAACGGTTGGAGGTGGTCGACGACATCGACGTGTTCGACCGGTACTACGCGGACCGTCCCGACGAAGGCGCGTTCGAGGTGTTCGACGAATGAACCCCTGGGCCACCTGGCTGGCAACGTATGGCACCGCCCGCTACCAGCTTTCCCGCAAACAGGGCTGGCACGCTTTCGTCACCGCCCCACCGCGTGAACCGTTCGAGGTCCTCTCCCGCACCGCGATGTCCCGACTCTCTGGTGAGGAGCTCGAGGACTACAACGAAGCCCGGATGGTGTGGAACGCGAACCTGCCGACGATCAAGACCAGCCAACTCGCTGCCGCCTACGGAATTTGCGATCAGGTGATGGCCTCGGCGTATCGGGACGGCGACAAGCTGCGCGGCTCGGTGGTCATCGACGCCGAACCCGGCCTCGGGAAGACCACCATCGCCACCCGCTATGCCCGTGACGTCCACCGCCGTGTTCTGCGCCGCGACGGTTCCCTCACCGTGGAGGGGCATCAACGGTGGCCGGTGGCGTTCATCCCGCTCAGCGCCGGGGTCACCCTCAAGGGTCTCAATCAGCAGATCCTGCGGTTCTACGGCCATCCGGCGGTGGACCGTGCCTCCACCTCGAAACTCGGGGCCTTGGCGGTGGACTGTGTCACCTCCTGCGGTACCCGGTTGATCGTGCTCGATGATCTGCACTTCGTCGACTTCCGGCACCGCAACGGCCTGGAGGTATCGAACCATCTCAAGGGTTTGGCCAACGACATGGCGGCCACCTTCATTTACGTCGGGGTGAATCTGACCGCCAAACGCTTCTTCGACGAAGGCCTGCTCGGTGAGCACACCGTCTACGCCCAGACCAGTCGCCGCGCCACTCGCTGCCCGGTTGCCCCGTTCGGCATCGACACCGACACCGGGATGCGCGGCTGGCTCGCGCTGCTGCGCACCGCCGAAGAGCACCTCATCCTCGCCGACGCCCGGACCGGGATGCTGTGCGAGCATGCTCGGCTGCTGCACCGCCGCACCCAGGGGCGGATCGCGTCGTTGACGAATCTGCTCGACCGGATCTCGTATCTCGCGATCGTCACCGGCGTCGAAGTCGTCACTGCTGAGTTGATTACCACCGCGACCGTCGACAATGCCAGCGAATCCGCCGCCCGCACCGGCTGATACCGGCTGGTCCCGCCCTGGCCGGCTCCGTGGTCGGGGAACCACTATGGCCACGATAAGAGTCGACCGGTGGCCGATCACCGTGCAACTACACCCCGACGAGTATCTGCCGGGCTGGCTGATGCGCGTCGGCTGTCGCTACCAACTGACCCCGATCCAGATTTTGCGCGAGCTACGCGTGCCGCGGAGCCCGACCGGATATCACCTCGTTCTCGAGCACCTGAGCGTGCACGCTCGATGGATCGCCGCTCACCTCGGTGTCCCTGCCGGTGACCTGCGCGCCGCCCTGTGGGGTCGGCCGATCGATGCTGCCGCGGCACGGTACCTGGTGCACCACCGCCACATTCGGCCCGACCGGGGAGGGTCGCGCTTCTGCGCCCAATGTCTGGCCGAACCCGATCCGTGGTGGCGAGCGGACTGGGCCAATCCGCTGCTGCCACTCTGTGTACGCCACCAGGTGTATCTGCAGTCGACATGCGAAGGCTGCGGTCAGGTGCCGTGGACCGGGACGGCGTGGATGAGCGCGCTGGCCCCGCCGTGGCAGTGCCCGCAGCGCCATGCTCGCGATCCGCACCGCCCGGGGCGCGTGCGTCCTTTCTGTCGCCGCGATCTGCGTGGCGCTGCTGTCCTTGCTGCCCCGGCAAAGTTGTGCACCGCCCAGCAGAATCTGATCGAGTTCGCTGCCCTCGCCGACCTTCAGCCGAGCCGACAGTTGCGCTACGGCGCCACCGGGATGCCCATCGGCGAGGTGCTCGACGAACTGTGCCCCCGATTCGTCGAAACCATTGACAGAGTGACGTCGAGCCAGCTCTGGCCGACTGTGGACGACCCGCAGCCTATGACGGTTCGGCATTAACGGACAGGGAAGAGCCGAGTTCATCCCTTCCGCCCCAGGCGATGGCACTTCGAAGATCGGCCTTACCTCGAATGCGGCCGCCGGACCGTGGCTATTCGATGTACGCGCCGGTCGACGGCGTCCACACAATCGCCCCGTTCAGGAACGCCTGCCGCAGCCCATCGACGCCATACGGCTGCGCCGCTGACGACGGGTACCCGAGCGGGCTCGCCGCCCCGCCGAGGCTGGTGTACAGGTCCTTGATCTGATCGCACACCGGGAACGGCGACGGCCAATACGCCTGGCAGTCCGCTACCGGAGCGGCAGGCTGCGCACCGGCCATACCGGCGCCGCCGAGCAGGCACAACACCGCCATTCCGGCCGCAGCGAGACCGCTCGCCATCCTCCGTCGAACCGTGGCCACCGCCGAAACATCACGGGCATATACGTGCATCAACACACTCCTCGACGAGAATTCGACTTTGCACTCACAGTGAAAGAAAGTCGCCTCCCGAGAAGGCGACTTATAGTGTCTAACACCGATTCTCGGATTCCGCGCGCCAACTCTCAGCATGCGAACTGTCTCAGTTTGGCGTTATCAAAGTGTTACGTGTTGCATTTGTAATTTTTGGGAATTCGTTTAGGTTTCCCAAGAAGCGATGGCGCCACCGCTGTTCCTATTGGACCGACAGAAGTAGGTAACAGCAGTGAATTCTCACCCCCAACGGGGTTTCGTCATGTCCCGGCACAGATGGATGAGCCGGTGCCTGGTCGCAGGTACGGCTGTGATGATGGTTGCCGTCGGAGGGTCGGCAGCCATGGCCCAGCCCACCTCGACCGTCCCGACCACCAGCACCGCGACGACCACGCAGACGCCCACCCCGGACCTGGTCCCCCTCGACGCGCCCGTCGAGACCGTCCCGGCCGATCCGTGCGCAGTACCCACGACCACACCGCCGGCAACCACGACTACGACGCCGCCACCGACCACCACCACAACGACGCCGCTTGCCGTTCCGGTGGAGTGTGTCACCGCCACAGCGGTGCCCGAACCCGCAGCACCGGAGGTCACCCCGGCCTCCGACACGGTCCCGGCCCCGGCCGCACCTGAGGTGGCACCCACACCAGAGCAGGCGCCGCCGGTCGAAGAGAACCTCGCGCCGCTCCCGGCAGAGTTGCGGCCCGCACCGCCGGCCGGCGATCAGCCGGTCACCCCGGAGGATCCGGAGCTCTCGTCGAAGACGGCGGAGCCGGATTTGGATTGGGCGCCGACGGAGAATCCGAAATCCGAGGTCGTGCCCGGTCAGATGCGCTCCGATCGTGAGGAGATCCCGGCGCCGTTCACCAAGGAAGACGCCGACAAGGCCGAGATGATGGAGGCGCAGGAACGCTCCGCGCTCTCGCGGATGTCGATTGCGGCGGTGACCTGCCAAACCTACTGGCCCTCGCCCCATCAGGTGTGCGGCGCGATCCGCGACAAGTACAACTCCCTGGGCGGCCCGGCGAGCTTTCTGACGTTCCCGACCAGCGGGAACATCATCAACCCGGATGGTGTCGGCGAGCGTGTCCAGTTTCTGAACGGACCCATATACGCCCATCCGGACACCGGGGCGCATCCGGTGGTCAACAGCTTCCTCAACCGCTGGGGCATCCTCGGCTACGAGTCCGCCGCCGGCATGCTCGGATACCCCACCACTGATGAGATCGTGCACGCAGATGGGGTCGGGCGCAGGCAGGAATTCCAGCGGGGAGCGATCTACGTTGCCTTCCAGAATGCGATCGGCTCTGCGATCCGCAACGGTCTGATCCGCGACAAGTGGAACACCGTCGGTGCGCACGAGCCGGGAAGTCTGCTCGGCTATCCGATTCAGGATCCGGTGGATCTACCCGATGGCCAGGGCCGTATGAGTCGCTTCGAGCGTGGCGTCATCTACTGGCACCCGGGGACAGCGACCCACATCGTTCATGGTGAGATCCTCATTCAATAGGCTGCCCAAGGGTATGAGACAGGACCTGCCGGCTACCCGATCGAGGATCAGCGGCAGATCAGTCCACCCGGGGTAACACCGGTGGGTTACGAGCAGAGATTCCAGCACGACACACACGCATGGCCGAGGCGAGTATCCGAGGGATACTGCGGCAGCATCTGCACCGACGAGCTCTATGATTCCTTCCCTCAGCTTCGGGCGATCGTGGCGATGGTTTCGCAGTTGGGCACTCCGTCGTGCGATTCCCTTCCGGCACCTACCGGCAGCGAAGAGACGTTCTACGAGTGCTTCAATCCCGCGCCCGGACCGTTGAGTCGACAGCAGCAGGGTGATGCTCAGATCATGGGAATACAGCCGCCGGGGAGCATCCTGCGCAGCAACTGCTATAACGGCAACGCTGGAGAGTGGATGGTCACCCGTCACTACGCCTGTGTCTACATTCCGGATCTCAACGCCCACAACATCAAGAGCGATCGGACCGGTGCGAGCGGCGGCAGTATGAACTACCAGAACGTAGAGATTTCGGTGAACCGGGAGGACGACCACGGACGTAAGTTCAAAGTCGACTTCCGGGTGATTCCCGACCTCGAGGGCCTCGGCGTGAACTCGATTCTTGAGATCTACCCCAAGTGCACATCATTGAATTCCTGCACATTCAGTCCCACCAAGGGATACAGCAACGTCCACAACGGCCAACCGGTGCAGTTCAGCTTCACCACCACAATGGACAGCCCATCCGCAGAGGGTACTGTCACTGCTCCGCAGGTCTATTTCGAGATGCAGCACCAGTCGACGGGTGCTACCCCGGTCGACCGCTACAAGTCGGCGATTCTGCCCTACAACGTTGGAAACGTCCCGACGATCCGCTGTGACCGACCCTCGAGCGACGATGAGGACCTCGCCGGCACATCGGATTGCATTTTCCCGGAGGCGGTCCCGGCACTCGATTACGGTCCTGAGAGAAACGTTCCCGAGATTTCCTGGCACGTCGACCAGGCCCAGCAGTCAGGTCTTGCTGGTTCGTCTCCCTCCTTCCCTCTGCACCGGGCGACCGACGCCGAAAAGAAGCAGAATCGTTCGGTCGCATGTAAGGACACCCTCGCGTATCCGATCAGACAGAATAAGCAGGAGTGTGACGAGTATCCGTTCGCAGCCACCAAGGAAGGCGCCGCGCTCAACGGCGGAGTTGGCACAGAGCGCACTTTCGAACCGGATTGTGGGATGGTTCGCAACGGTTCCACGCTCTTCCCCCCTGGCACCGGCCCCACGGGGTTCAGTGTGTGCATGGTCAACGGACCCCAGAACTCCAGCGCCGGCTCAGCAATCAGGTGGTTTCACAGCAGGAATAGGGTCCTGCCAAATGATGCGTACGTCGTTCTGACCTATCCGGGTTCTCCACCGACACCGGGCGGACCGTAAAGACTGATATGGCTGTCAAGCGATATCAATCGGTAATCGAAACCGACTATCACCAGTTCACCATCGAAGCCGGGCCCCTACGCGAGTTGATCCACGGACAGTATCCGAACCTTTCTCTCGCAATGTTCGCCGACGACATAATTCGAGTGAATGTAGGAATCCGATACGGACCGGTGAACGTCACGATCGAGGTACATGACACACCACCCGACTACGACGACAGCGACTGGGAAGACTCCGTTGAGGGCGACCTCGAGCACAACACGGATGAAGGCGTGAAGGTTGCCGCTTTCTGGGATGACGTCGAGTCAAGAGACGGAGAAACGGGCACACTGAGTATTCGAAATATCACTGCTCCTGGAAAGCGACGCTACCGTGTCAGGATCTACGCGCGTGGAAGGGACATCCGCTTTGACGGGTCCCTCTTCGGCGATCCCGTAGAGGACTACTTGATTCAAATGTGGCCAACAATTGGATCCCGGCCACCCGTGCAGATCAAGCACATGTCCGGTCGGTAGCTGCTCTCTCTAGGAGTCGAAGGTCGAAGACACGGATGTCCGTTCGCCGAATTCGTGGTTCGTTCCTTCACCTCGGCTGTCGCTGTTGCCAGCGCACCAGCGACAGCCGTCGGCTTCGGTGGCGGTTCCGCACAGACCGCACCATGCGACCCCGTTGTGATTTAGCTTCAGGTGCCCTGGCACTGCACTGCACTATCGCCGTTCGTCGTTTGTCGTTTGTCGTTTGTCGTTTGTCAGAAGATTCGAGACCTGTACGTGAGCCTCGGCGCTACCTCGGGAACGCTTTCATTCCCGAACGGCAACGAGGTCACCAACGCCGACGGCAGGAAGCGTCGAGGGTGCATCAGCGGAGCTGATCATCCGGACCCGCATCCGCCGACACGTACGTCGAACTGACCACTGGCCGGTCGTCGGAGTTCTCCCGCGACTACCGGCTGATGAACAGGGTTTTATCAATTACCACGATTGTTCACGGCGGCACGATCTCGACCTCAACGACCGCGGTCGAGGTGCGACGAGATCAACACCAGCTCTGCGGTCATCGAGTCCGTAGTGCCATGGCGGCGGCCTCAGCCAGCCGCGCCTTGCAAGCCAGGCGCTATCGATGCTCGCTCGCCGTATTTGCCATGTTCTCAGCCGCGGTGTTCAGCGCCAGTGTGACGCTCGCAAGGTTGGCGACGACCTTCTCGTTCTCTGTGTCCTGGAGCAGCCCGCTCAGCGCAACTACCTGGTTGCGGAGGGCGTTGATACGCATGCTGATGTCATTCAACTCCTCGTCGAGATTCAGTATGCTCACCTGTATGCTCCCGTCGTCGTGAGAAGTTGGGTGTGGCCCCCGAATAGTGGACACGTGGGTGTGCGTCAAGCAGCCTGATCGAGGGTAGACATACGGTCGGTCTCGTAGTCAAGTGGCGACCGGTTCTGCAGGGCCGAATGCCTCCTCCGGGTGTTGTACCGAGCGATCCAGCGGAACACCTCGGTGCGGCAGTGCGTTTCGTCGGCCCACCGTTTTACACCCTGAAGCGTCTCCCGCTTCAGGGACGCGTTGAACGACTCGGCCATCGCGTTGTCGGCACTCGAACCGATCCGGCCCATCGATTGCCTCACCCCGTACCGACGGCACGTCGCCTGGTAGCCCGACGAGGTGAACTGACGCCCGTGATCCGAGTGGAAAACCGTTCCTTCCAGCGACCCCCTGGCTACGGCCGCATTGCCGAGCGCGTTCTCGACCAGCTCGGTGCGCATGTGATCTGCGATCGACCAGCCAACCAGACGCTTGGAACACACGTCGATCACGGTCGCCAGGTAGAGGAACTCACCGGTGCCACTGTGCGGCAGATACGTGATGTCGCCAACGAAAACACGTCCTGGCTCGTCGGCGGAAAAATCGCGGTTGAGCAGGTCTGCGAAGACCTGTGCCCCCGGGTCCTTGATCGTCGTGTTCTTCGGTGTACGCAGGTGCACACCGACAATGTTGTTCACTCGCATCAGCCGGGCCACTCGCTTGTGATTGACCGGGCCCTCCACCTGGTCATCGTCGGCCAGCTCGGCGGTCATCCTCCGGTAGCCCAGCGTGTGGTCCCACTCCTGGTGGTGGGTGCGTATTCGGTCCACCAGCGCCGCATCGGCCTTGTGGCGGGCGCGGCGGGCGGCCTTCCCAGCTCGCCACTTGTAGTAGCTCGACCGGTTGAGTCCGAGGACCGTGCACATCCGCTTCACCTCATGGATGTCCGGGTAGTCATCAACGAACTGAAAGCGGATCACCAGTTCGTCTCTGCCGCAAAATACTTTGTGGCCTTCCGCAGGATGTCTCGCTCCTCGGTGAGCTTGTCGTTCTCCGCGGCCAAAGCCTGATTGCGGGCCCGGACCTGCTCGTTTTCGGCGTGCATCCTGGAGAGCTGCTCCTGGGGCGTCTCCGAGGTTCTCGCGGTCTCTGTGGCCCCGGATTGTGCTGACGTGGCCTTCTTGCGTGCCAGGTGCACCCAGGTCTTCAGCGACCCCCGAGCGACTCCCAGGTCCGCGGCCAACGTCGAGTACGACGCCTCCGGGCGGCTCTCGTAGAGCCGGACTGCGTCGGCCTTGAACTCATCCGAGTACTGCTTCTTCGTCATGGTGATGTCTCGCATTCTCCGGTCCAGTGTGGGCCAGTCTCAGCGTGTCCACCACCCGGGGGCTATTCCCGGTATCCATGCCGACGAACCTACCCCGACGAACTCCGCGGAACTTCTGAGGATTCCGACAGTATTGCGGGAATCCCTGACTGACACGAACTTGGAAAACCGCAGGTCAGTAGGTCGCATTACTGACAGGTCCGAGCGGAACCTACAGTGGCCGATCGATCCGGAACAGCGCGACCATCCGGTGACTGCCGAAAGCCGGACGGCTCCGAGATCATCCGGCTAACGTCGGAGGATGATCTCGGAGGCGAGAGTTCGGTCGGGAATCAGGTGTGCGGCGGCGGTAGCGTCGCTCGCGCTCGTCGGAGCGTGCGCCGCTGGCGCCGGCGACGCGGAGGGCGCTGCAGGTGCCGGCACCGACGCGGCAGCCGCCACCTGCACTGCGGAGCCCAACGGCACGCCGATCACAGAGGATGCACCAGCGCCGGAGACCGGCGACCGCGACATCTCGACCAACCCCGAGATCGCGACCGGATACCGCACGGGCATGACGGCGGTCACCACCGATTCGTATGCAGTCTCGACCGCAAATCCGATTTCGACCCGGGCGGCCTGCGAGGTCCTCCGTGACGGCGGCACCGCGGCTGACGCGCTGGTGGCCGCGCAGATGGTCCTCGGACTCGTCGAACCCCAATCGTCCGGCATCGGCGGCGGCGCGTTCCTCGTGTACTACGACGCCGACTCCGGAGACGTCCAGGCCTACGACGGCCGCGAGACGGCCCCGCTGTCCGCGACCGAGAACTATCTGCGCTGGATCAGCGACACCGACCGCACGGAACCGAAGCCCGATGCACGCGCCAGCGGCCGGTCGATCGGGGTGCCGGGCGTGTTGCGCATGCTCGAGATGGTCCACTCCGAGCACGGCTCGACGGGCTGGGCAGACCTGTTCGACCCTGCCATCGACCTCGCCGACCAGGGGGTCGTGATCAGCGACCGGATGGCCGAGTCGATCGCCGACTCCGCGGCGCAGCTCGCGGTCGACGAAGACGCCCGCGCGTATTTCCTGCTCCCGGACGGAAGTCCGAAACCGGCGGGAGAGACGCTCACGAACCCGGCCATGGCCAAGACTCTCAGTGCGATCGCCACGGGTGGCGCCGACGCCTTCTACACGGGCGACATCGCGCAGGCCATCGTCGACGCGACTGCAACCGACACCGGCGGACGCACCCCCGGCACCATGACACTCGACGATCTCGCCGGGTACGAGGCGAAAGTCCGTACCCCACTGTGCACCCCGTACCGCGACTACGAGATCTGCGGAATGCCGAACCCGTCGTCCGGGGGCGTGACGGTGGCCGCAACACTCGGCATCCTCGAGAACTTCGACCTCGCCGGGTTGCCGCCCAGCGATGTCGACGCCGACGGAGGTGTGCCGAACGCCGATGCCGTCCATCTGGTCGCCGAGGCCGAGCGACTCGCCTACGCCGACCGCGACAAGTACGTCGCCGATTCCGATTTCGTTCCGCTGCCCGGCGGTTCACTCGACACCCTTGTGGAGCCGGGCTACCTCGCAGAACGCGCGGGTCTGATCGATCCGGGCAAGAGCATAGGGGAGGCGCAGCCGGGCGACTTCGACCCCGTGCCTCTCGGCGTTCCCGCGCAGAGCCCCGAGCACGGAACCAGCCACATCTCGGTCGCCGACAGCCACGGCAACGTCGCGTCGATGACGACCACCATCGAGTCGGCATTCGGGTCTTACCACATGATTGACGGTTTTCTACTCAACAACGAGCTCACGGATTTCGCGGCAGAACCGGTCGACGAGGACGGGATACCCGTCGCCAACCGCGTCGAACCCGGCAAACGACCGCGCAGCTCGATGGCGCCGACCCTCGTGTTCGAACGCACACCCGACGGTCGACGCGGCGATCTGCAGATGGTCGTCGGATCACCGGGCGGCTCGGTGATCATCCAGTTCGTGGTCAAGACGCTCGTCAACTCGCTCGATTGGGGACTCGATCCGCAGCAGGCCGTCTCCGCGGTGTCGTTCGGGTCTGCGAACACTCCCGTCACCGGAATCGGTGGCGAGCACCCGGCAGTCGATGCATCCGACGACGGAGCCCATGACGAACTCGTGACGCAACTGCGCGACATGGGGCACGAAGTATCGGTTGCGCCGCAGTCGAGCGGTCTCAGCGCGCTCCGACGTGACGGCGACGGATGGATCGGCGGCGCAGATCCGCGCCGGGAAGGTGCGGTCATGGGCGATACGGGCCAGTGACGGCCACCTACCCGATCGGGTAGGTCGGGCGCCTGTCCGTCGGTCCGGTGTGCGCCTGCCCACGGCGGCCTAGGGTTGAGGGGCGAACGTAAACTGGATCACATACATCTGCCGATAGTCAGGAGTGAACAGTGGCCGTGGTCATGCCGGAACGGGGGCACACGGGGACACTCCACCACCACGCGGCAGGGAACCGTCCGACGGTTGTGAAGTTCCACGCCCCCGAGATCGTGTTCGGGGAGGGATCGCTGGTCGAGGCCGCACACGCGACCGCGCGCCTCGGTGGGGTCCGACCGATGCTCGTCACCGACCCCGGACTGGAAGCGGCCGGCTGGGTCGATGTGATGCGACGCCACCTCCTCGACCAGGGACTGAACCCCACCGTCTGGTCGGACCTGACTCCGAATCCCAAGGACTACGAGGTCACGGCTGGCCACGAGGTGTATCGCGAGGCCGGCTGCGATGTTCTCGTGGCGCTCGGCGGCGGTTCGGTGATCGACGCCGCGAAGAGTATTGCGATCCTCGCCGCGAACGGCGGCAGCATCCTCGACTACGAGGGGGTCGACCGCGCCAGCAGTCCCATTCCGCCGATGGTGATGGTGCCGTCGACATCAGGCACCGGCGCGGATGTGTCACAGTTCTGCGTCGTCACCGACACCGCGCGTGGCAGCAAGATCACCATCATCGGGCGATCTCTGGTGCCCGATCTGACGGTGATAGACCCGCGACTGCTCACCACCATGCCCGACGATCTCAACGCGGCGACGGGACTCGATGCGCTGACCCACGGCATCGAGGCATTTGTGTCGATCGCGCACAATCCCCTCACCGACCACCATGCACTGCGGGCGATCGACATGGTCACCGGCACGCTCGTCCGCACGATCGAGGATCCGCATCACATGCCCGCGCGTGCGGCGATGGCGCAGGCGAGCCTGGAAGCCGGTCTCGCGTTCACCAACGCGATCCTCGGCGCCACCCATGCGATGAGCCATCAGGTCGGTGGTCTTCTCGACCTGCCACACGGTGTGGTCAACGGTGTGTTGCTCCCACACGTCATCCGGTTCAACGGCGAAACCGACCCGGAATTGTACGTCACGATCGCCGCGACCCTCGGACTCGACGAGGCCCGCGGCCCCGCATCCCAAGCGGTCGAAGCGGTGGCTGCGCACGTCGATGCACTCTCCCGGGAGGTCGGGGTGCCCAGGGGCCTGCGGCAACTCGGCGTGCGCGACAGCGACCTGGACAGGCTCGCCGAAGGAGCGCTGCGCGATGCCTGCATGTCCACAAACCCCCGCGTCGCGACGCACGAGCAGATGATCGAGTTGTTCCGGACAGCGCTGTGACCGCGCCAGATCTGTCGGCACTCACCGGCCTGAGGTCGGGAAAGACGACGTTCTATCCGCAGTATCGAGGCGCAGCAGAACGTCTCGAGCGTGTCGTGTCCGCGTTGGAACTCATCTCCAGGGCCCTCGTTCGCACCGTCGAAGGGCCGGAAACGTTGATCTGCGCCGTCGCCGAAGCCGCCCGCGCACATCTGAGTGCCCGTTGGGTGGCGTTCGCGCTCACCGACGGCACCCTGCCCGATGCGGGCCCCAGACGGCTCGTGCTCGGTCCCGACGCGACCCCGTTCCTCGTCGACAATGTCGAAGGGCCGCCGCTGCCCGACGAGGTGGTCTCCGTCCTCGAAGACATCCGCGGTGGATCGATCCAGGAAGGCGCCGAGGTGGCACCACACCGTGCGTTCGTCCCGATCGTCCTCGACGGGGGTGTGGCCGGAGCGATCGCCGCGTGGACACCCGAGCACCGGGTTCTCGACGGCACGGATCGGGCGGTGCTGTCGATCCTGGCCAGCCAGACGGCCGTCGCACTCCAGAACTCGGCGCTCTACCAACGGGGGCAGTTGCTGCTCCACCGTGCCGAACAGGCGTACCGGGAGGCCAACCGATCGGCGGCGGACCTGCAAGCGCGCAACGAAGAACTCGAGGCGACGCTCCGCGAGTTGGCGCTGACTCAGCGCAGGCTCGGCGCGGCACACCGGCACCAGGCCCTCGACGAGGAAAGGCACCGCATCGCGCGTGAACTCCACGACAGCGTCACCCAGGCCGTGTTGTCCGCCGGCATGCAGATAGAGGTGTGTCGCAGTGACATTCCCGCCGAGGAACGCAGTGAGCGGCTCGATCTGGCCAAGGAGTTGACGCGCCGCGCCGTCGAGCAACTCCGCTCTGCCATCTACGCCCTCAACCGCACCTCGGACGCCGACCGCTCGTCGCTGCCCGAGATGCTCGAGCAACTGCGTGTGGCCCACACACCCGCGGAACTCGACATCGTGGTACGGGTGGGCGGCACCCCCGTCGAATTGTCCGGCGACGCCGAACATTCCCTTCTCCGGATCGCAGGGGAAGCCCTGTTCAATGCCGCCGTGCATGCGAACGCGACCAGGACGATCCTGCGTCTGACCTACAGTCCGGACTGGGTGCTGTTGTCCGTAGCCGATGACGGTGACGGCGATCCCGCACGCATGCGGCTGATGTTGAAACTGGCAGACGGCAACGATCTCGACGGCCATCATCGCGGGCTGGCCAACATGAAGGCCCGCGCACACGAACTCGGCGGCACTCTCGAGGTGCGCCGAGCCAGGATCGGCGGGGTTCGCGTCGCCGTCCGGATTCCGGTTCGGCACCCAGCCGACCCTGCCACGACAGGAGAGAAGCCATGACCGCGACGCAACAACACCACCCACAGCGCGCGCCGTCCGGCACGATCCGGATTGCGCTGGTCGACGATCATGCGATCCTGAGGCAGGGGTTGCGATCGATCCTCGACCGCGAGCCCGACCTCGAAGTGATCGGCGAGGCGTCGACCGACGTCGAGGCCGTCACCCTCGTCGATCGGATGCGCCCGGATATCGTCCTCCTCGACCTCAAGTTGTCTGCAGGATCCGACTTCGAGGGACTCGCGCTGTGTGGGCAACTGGCTGCATCCCACCCCGGAATCGGTCTGCTCGTGCTCACCACTTTCCTCGACGAACAAGTCGTCGTCCGCGCCGTGCATGCCGGTGCGCGCGGTTATGTCGTCAAAGATGTCGACACCACCGAACTCGTCCGTGCCATCCGCGCGGTGTCGCGGGGGGAGAGCGCGTTCGATTCGCGTAGCGCCGCGGCGGTCGTGCGGTCGCTCAACGGGCAGGGTGTCTCGGCCGAACAACTCACCGGGCGTGAACTCGAGGTGCTGCAATTGCTCGCGGGTGGGCTGTCTAACGCAAAAATCGGTGAACAGCTGTATATCTCGGCGACCACCGTGAAGTTCCACGTCAGCAACATCATGCGCAAGCTCGGAGTGAGTCGGCGGGCGGAGGCGGTGTATGCGGCGAGCAAGCAGGGCCTCATCTGACTTGTCAGGGTGAGGGCAGCTGCTCCTCGAAGTTCTTGCCCCACTCGTCGAGCCAGGTGACCGCGATGTCGAGTGTCCGTCCGAGATCGGTCAAGGTGTATTCCACCCGCGGCGGTACCTCGGCGAAGACGGTGCGCGAGACGATGCCGTCGGTTTCGAGGTCGCGGAGTTGCCGGGTGAGTACCCGCGGGCTGACGGGTCCGACGAGCCGTCCGAGTTCCCCGAATCTGCGCGGTCCGTCGAGCAGGTACTTGACGATTGTCAGCTTCCACGCCCCGCCGAGGACCGCGACCGCGACCTCGACCGGACATACCTGCAGTGCCGTTTCCACTGCTTTTCTGTGCATCGGACCTCCAATGCTTACGTTTCTGTCACTATGGGACACAAATGTGCGTACTTCACAGCATGGTTGCAATATCAGAGTATGGGAGTATGACGTCGAACGAAAGCGTGCTGTGGGTGCACGCGCATCCCGATCGAACCTCATTGAATTACGCGCTGTTCCACTCCGGTACGGATCGACTGCGGTACGTCGGTCATGATGTGTCGATTTCGGATCTCTATGCGCAGAACTGGAACCCGGTGCTCTCCGGCGCAGATTTCGTCGATCCGGTGGACGACACCTTGTCGGTGCAGCAGAAGCATGCCACCGCAACGGGAGGGCTTGCTGCCGACATCCGTCGTGAACAGGATGCCGTGCGGTCGGCACGGTACATCGTCGTGCAATTCCCGCTGTGGTGGTACGGCATGCCCGCGATACTCAAAGGGTGGTTCGACCGCGTGTTCACCAACGGGTTCGCGTTCGGAGTGCACGACGAGCGCGGGCGTGTCCTCAAATACGGAGACGGCGGCCTCGCGGGCAAGACGATGCTCGTCGTGGTGACCGCGGGTGATCGGGAGTCGGCGCTGGGTCCGAGAGGGATCAGCGGATCGATCGATCACGTCCTTTGGCCGCTGCTCCATGGCACCGGCTTCTACACCGGAATGCGGGTGTTACGACCGCATCTGATCGCGAGTGCGAACGTCCTCGACGCGCAGGGTTTCGACATGGAGGAGGAGCGGTTGCACGCCCGGCTCGATGAGCTCGACACCGAACCGGCAATCGATTTCCGGCCGCTACGCTCCGGTGATTACGACGCCGATCACGTGCTGTTGCCGCACATCCCTGTCGGCGAAGGCGGGCCAGACATCCATGTGCGTCAACGGACGTCGATTACCAGCCAGCCCCCGTGGTGCTCGAACGCCTCGTAGGGCAGTCCTGTGCCGCGGCCCAGTGCTTCGAGCGCCGCGAGGTCGAACGTCCGGATGTGCCCGTGGCAGGCGGTGGCTTCGTCTTCGAACGGCACGGCCACCACGACGCGGTCACGCGCGACCCGCACGGCCTCGCGCAGCACGGCGTCGCCTATCTCGTCGTCGACGTGCTCGAGCAGGTGGATGGCGGTGACGGTGTCGGAGCTGTTGTCGGGGACGGGTACGTGCGCGGCGTCGCAGACGATCGTGTCGAGTTCGATGCCCAACTCAGGTGCGACCGCGTCGAGCAGGCGCATGGTGCCGGGCAGGATGTCGGTGGCCGTCACGCGGGTACCGGCGCGGGCGAGACGGAGCGGGAGGAAGCCGAAGCACGATCCGAGATCGAGCACGTGGCCCCGGACAAGCTCTTCCGCTTTCTCGTGGATCGGGGCGAAATCAGCTGTGCCGTCGATGAGTTCGCCCAGAGAATTACGGTAGTACGTGACCCACGCATCGAGTGCGCCGGGGACCGTGGAGCGGACGAGACCCACCATGGTCAGCTCGAACTCGTCCTGTCCGAATGCGGCGTCTCGCACCGATGCGGTGACAGCGGCGACGAGTCGTTCGCTGAGCTGGTCGGCGGTGAGCGAGTGCGTCACGTGCAACCGGTCGTCGCCGCGACGCAGGGTGAGGTCGCCCGACGGAACGTGCTCGACCGTGACGTGGTCGTGTGTCCAGAGTCCGGGAGGGCATGGGGCGAGGGAATCGAGCACGGTCATGGTAGGCCAACTTCGGTGGGGTGCGGAGAGACGGTGGGATCACTGTAGTCGAGTCCCGCTGTGAGGGGCTGCATTCCGGTAGCGAGCAGCTCGCGAAGATTCGCCGCGGGATTGTCGAGCCACTCCTCGTATGCGGCGAGCGCCACGCCGAGGAGTAGGTACCCGTATGTGCGGGGCATGTGGTCGTCCGGGAACGCACCCGTGCGACGCGCGGTGAACTCGGCGACGACGAGTCGCCACCCTTCGTACATCACCGACGAGTACCCCTGGAGCGCTGGCGTGCGCAGGATCAGGCTCATCCGTGCGCGGTGGCGGTCGGCCTCCGAATCCGGGAAGGTGTTGAAGTCGAGTATTGCGGTGGTGAGTGCTTCGGTCAGCGGGACGTCGTCGGGGATGGCTGCGAGGAGATTCCGCATGTGATCGAGGTGGGCATCGAAATCGCCCCAGGCCAGAGCGTTCTTCGAGGGGAAGTATCGGAAGAAGGTGCGCCGCGCGATGCCGGCCTCCTCGGCGATGTCATCGACGCTGGTTTCGTCGAAACCGGCCTTCTGGAACAGTTCGATGCCGATCGCGGACAGGCTCTCCTTCGTGGTGGATGGGCGTCGCCCTACCCGAGCGGACGGTTTCCGGCGGCTTCGCATCGTCGATTCCCTCCCTGCGTGACATTCTGCACTCGATGCCATTAGAGTGGTGAATCGGGTCACAGCGCAAGTATGGTGTGCCCGGACTCCAGCCCTGGAGTGCGAAAGAAGATCCGAGGAGGAAGCATGTCCGATCGTGACAACGCGGTGATCGAGTCCGACCTGATCGAGGAATCTCTCGTCGAAGAGGTGTCGATCGACGGTATGTGCGGCGTGTACTGACATGTCCGCGCCCGGAGTCACCGACGTGTCCCCCGAAAAGATGGATACCGAAACGTTCGATCCGGGTGCCACCTGGCGGCTCCATCCGCAGGTAGCGCTTCGCCCCGAACCTTTCGGGGCGTTGCTCTACCACTTCGGCACCCGCAAGCTGTCGTTCCTGAAGAACACCGTCATCGTCGAGGTCGTCAAGTCCCTCGGCGACCATGACTCGGTGCGAGAGGCGTTGCGCGCCCACGGGATCGACGAGAGCGCCGAGGGGCCCTATGTGCGTGCCCTCAGCACGCTGGCCGCTTCGCACATGATCGTTCCCGCCTGACGTACCAACCCAAGCAAGGACCCGCTATGACGTCTCTGCTCGAACCACCCGTCACCACCGCGCCCCCGAAGGTGGGCCGCCTCGTCGACCAGTTCGAGAAGGGCCTCGACGCCCCGATCTGCCTGACGTGGGAGCTGACCTATGCCTGCAACCTGTCGTGTGTGCACTGCCTGTCGTCGTCCGGTAAGCGCGACCCGCGCGAGCTGAGCACC
This sequence comes from Rhodococcus ruitaii, assembly GCF_055230935.1. Lineage (NCBI taxonomy): Bacteria > Bacillati > Actinomycetota > Actinomycetes > Mycobacteriales > Nocardiaceae > Rhodococcus > Rhodococcus ruitaii. The sequence continues at coordinate 67,135 of NZ_JBUYWC010000014.1, read as the reverse complement.
GAGCAGTGCAAGTCGATCATCGATGAGCTGCAGCGCATGCAGGTGTTCTACGTCAACATCGGCGGTGGCGAACCCACCGTGCGCTCCGACTTCTGGGAGCTCGTCGACTACGCCACCGAGCATCAGGTCGGCGTGAAGTTCTCCACCAACGGCGTCCGCATCGACAAGAAAGTCGCCGCGCGACTCGCTGCCTCCGACTACGTCGACGTGCAGATCTCCCTCGACGGCGCGACCGCCGAGGTCAACGACGAGGTGCGCGGTCCCGGCTCGTTCGCGATGGCTGTGCGCGCCCTCGAGAATCTGTCCGAGGCAGGCTTCCGCGACGCGAAGATCTCGGTGGTCGTCACCCGCCAGAACGTCGATCAGCTCGACGAGTTCAAGGCCCTCGCCGATCGGTACGGCGCGACCCTCCGTATCACCCGTCTGCGTCCGTCCGGGCGTGCCGTGGATGTCTGGGACGATCTGCACCCCACCCACGAGCAGCAGCGGCAACTCTACGACTGGCTCGTCGCACACGGTGAAGGGGTGTTGACCGGCGACTCGTTCTTCCATCTGTCGGCATTCGGCGGCTCCGACGGTGCGGGCGGGCTTCCCGGTCTGAACCTGTGCGGCGCGGGCCGCGTCGTGTGCCTGATCGATCCGGTCGGCGACGTGTACGCCTGCCCGTTCGCGATCCACGACAACTTCCTCGCCGGCAACATCCTCACCGACGGTGGGTTCTCGCAGGTGTGGAAGAACTCCGAGCTGTTCCGCTCGCTGCGCGAGCCGCAGTCGGCCGGTGCGTGTGCGTCGTGCAACTTCTACGATTCGTGCCGTGGCGGCTGCATGGCCGCGAAGTTCTTCACCGGTCTGCCGATGGACGGACCGGATCCGGAATGCGTTCAAGGATACGGACAGTCGGCCCTCGAAGGAGACCGCACCGTGCCGCAGTCGAGCGTCGACCACTCGCGCACCGGGAAACGAGCCGAGCGCCGCACTCCGTCGGCGCCGGTACCGCTGACGTTGCTCACCAAACCCCCCGCCAAGTTCTGCGACGAGAATCCGCTCGCAGGTCTGTAACTCCCGAGGAGACCACTTCAGATGGCCAAGCCTTCCTGGCTGAAGAACCCGTGGGCGCAGGACCCCTGGTTCGAAACGGTCGCGATCGCGCAGGAACGCGCACGCAAACGACTGCCCAAGTCCGTCTACGGCGCACTGGTCGCCGGGTCGGAAGCCGGTCTCACGGTGGACGACAACACGGCTGCCTTCCGCGAACTCGGTTTCGCCCCGCACGTTGCCGGGCTGTCCGACAAGCGCGAGATGGCAACGCATTTTCTGGGGCAGGACGTGTCGCTGCCGGTCATGATCTCGCCGACCGGTGTGCAGGCCGTGCACCCGGACGGTGAGGTCGCGGTGGCGCGGGCTGCTGCGGCCCGCGGTGTCGCGATGGGGTTGAGTTCCTTCGCGAGCAAATCCATCGAGGATGTTGCCGCGGTCAACGACAAGACGTTCTTCCAGATGTACTGGGTGGGCAGTCGCGAGGTACTCGTCCAGCGCATGGAACGTGCCCGTGCAGCCGGGGCGAAGGGCTTGATCATGACCCTCGACTGGTCGTTCTCCAACGGCCGTGACTGGGGGAGCCCGGCAATCCCCGAGAAGATGGACCTCGGCGCGATGGTCAAGTTCGGCCCCGAGGGCGCTCTCCGCCCCAAGTGGCTGCTCGAGTGGGCCAAGACGGGTGCTGTTCCCGACCTGACCACCCCGAACCTCACGCTGCCCGGCGGGCAGGCTCCGACGTTCTTCGGTGCCTACGGCGAATGGATGACGACGCCGCTACCCACATGGGAAGACGTCGCGTGGCTGCGTGAGCAGTGGGGCGACGGGCCGTTCGTACTCAAGGGCGTCATGCGGGTCGACGACGCCAAACGCGCCGTCGACGCCGGTGTCACCGCGATCTCGGTGTCCAACCACGGCGGCAACAACCTCGACGGCACGCCCGCGCCGATCCGTGCGCTGCCGGCGATTGCCGAGGCGGTCGGCAAGGACGTCGAGGTGCTGCTCGACGGCGGTATCCGCCGCGGCAGCGACGTCGTCAAGGCGCTTGCGCTGGGGGCCAAGGGTGTCCTGATCGGACGTGCCTACCTGTGGGGTCTCGCCGCGAACGGCCAGGCGGGTGTGGAGAACGTTCTCGACATCCTCAGCGGTGGAATCGGTTCGGCCCTGATGGGGCTCGGCAAGAACTCCATTCACGAGCTCACCGAGGACGACGTGTTCGTTCCCGAAGGATTCCGCCGCGACCTCGGAATCTGACGACTCACGCCGGTCCGACGCAGATGAGCCGCGCGCTCACCGACCCGATCACCCTCGCTGGACGCACTGCACCGGCGAGGGTGATCTTCGGTCCGCACGAGACGAATCTCGGTGAGGGACGATCGTTCTCAGATCGCCACGTCGCCTACTACCAGCGGCGGGCCCGTGGCGGCGCGGGGATCGTCGTTACCGAGGTCGCATCGGTCCACCGGCTCGACCGCCCCTACGAACGCGCACCCCTTGCGGAAGCCGGCGGTGACGGCTGGGCGCGGATCGTGGCCGCGTGCCGGCCTCACGGTGCTCTCGTCCTCGCCGGTCTCGGGCACTGCGGACTGCAGGGGGCCAGCGCCTGGTCGCAGTCGGCCCTCTGGGCGCCGTCGCGTGTACCCGACCCCGCAACCCGTGAACTCCCGGTCGAGATGACCGGCCGCGACATCGATCACGTCATCGAGGGATTTCGGCGTGCCGCAGGGACTGCCGTAGCGGCGGATGTCGACGGTGTCGAACTCGATGCCGGGCCCGGTGCCCTGCTGCGCCAGTTCCTGTCCGGGCTCACCAATCACCGCGAGGACGCATACGGCGCCGACAGGCTGCTCCTGCTGCGCAAGGTGCTGTCTGTCGTTCGCGACGAACTGGGTTCCAGGCGGATACTGGCTCTGCGCTTGGCGTGCGACGAGAATGCGCCCTGGGCAGGGATCACCCCGCAGGCTGCTGCCGCGTGGGCCCGCGACCTCGCCCCGCATCTCGACTTGCTCACCGTCGTGCGCGGTGGCCTGTACACCCCCGAGACCTACCGGCCCGACGCGCACACCCCCGAAGGGTTCAACGACGACCTGTGCCGCGGGATACGTGACGCCGTCGACGGCGCGGTGCCGGTGGTACTGCAGGGCAGCGTCGTCGACCCGGCTCGTGCGGCACACGCGCTCGACGGGATCTGCGACATGGTCGAGATGACGCGCGCCCAGATCGCCGATCCCGATCTCGTGCGATCGCTCCGGGACGGCCGACAGCCGAGGCCGTGTGTGCGATGCAACCAGGCGTGTCTCGTCCGGGATTTTCGCAATCCGCACGTCGGATGTATCGGAAACGCCGAGGCAGGGCGAGAAGTGCGACCGCCGATGCGGCCCGCAGAGCAGCCGCGGGACGTGCTGGTCGTCGGTGGGGGACCGGCGGGACTCGAAGCTGCGCGCGTGCTCGCCGAACGCGGGCACCGCGTCGTGGTGACCGAACGGAACGACAGTGTCGGGGGACTGCTACCGCTGATATCCGTCGGGCAGGGACGCGCTGATTTCGCAGCACTCACCCGCTGGCTCGAGGATCGGTGTCGTGTACTCGGTGTCGACATCCGGACGGGAACCGAACCTGCCGAGACCGAGATCGAGTCGGCAGCCGCAGCGGGCGCCGTGCTGGTACTGGCGACCGGTGGTGCACCGCGGTCCCCGGTGTTTCCCGTCACCGACGAAGGCCGCTACCTCACTGCGGTCGAGGCGTTGACGCAGCTCGGCCGAGCCGTGGAGCGGGCGGTGGTGTGGGATCCGGTCGGCGGACCGATCGCGGTCGCGGTGGCCGAACACCTCGCGGGCGGGGGTGCGGAGGTGCATTACGCGACCGGCGACTCGATCGCCGGGTCGCGCTTGGCTCCCACCGGCGACCTCGTTGCAGCCAATGCTCGAATCGCCCGGGCGGGTATCACCCGGCACCTCGGTGTCGCGGTGAGCGTCGTCGACGGTGTGGGTGTCCGTTTGGAACGCCGACACGCGAGCGATTCGATCCTGGTGGACGGAGCTGTGCTCGTCGACTGCGCACCGCTGCGGCCGGGTGCTCCGGAAACGACTCCCGGAGCGATCCGTATCGGCGACCGTGTTGCGCCGAGGACCGTCCGGTCAGCGGTCGAGGAAGGGTACGAACTCGGCAGCACACTGTAATCTCAGAGAACCTGAAACAGGTTCTACTCGACGATCGAAAGGAACGGCTGTAATGGGCGAATTCGACGGCAAGGTCGTCTTCATCACCGGCATCGCGCGGGGGCAGGGTCGAAACCATGCCCTGCGGTTCGCGCGTGAGGGCGCATCCATCATCGGAATCGACGTCGCGAAACCGGTCACGGAGTACGCCACGTACGAGCAGGCGACCGAGGACGACTTCCACGAGACGGTGCGGTTGGTCGAGGAAGCCGGTGGCAAGATCGTGGCCCGGATCGGAGATGTCCGCGACAGCGCCGCATTGAAGGCCGTCGTCGACGAGGGGGTAGCGCAGTTCGGCCGGCTCGACGCGGTGGTCGCCAATGCCGGAATCTGCACCTGGAACCGCTTCTGGGAGATGCCCGACGACCAATTCGAAGAGCTCGTCGACATCAACCTCACCGGCGTGTTCAAGACACTCAAAGCTGCGACACCCGCGATGATCGAGGCGGGCAACGGCGGCTCGATCATCGTCGTCAGCTCGGTCGCCGGGCTCAAAGCCATGCCCGGGCAGATCAACTATGCGGCAGCCAAATTCGGTCTCGTCGGTATTACCCAGGCGGCAGCAAAGGAACTCGGTGAGTTCAACATCCGTGTCAACTCCATCCATCCGTACGGTGTGAACACCCCTATGGGCACCGATGTGAGTGTCCTGAAACTCTTCGAGAAGAACCCCACCTGGGGCCCGAGCTTCGTCCCGATTCTCACGGAGAAGCCCATCGCCGACCCCGACGACATCTCGGATGCGGTGCTGTTCCTCGCGAGCGATCGGGCGAAGACCATCACCGGTAGCCAGATGGCTCTCGACCAGGGCAACTCGAAGGTCTGACCGATGCCGGGTGGCTCGGGTGGGTCCGATCCGCGGGATACTCTGCGGATCGGGCCGTTCACGCTCCGCAACCGCATCATCTTCCCCGCGCACCTGACCAACTTCTCGGTGGACGGCACGGTGACGGATCAGCACATCGCGTACTACGACGCGCGTGCGCGCGGCGGTGCGGCCATGATCATCACCGAGGAACACACCGTGCACCCCTCGGACCGGCCCTACGAGAAGCTGATCCGCGGGTGGGATCCGGCAGTGCTCCCAGGGTACCGCCACCTCACCGACACGGTGCATCGCCACGGAACCCGAATTCTCGCGCAGCTCAATCACAACGGTGCGCAGGGTAGCTCGATGTACACCGACCGTCCGTTGTGGTCGCCGGGAACGGATCCGGACCCGTTGTTCCGGGAAGTGCCGACGGCGATCGGTGAACCCGAGATCACCGAACTCGTCGAGGGATACTCCGACGTGGCGCGCCGATGCATCGACGGCGGGTTCGACGGCGTCGAGATCCAGTGCTCGCAGGCCTCGATCCTGCGCGCGTTTCTCGCACCCGGCACGAATCCGCGCGCCGACCGCTACGGCGGCGACCTCCACGGACGTGCACGGTTGCTGCTCGAGGTGGTAGCTCGTGTCCGGGCCGCGATCGGACCGGACCATGTGGTCGGGGTGCGGCTGAGCGGATACGACGGCACCGACGGCGGTATCGACGTCGACGACGCGGTGCAGGTTGCCAAGATGCTCGAGACCACCGGCCACGTCGACTATCTGAACACGTCCGTCGGAGTTGCCACCGAGACGCTGCATTTGATCGAGGCACCCATGGCGACCCCGCACGGCTATTCGCTGTTTGTCCCCAGCGCGATCCGCGCCGCCGTGTCGTTGCCGGTCGTCGGGGTCGGGCGGTTCACGAGACCGGACCAGGTCCGAGCAGCCCTGTCCGGCGGTGTATGTGATCTCGTGGGTGCGGTGCGAGCACAGATCGCCGACCCGGACTTCGCCGGAAAGGCGCTCTCCGGTCGCGACGACGAAGTGCGCCCGTGCACCGGCTGCAACCAGGAATGCATCGGCCGCGTCGGTCTCGGCCGGTGGATCGGCTGCACCGTGAACCCGCGCGCGGGCCGGGAGTCGGTGCCATTGCCCGAGGTGCAGTCGCCGGGCCGCAGAGTGCTCGTGGTGGGCGGGGGACCGGCGGGTCTCCAGGCCGCGGCGACGGCTGCACATCGGGGACACGTCGTCACCCTGTGCGAGCGTGAGGCATCGCTGGGAGGTCAGGTTCGAGGTGCGGCAACGGCACCGCACCGCGGTGAACTTCTCGCGATGGTGACGAGCCTCGAGGCGGAATGCGTGCGCGCGGGTGTCGAGATCCGGACGAGTGTCGACGTCGATGTCAAGATTGTCGAGGAGTTGCGACCCGACGCAGTGATCGTGGCGACGGGCGCGCGTCCACTCCGTCCTACATGGGCGGGTGCGTCGCAGCGGGTCGTCGATGTGCGCGACGTGCTCGAAGGTCGTGCGGCACCGTCCGGTCGGATACTCGTCGTCGATGATCTCGGATTTCACGAGGCGACGTCGGTCGCCGAACTACTCGCCGACCGCGGCTGCGACGTGACGGTGTGTACCCCCGGAATGATCGTCGGTCAGGACCTCGGCCTCACCCTCGACATGGACGGCTGGCTGCGCAGCGCACATGAGAAGGGCATCGGGATGGTCCCCGACGTGGCGGTCGCGGGGCTGGTGGTCCGCGAGCGACAGCACGATGTGTCGCTGGTACACCACCCCACCGGGCAGACCCGGGTGCTCACGGTCGACGGAGTGGTCGTCGCGACACACCAAGCGCCGGTCGACGAACTGTGGACAGCTCTGTCGGAGAGCGGGATCTGCGTGTCGCGAGTGGGCGACGCCGTGACCCCGCGCCGCGCCCACGCCGCGATCCTCGAAGGCGACCGCGCGGCGCTGAAATTGGGAGTCTGACGTAGGTGCCGCGAATGTTGGTTGGTGTATCGAAATATGCGACACCTACTGATATTTCGGACCGCTACAGGGAGTGCGGTGCCGAAGAGGCGTCAGATCGATAGTGCGAGATTCGGGCGCGGGCGGGGTGGTAGCGCCGATCAGTCGAGCGCGCGCAGCATTGCGACGCGTGGCCACTGCCCGATGTTGCGCGCTCGTTCGTCGGCGAGGATCGTCCTCAGTTCGGGTGTGAGCCTCGAGTCGTCGAGGACGGCGAAGCCGAGACGCTCGTAGTACGGTGCGTTCCACGGGACGTCGCGGAAGGTCGTGAGTGTCACTGCTGAGCAACCGCGGTCACGGGCACCTGCCGCGACGTGGTCGATGAGTGCTCGACCCACCCCGCGCCGAGCGGCATCCGGATGCACCGACACCTGTTCGATGTGGACTCCGTCGTCGACGCCTGAAGCGACGAGATACCCTACTGGGTGGTTCTCTTCGTCGACGTGCACCCAGCATCGTGCAGCATCGAGATAGGTTCGGAGCTCAGCGATCGTGGGCGGTTCGTCGTCCGCCACCGCCGACATCCCGATGTGGGTGAACGGTTGTCCGGCGGCACGTTCGATGTCCTGAAGGACGGGCAGCTCGGGCTCGGTGGCGCGGCGGATCGACGGCAGGTCTTTGCAGAAGTACAACGCCACGTCCGTGTCGGCATAGTGACCGTAACGCTCGGGCATCGGGTCGTATCCAGCGGCCGCGTACATCGCGATTGCTTCGGGCTGCTCAGTGCCCGTCTCCAGGACCATGCGCCGGCGACCAGCGTCGGCCGCGGTGCGTTCCAATGCGTCGAGTACCCGCCGTGCGATGCCGCGGCGCCGTGCATCGGACCGCACGTACATCCGCTTGATCTCGGCGTCGCCGTCACGCAGCCCCGGGTGCGCGGAACTGTGCGCGCGCCAGCCACCGATGGCCGCGGGTGCGCCGCTGATGCGTGCCAGCAGGAACAGTCCGTTCGGCTCGGTGAACTCGCCAGGTTCGAGGGCGGTGTCGTCGGGGCCCCCGTAGCGGCGGGTGTATTCGGTCTGGACTTCGTCGATCAGCACCCGGACTTCCGGGTCGTCGAGTGGTCGAGGTTCGATCTGCACTTGTCGAAGCGTACTCACCGGCCGATGCGCCCGGCGCGCATACCGCGGTCCGTGCAATTGATCATGCCTGGTCATCGACCGGATGCGGCGTCGGTCACGCCACCGCCTAGCATCGGAGCGATGACACGGGAGCTTGCCACCGCCTTCTGGCCGGACGTCGAATCCGGCACGGTGACGGTTGCCGTTCCGGTGGGCGCGTTCGAGCAACACGGACCCCATCTGCCCCTCGATACCGACACACGAATTGCCGTCGCTGTCGCCGAGGCTCTGCCCGGCGTCGCACTCGTCCCGCCGCTCGCGTACGGCGCCAGCGGGGAGCATGAGGGATTTCCGGGCACGGTGTCGATCGGGGCCGACGTCACGAAGCTGATGCTCGTCGAGTACGGCCGCTCGGCGTGCCGGTGGGCGCAGCGGGTTCTGTTCGTCAACGGTCACGGTGGCAATGCCTATCCACTGGCCGAGGCGGTCGCGCTGCTACGCTACGAGGGCCGGGACGTCGCGTGGTTGCCGTGCGCGGTTCCCGGATCCGACGCGCACGCGGGCATCACCGAGACGAGCTTGATGCTGCATCTCGCGCCCGACATGGTCGATATGGACCGCGCTGCAGCCGGTGCGACCGAACCGATCCGCACCTTGATGCCGCGGCTGCGTGAAGCCGGTATCGTTTCGGTGTCCGCGAACGGTGTGCTGGGTGATCCGGCCGGATCCACCGCCGAACTCGGGGCCGACTTGTTCGTGAATCTGGTGGAGCGGGCGACCGCGCAGGTCGCCCGGTGGCAACCGGGGACGGAGGGGAGACTTCGGTGAGTCAGGCGGCATCACCACGGGTCGCGCAGACCAGACTGGCCAGGCTTCCCGACGGCTTCGGGGTGCGTGTCGATCCACGCGTGCGCAGGTTCGCGGCCGGGCGTGTCCTGATCGGTGGTTCACCCACCCGTATGCTCAAACTCGCTCCCGCTGCTGCGGCCATGATCGACGGAGATTTCCTCGAAGTCGTCGATTCGCAGACGGCGGTGGTCGCGAGGCGATTGCTCGATTCCGGCGTCGGTAACCCCCGCCCCACCGTGTTGCCATCGACCTCCGACGTGACGGTGGTGATCCCCACGAAGAACAACGAGGCGGGCTTGCGCCGGCTGTTGCACGCATTGCACGGGCACCAGGTCGTCGTCGTCGACGACGGCTCCGATACTCCGATCAAGACGCCCGAGAGCGGCAATGTTCGTGTGCTTCGACACGATGTGTCGCGAGGTCCCGCTGCCGCACGGAACACCGGATTGCGCGACACATCAACCGAATTCGTGGCTTTTCTCGACTCCGATGTGGTACCTCGGCTCGGATGGCTCGAGGCGAGCCTCGGGCATTTCAGTGATCCGGCCGTCGCGCTCGTGGCCCCGCGCATCGTCGCACTCGATCCGGACAACGGCGCGCTCGCACGGTATGAGCACGCGCGCTCGTCGCTGGACCTGGGGCGACGTGAATCTGCGGTGGTCGCCGGTGGCCCCGTCTCGTACGTACCGAGTGCGGCTCTGCTCGTGCGCCGCCACGCGCTCGAGGCGGGCGGTGGATTCGACGAGTCGATGCAGGTGGCGGAAGATGTCGATCTGTGCTGGCGACTGCAGGCCGACGGATGGCGGCTGCGGTACGAACCCATCGCACGCGTTGCACACGACCATCGGACCAAGTTTCGAGACTGGATCACCCGCAAGGCATTCTACGGAACGGGTGCTGCTCCGTTGGCCGCCCGGCACCAGGGTTCGGTGCCCCCGGTGGTGATGTCGATCTGGACTCTGCTCGCATGTCTCGCGCTGGCGACCTTCACTCGGATCGGTGTGGTGGGAGCGCTGCTGACCCAAGTGGTGACGCTCGTGCGATTGCGCCGGATGTTCGCGGAACTCGATCAGCCGACACGGATCGCCGCGGTCCTCACCGCCCAGGGATTCGCCGGAGGTCTGTGGCAGGTTGCGTCGGCGGCGTGCCGGCACTACTGGCCGGTGACCCTGGTCGCGTCACTGTTCTCGTCGAAGGTTCGACGAGCTGTGCTGGCTTTCGCTGTGGCTGAGGGTATCTGGGATTGGATAGGCCATCGCGAGGACGGCGGGATCGATCCGATCCGCTACGTGCTGTACAAACGACTCGACGACCTTGCCTACGGAGCCGGCCTGTGGAAAGGTGCGTTCGACGCCCGCGATCCATCGGCGCTGATCCCTGACATCCGGAACTGACATGCTCCCGCAGCGTGCCGACGTCGTGGTGATCGGCGGTGGCAGTTGCGGCAGCGTGATCGCTGCGACGCTGAGTGGTGATCCCGGCCGGTCGGTGTTGCTGCTCGAAGCCGGACGGGGGTACCAACCGGGGCCCACGCTTCCGTCGGAATTGCGTGATCCTGCAGTGCTCCCGGTCGGACCCGGGAGTGAGTGGACCGCAGCCTATTCCGCGCACCTCACGGAGGGGCGCGACGCGACGGTGGTGCGGGGCCGGGGGCTCGGTGGTTCCGGCGCTGTCAACGGTGCGTACTTCGTCCGTGCACGCCCCGACGATTTCGAGCGCTGGCCGCGGTCCTGGTCGTACGACGAGGTGCTCCCGTACTTTCGGGCAATCGAAACGGATATCGACTTCGTCGGCGGCATACACGGCAGCGACGGACCCATCCCGGTCAGGCGGACTCCGCCCGAGCGGCTCCATCCGGTGTCGGCCGAATTCCACGCCGCAGCTGTGGCAGCGGGGCACCACCCGGTGGACGACCTCAACGCACCTGGACCGGTGGGGGTCGGCCATGTGCCGATGAATGTCCGCGACGGCGTACGTCACGGACCCGGCCTCGCGTATCTCGTCCCCGCGATGGACCGGCCCAACCTGACGGTGCAGACCGGGGCACGGGTGCTCCGGATCGTCGTGTCGAAGGGGCGGGCAACCGGGGTGGAGATCGCCGTCGGTGCGAACGTCCACCGGATCGAAGCCGACCACGTCATCGTGTGTGCGGGCGCGGTGTGCTCACCGCAGCTCCTGATGTTGTCGGGAATCGGACCGGCGTCGCAGCTGCGGAGCCTGGGAGTCGGCGTTGCGCACGACCTCGCGGGAGTGGGTGACGGATTCGGTGACCACCCGGAAATTACTGTGCCGTACCGATATCGGCGCGGGCTTCCCGCACCGGCACCGGTGCTTGAAACCGTGCTGCATACCGGCACCCTCGAATTGCGCGCGTACACGGTGCCGTTCGGTGTGGCGATCCCCGGCAGTGGTGTCGCCGATCCGGTGCTCGGTGTCGTGCTCACGCGCCCCCGCAGTCGCGGAAGGGTGGTGCTCGATCCGCAGAATCCGTCGGCGCCGCCCGTCCTCGACTACCGCTACCTCGCGCATCCCGACGACCGCGGTGCGGTGCGCGACGGTGTCCGCCTGGCAACATCGCTGCTCTCGGCCATGACCGACGTCGTGGCACCCGGCAGCGTCGCTGTCGCGTCCGGGCGGGAAGAGCCGAGCGACGGGTGGCTCACTTCCCACCTCGGGACATCGCTGCACCTGTCCGGCACGTGTCGAATGGGAAGCGACGAGAACGCCGTGGTCGACGAGAGATGCCGAGTCCACGGCGTCGAGGGGCTGAGCGTTGTCGATACCTCCGTGTTTCCCGAGGTTCCGAGCCGCGGCCCGCACGCGACGGCTGTGATGCTCGCCCACCGTATCGCCACCCGTGCGCGCTTCTGGTAGTTCCTGCCACCGGAAGCGCGCACGGGCCGCGCCACGGTGGGTGTGATACGAACTGCAGTGTGATACGGACTACAGTGTCCTCATGGAGGATGCCGCCCGATGACCGATCATGGGACCGCGACGACCAACCCCTGGGTGGCGCTGCGCCCGGGTGAAGACGCAGCTGCTCACGCGCGGGCGGTGCTCCGGGCACACGGCACGGTCGTCGGTGAATCAGTGGGCGGACGCCCCGACGGAGTGCGATCGGTCGTCCACGACTCATGGCTCCGCAGCCTGCACAGGGGTATCGACCCCGATCTGGTTGCACAGCCCGCGCTGCTCACAGGCCATGATCTCGAGCAGTACCGCGCCGGCCACCCGATGGCCCTGATCCGGCCGGTCATCCGCTCGCTGCTCGTCGAGGACGCCGCCGACAGCGGTCTGCTCGTCGCCATCAGCGACGAACAGGGCAGGTTGCTGTGGGTGGAGGGGGACCACGCCGCGCGCGACCGCGCACAGACCATGAGCTTCGTCGAGGGTGCAGACTGGAGTGAAGATCGTGTGGGTACCAATGCGCCGGGAACCGCTCTGGCACTGGACCACTCGGTGCAGATCTTCGCTGCCGAGCACTTCAACCGCACGGTGCACGACTGGAGTTGCTCGGCCGCGCCCGTGCACGACCCGGCCAGCGGCCGGATCCTCGGGGCCATCGACATCACCGGCGGCTCGCGGGTAGCGGTCCCGGAAGTCCTGCAACTCGTTCGGGCAACCGTGGCTGCGGCCGAAGCCGAGTTGCGGCTGCACCTGGTGAACTCGCCGCACCTGTTCGCTTCGTCGGCGCCGCGGCTCGAGACATTCGGATCGGGCCGTCCGTCGCTCCGGCGCGCCGGCGACCGCATCCCACTGTCGCAACGGCACGCGGAGATCCTGCTGATTCTCACCGAACATCCAGAGGGCTCGAGCTCGGATCGCCTCGCGGTCCTCCTCGACGAAGCCGAACTCGACTCTGTGACGATTCGGGCGGAAATGTCTCGCTTGCGTAAGGTGCTCGGTCCGGAGCACCTGGGGTCGCGCCCGTACCGGCTGTTGACAGATCTGGACAGCGACGTCGCGGACGTGCGCCATGCGCTCGATCGCGGGGATGTCGACACCGCCATCCGTCTCTACAGTGGCCCGGTGCTGCCCGGCTCCGATGCGCCGGCTGTCGAGGAGATTCGGGACGACCTGCGCGCCAGGGTGCAGGCGGCACTGCTGCGTAGCGGTGACGAACAGCTGCTGGCGCGGTGGACGGCGTCGATCCACGGACGCGACGATCTGACGGCGTGGTCGGCGTACCTGACCACCCTGGATCCCGCATCGCCGCAGTTCGCGCAGGTGAAGGCGAAGATCGAGCGGTTGGACAGGACGCTCGCAACGTAGTTGCAACCTCGACGCTTCTAGTGTCTCGAGTCACAGTGAGTCGCATCACTCGACCAGGATGCACGACGTAAGAGGAGACGCATCATGACCGTGTACGCCCGCCCCGGTTCAGCCGACGCCATCATGTCTTTCCAGTCCCGCTACGAGAACTGGATCGGCGGCCAGTGGGTTGCACCCGTGAAGGGGGAGTACTTCGAGAACGTCACCCCGGTAACCGGTCAGGTGTTCACCGAGGTTGCCCGCGGTACCGAAGAGGACATCGAGCTCGCGCTCGATGCCGCCCACGCCGCCGCTCCGGCATGGGGCAAGACGTCGCCCGCCGAGCGCGCCGTGATCCTCAACAAGATCGCCGACCGCATCGAGCAGAACCTCGAATCCATCGCGCTGGCGGAATCGTGGGACAACGGCAAGCCGATCCGCGAGACTCTCAACGCCGACATCCCGCTTGCGATCGACCACTTCCGCTACTTCGCGGGTGCCATTCGTGCGCAAGAAGGTTCGATCTCCGAGATCAACACCGAGACCGTCGCCTACCATTTCCACGAGCCGCTCGGTGTCGTCGGCCAGATCATTCCGTGGAACTTCCCGATCCTCATGGCCGTGTGGAAGCTCGCCCCCGCCCTGGCCGCCGGTAACGCGATCGTGCTCAAGCCGGCCGAGCAGACGCCCGCGTCGATCCTTCACCTGATCTCGATCATCGGCGACCTGCTGCCCCCGGGTGTGCTGAACATCGTCAACGGGTTCGGTGTCGAGGCAGGCAAGCCGCTCGCGTCGAGCCCTCGCATCCGCAAGATCGCCTTCACCGGCGAAACCACCACCGGGCGCCTGATCATGCAGTACGCATCGCAGAACCTGATTCCCGTCACCCTCGAACTCGGCGGTAAGAGCCCCAACATCTTCTTCTCCGATGTCCTGTCGGCGAACGACGACTACCAGGACAAGGCGCTCGAGGGTTTCACAATGTTCGCCCTCAACCAGGGTGAAGTCTGCACGTGCCCGTCGCGTGCGCTGATCCAGAAGGACATCTTCGACGACTTCCTCTCGCTGGCTGCAGTCCGCACCAAAGCCGTGCGTCAGGGCGACCCGCTCGATACCGACACGATGATCGGCGCGCAGGCGTCGAACGACCAGCTCGAGAAGATCCTGTCGTACATCGAGATCGGCAAGAGTGAGGGCGCCAAGGTCATCACCGGTGGTGAGCGCGCCGACCTCGGCGGCGATCTGTCGGGTGGCTACTACGTGCAGCCGACGATCTTCCAAGGCGACAATTCGATGCGCATCTTCCAGGAGGAGATCTTCGGCCCGGTCGTGTCGGTCACGTCGTTCGGCGACTTCGACGACGCGATCAAGATCGCCAACGACACGTTGTACGGTCTCGGCGCGGGCGTGTGGTCGCGCGACGGCGGCGTCGCCTACCGTGCCGGCCGGGCTATCCAGGCGGGTCGGGTGTGGACGAACACCTACCACCAGTACCCGGCGCACGCCGCGTTCGGTGGCTACAAGCAGTCGGGCATCGGTCGCGAGAACCATCACATGATGCTCGATCACTACCAGCAGACGAAGAACCTCTTGGTGTCCTACGCCCCGAAGGCCCAAGGCTTCTTCTGATCCCGCCCTGATAACCGCCAACCGAGTCCGAGCGAATGTACCCTTCGTCTCGTTCAGTCGAACCAGGGATACATTCGCTCGGTGACGGGAAGGTCTACCACGCCATGTCCGCACCACTTCGCATCGTCGCAACCGAAGATGCCGTCGACCTCCTCCGGCGTCTGTCGGACCGGAACGGTCCGCTGATGATGCACCAGTCGGGCGGCTGCTGCGACGGCTCTGCACCGATGTGTTATCCGGCCGGTGATTTCATCGTCGGAGACCGTGATGTGCTACTCGGGCTCCTCGACCTGCGGCTCGCGGTGGGGGAGACCGCACCGGATCTACCGTCGGGGAAGAGCGCAGTGCCGGTGTGGATCTCGGGCTCCCAGTTCGATGCGTGGAAGCACACGCAACTGGTGCTCGACGTGGTGCCCGGTCGTGGTTCCGGTTTCAGTCTCGAAGCGCCAGAAGGCCTGCGTTTTCTCAGTCGAGGCCGCGCTTTCACTCCCGAGGAGGATGCGTCGCTCGCTGGTGAACCGCTCCTGCTCGGCAAGCAGTGGGCTGCCGGATCCCGCCCCGAGCCGGCGGCCGAAGCACTCGTGGTGGCGACCGCCTCGGATGCGTGCCCGGTGCCGGGCGTGGTGCCGCCCGCATAGCGTCGACGAGGCCTGGGCTCCTCCACAGGTGGGCTGGCTTTTTCATTTCCGATATCGCATCCGGACGGCGCGCGCCGTGGAATGGCTGACACCGGTCGGGGTGGGACGCGTCCTCGAGCTCGGTGCCGGATCGGGGCAGCTGACACGAAGTCTGGTCGACCGTGTGCCGGCTGTTGTCGCTGTCGAGCCGGTGGGTGTGGATGTGGGCGAGGTCTGCGACCTTCTGGCGCTTGCAGTCGGAGGTTCGGACCCCGATCGACTCGGCCGTGCTCGAGCCCGCTACAGCGCCGGTTCGGCCGAACTGGCCGCGGCGTTCGCCGAGGGTTCACTGGTCGGCGTCGTCGGCTACTGCCAGACGACCGAGACGCTGTCGGCTTCTATCGGTCGATCGGGTTCGCTATCGAATCGCTCGGCGAACTGTATCCCGGCGTCGAGCGGTTCCGGGCGGTCTTACGATCCCATCCTGCTGCAAGCACTTCGATCAGTACGAGGAGTACAGACTCGGCCGGATCACCGCCACGGAGGTAGCGCAGATGCGGATCGACAACGTCGAGGCGCGCTACGGCCACCGCTGGTGGACGGTGGAGGAGTTGGCCGTCACGGAGGAAACGGTGCGGCCGAAGGGGATGGCGGACTTGCTGCCTGATGTTCTCGCCAGCGAGGACAGACGTGGTGCATCCGTGCACCTGGGCGATTTCAACGAGGACACCGATCCCGATTGACAGCAAGTGATGGGTGCGCCCCGTCACGGTGGCCCGCTGCGACGGTGAGGCGCTGGTCCTGATGTCGCAGCGCGAGGCCGCGGGCTTCTCGCGGCTGCTGGACCACACAGCTCACTCACCGTCATCCTCGCCGACAGCTGCTCGCTCACCGAGCGCATGGCTGGGGCCTTCCCGTGGATGCTCGCCGTGTCGCCCGGCGATCGGGAGTCTTGTGCGCGGGACCTCGTGGATGCGGCGCGCGCCTCGTTCTCCACCGACCAGCCGCACCTGGCGATCGCCGAGCTGACGTCCTGGAAGGAGACGGCCACGCCGTTCACGAGCAGCGCAGACGCTATCGACCACTTCGCGTCCACCACATGCTGCTTCGGCATCACACGAAGGTCCGGCGGATATCCCGAGGTCTACGCCCCTCACGACCCCTTTCACGTTCGTGACCTCGTTCGTCGCAGTTCGTGGGGCCGCCCGGTTGGTCCGGGCGTGGAATAGTCAGTCCATAGTGCAGTCGAGCTCGGAGGTGTCGATGACGAAATACCGGCAGCAGCTCACAGGGACCACGTACGAGTTCCACGGCATCGTCGACCTCCTCGCGAAGGCGACCCCGCGCAGATCCGGTGACGAACTCGCCGGGTGCGCCGCCGAGTCGGGCACCGAACGCGTCGCCGCGCAGTGGGCGCTCGCCGACGTTCCCCTCGACACGTTCCTCACTGAGCCCGTGGTGCCGTACGAGACCGACGAGGTCACCCGGCTCATTCTCGACGGTCACGACGGTGACGCCTACCGGCCGGTGTCGCATCTGACCGTCGGCGACCTGCGTGACTGGCTGCTCGACACAGCTTCCCGCCCCGGCGCCGCTGCCGCATTCGCGGCAGTCTCACAGGGGATGACACCCGAAATGGTTGCGGCCGTCAGCAAACTCATGTCGAATCAGGATCTCGTTGCGGTCGCCCGCGCGGTCGAGGTGACGTCGGCGTTCCGCACCACCATCGGGTTGCCCGGACGCCTCGCGACCCGCCTGCAACCCAACCATCCCACCGACGATCCGCGAGGAATCGCCGCAGCGACCCTCGACGGACTGCTCCTGGGGTGCGGCGACGCGGTCATCGGCATCAATCCCGCGACCGACTCACCACAGGCGACGTCGGAGTTGCTGCACCTGCTCGACGACATCCGCACACGGTTCGGCATCCCGATGCAATCGTGCGTGCTCTCGCATGTCACCACCACCGTCGGCCTGATCGAGGCCGGTGCACCCGTCGACCTGGTGTTCCAGTCGATCGCGGGAACCCAGGGCGCCAACACGGGCTTCGGAGTGAACTTGGATCTGCTCGGGGAGGCGAACGCGGCGGGCAGGTCGCTGGCACGCGGGACCGTCGGCGACAATGTCATGTACTTCGAGACCGGGCAGGGGTCGGCGCTATCCGCCGGTGCACACCTCGGCACCGATGGCCGGCCCGTCGATCAGCAGACCCTCGAAGCCCGTACATACGCGGTGGCGCGTGCGTTCGATCCGTTGCTCGTCAACACCGTCGTCGGGTTCATAGGCCCCGAATACCTCTACGACGGCAAGCAGATCATCCGGGCAGGCCTCGAAGACCACTTCTGCGGCAAGTTGCTGGGCCTGCCGATGGGCGTCGACGTGTGCTACACCAATCACGCCGAAGCCGATCAAGACGACATGGACTCGTTGCTCACGCTCCTCGGCGTCGCCCGGGTGTCGTTCGTGATCACGGTGCCCGGCGCCGATGACGTGATGCTCGGATACCAATCCCTGTCGTTCCACGACGCGCTGTACGCGCGGCGCGTCCTCGGACTCCGGTCTGCGCCGGAGTTCGAATCGTGGTTGCAGGGTCTCGGCATGGCCGACGGCGCCGGCCGTCTTCTCCCCGTCGATGTGGCGTCGTCGCCGCTGCGGGCGCTTGCCGGAGGCATGGTTTGAGTGCGATCGGTCCGGACGACTTCTGGACGACGCTGCGCACCTCGACACGTGCACGCATCGGACTCGGACGTGTCGGCGACGCGCTCCCTACCGTCAGGCTCCTCGAGCTTCGAGCCGCGCACGCCGCGGCCCGCGACGCCGTCCACCGGCAACTCGACGTCACCGAGTTCGCGCACATGGTGGAGCAGGCGAACCTGGGTTCTCCACTGGCCGTGGAGAGCCGCGCCCGCGACCGCAGTGAATATTTGCGTCGACCCGATCGCGGGCGCCTCCCGTCCGATCTCACGCAGCTTCCCGTGTCCGGGGCCGACATCGGACTCGTTCTCGCCGACGGTCTTTCGGCCCGTGCGCTCGAAGAGCACGGAGTGCCGACCGCCCGGGCGATCATGGACGCGCTGCCGCGTCACCTGTCGGTTGCACCCCCGGTCATCGCGACATCGGCGCGGGTCGCGCTCGGCGACCACATCGGTGCGATGCTCGCCGTGCAGACGGTGGTGGTGCTCATCGGGGAGCGACCGGGGCTGTCGTTCACCGACAGCCTCGGCGTGTACCTCACACACCGGCCTCGGCCCGGCCGCGCGGATTCCGAGCGGAACTGCGTGTCGAACGTGCACCCACCGCACGGTCTCGGCTACTCGCAGGCAGCGCGGGTAGTGGCGAGCCTGATCGGCGGTGCACGGCAGCTGGGGCGCTCGGGTATAGAGCTCAAAGACGTCGGTGCTCGGAACAGGGTGGAGGGTGGCGACCCCGGCCGTGAACTCGATGGGTGAGAATCGAGACGCGGACCGATCCCGGTTCGGTAGGCGATGCGGGCTCCGCCCGCGCGGTTTCGGCCCCGCCGGGGGCGACGAGGAGTGAGAGATGGCCTTCGCGGGCAACGTGGACGAGTTGGCACTGCTGCAGGCGGTGCGGTTGAAGAAGCAGGTCACGGCGGAGGTGCTGGCCGCACACCTGGGTGTATCGGTGTCGTCGGGTCAGGCGGCGCTCTCCGCGCTCGTCGACCAGGGCAAGGCCGCGTCGTCCGACGGTGGTGTCGCGCTGACCGACAAAGGGTTCGCGGAACTGTCCGACCAGCTCGACGCGGAACGGGTGTCCATCGACGAGGATTCCATCGCGGAATTGTTCGAGCAGTTCGGCCCGCTCGACGAGACGCTGACGAAGCTGCTCGAGGACCCGGACTCCGACGGCTTCCTCGACGAGTTGATCGGCCTCGACCGGAAGGCACAGAATCTGTTCGACGACGTGTCCGCATTCGTTCCGCGTCTGTCGCGGTACCAGGATCTGTTCGCGGAAGCGCTCGAGAAGGTCAAGGGCGGCTCGCTGGCGTGGGCGACCGCAGGCAACATCGACTCGTACGCGACGGTGTGGCGGGAGATGCGCGCGGAGCTCGAAGGCGCATCCGGGAACTGACCCCGCAGAATAGTTCGTTCGGCACACTATGTGATTCCCCTCACGATCACCCTCTTTCGGGGGTGGTGGCGGGGTGAGGCAGGTCACTAGTTTTCCTTCCAATCCGCGGCGACGTATCGGACCGCGGTCAGGACGGACAACGGAGGATCCACGTGACCACTGTGTCGACACCAGGGGCAGGCGAACCCCCAGTGGAGCAGGCGGCGGGAGCCGGGCATCCCGGCCCCGCCGCAACAGCACCCCCCGGCAACACCGGAGGGCCGGGCATACGCCGTGTCGCTATTGCAAGCTGCATGGGCACAACGATCGAGTTCTACGATTTCTTCATCTACGGCACTGCCGCAGCGCTCGTGTTTCCCACTGTGTTCTTTCCGGCGCTCGGTGCGACCGCGGGCACGGTTGCGTCGTTCGCGACATTTGCCGTGGCCTTCATCGCCCGCCCGGTCGGAGCCATGCTCTTCGGTCATTTCGGTGACCGAATCGGCCGCAAGAAGACCCTCGTCTCCACATTGCTCCTCATGGGCATCGCGACCCTGCTCATCGGCCTGCTCCCCGGCGCCGAGACCATCGGTGTGGCAGCGCCGATCATCCTGGTGCTCCTGCGCTTCGCGCAGGGCTTCGCGGTCGGGGGCGAGTGGGCCGGTGCCACATTGCTCACCGCCGAGTACGCGCCACCGGGCAAGCGCGGCCTCTACGCGATGTTCCCGCAGCTCGGCCCGGCCATTGCCTTCGCGCTCTCGAGCGGAACGTTCCTCTTCACCGGACTTGCACTCGGCGACACCAACGAGGCGTTCCTCAACTACGGATGGCGGATCCCGTTCCTGTTCAGCATCGTGCTCGTCGCGGTCGGCCTCTACATGCGCCTCGCGATCGAGGAGACACCGGTGTTCCGCGCCGAGACAGAAGCCCGCGCTGCCGAACCCGTGCAGAAGCGCACCCTGCCGTTCCTGGATGCGCTGCGCCACCAGACCAAGGAAATCCTCCTCTCAGCTGGTGCCCTCGCGATTATGTTCGCCTTCTTCTACATGGGTACCGCCTACCTCACGAGCTACGCGACGTCGACCCTCGGCTTCGACCGGCCGTTCGTCCTGACGGTGGGAATCGCATCATCGGTGGTCTTCGGCGCGGCGATCGTGCTGTCCGCGCTCTACTCCGATCGGTTCGGGCGGCGGCGCGTGATCATGGTGTCGTGCGCCTTCTCCGTCCTCTGGGCGCTCGCACTGTTCCCGCTGCTCGATACCGGCTCCCCGGTCGCGTTCGTCGTCGGCATGATGGTCACCCTCGCGATCTTCGGTATCGCCTACGGCCCGTGCGGTGCGCTGCTGCCGGAGATGTTCCACACCCGGTACCGCTACACCGGCGCGGGACTCGGCTACAACCTCGCCGGTGTGCTCGGTGGCGCCATCCCGCCGATGATCGCTGCACCGCTCGCCGCCGCGTACGGCGGTATCGCGATCGGCATCATGCTCATGGTGATCGGCCTCGTGAGCCTCGTCTGCACCGCGGCTCTCGTCGAAACCCGCGACCGAGCGCTGTAGGAGCGGGCGGAAGGCGCCTTCCGCTTCTGCCTCGGCAGCTGTCCAGAATCCGCACACCTGAGCCGAGAAAAGACGACGATGGTGGAAGAACTCGTCTGTCCGGCCGCGACCACCGCAGGAGATTCATCATGACCGGCATCGCCACCCCCGCAGTACCAAGCTACGACTCTGGGATAGGGGATGTTCCGCTGCTGGGCGACACCATCGGCGACAACCTCGACCGCACCGTCGCCAGGCACGGCGACCGGGACGCGCTCGTAGAACGAGCCACAGGCCGGCGCTGGACATATTCCGAGTTCGCCACCGAGGTCGACGCTCTGGCCCTCGGACTGCTGCGTGCGGGCATCGGCAAAGGCGACCGCGTGGGAATCTGGGCTCCCAACTGTGCCGAATGGGCGTTCGTGCAGTACGCCACCGCCAAGATCGGCGCCGTGCTCGTCAACATCAACCCCGCGTATCGCTCGCACGAACTGCAGTACGTGCTCGCGCAGGCGGGCATCCGGATGCTGATCTCCGCACCGGAGTTCAAGACCTCCGACTACGCCGCGATGATCGGTCAGGTGCGCGGCGAGTGCCCAGACCTCGAGCAGGTCGTGCTGATCGGTCGCTCGGAGTGGGACGAGCTCGGCGCCGCCGGCCGCGCGGCGCTGGACGCCGATCGGTCGGCGCTCGTCGCAGCCGGCAAGGAACTCTCGCCCGACGACCCGATCAACATCCAGTACACGTCAGGAACCACCGGGTTCCCGAAAGGGGCCACCCTCAGTCACCACAACATTCTCAACAACGGATTCTTCGTCGGGGAACTGTGCCACTACACCGAGCGGGACAAGGTGTGCATTCCCGTGCCGTTCTACCATTGCTTCGGCATGGTCATGGGTAACCTCGCGTGCACGAGTCACGGTGCGACCATGGTGATTCCCGCGCCGGCGTTCGATCCGACCGCCACCCTTGCGGCCGTCGCCGAAGAACGCTGCACGTCGCTGTACGGCGTGCCGACGATGTTCATCGCCGAACTCGCCGACCCGTCGTTCGAGACCGTTGACCTGTCGAGTCTGCGCACCGGCATCATGGCCGGTTCGCCGTGCCCGGTCGAGGTGATGAAGCATGTCATCGAACAGATGGGGATGGCCGAGGTATCCATCTGCTACGGGATGACCGAGACCTCGCCGGTGTCGCTGCAGACCCGCAGCGACGACACCATCGAGCAGCGCGTATCCACCGTGGGGAGGGCGGGGCCGCACATCGAGGTCAAGATCGTCGATCCGGCGACCGGGTTGACCGTGCCGCGCGGTGAGCCGGGGGAGTTGTGTACCAGGGGCTATTCGGTGATGCTCGGCTACTGGAACGACAGTGACAAGACCGCCGACGCAATCGATTCTGCTCGTTGGATGCACACGGGCGACATCGGTTCGATGGACTCCGAGGGGTACGTGTCGGTGACGGGCCGGATCAAGGACATGGTGATCCGCGGCGGCGAGAACATCTACCCCCGTGAGGTCGAAGAATTTCTCTACACGCACCCCGACATCCTCGATGCCCAGGTCGTGGGTGTTCCGGACGCGAAGTACGGCGAGGAACTGATGGTGTGGGTGCGCCTGCGTGAGGGGGCCGATGCGCTCGACGCGGACGCGCTGCGCGAATTCTGCACCGGCAAACTCGCGCACTACAAGGTCCCGCGCTATGTCCACGTCGTCGACGAGTTCCCCATGACGGTCACCGGCAAGATCCGCAAGGTCGAGATGCGTGAGGTGTCGGTCGCCCTCCTCGAGGAGGCAGATCGGACGTGAACCCGCTGCGGCGGTGTCCACATCTTGGACAGTTCGGGGACGCCCCTCCGAGGGAGTATGACTCGTGTCACACTACTTATGGAGGTTCGTATGACTGCCGTGGCCGAGTGCGCTGTCGCCCCCTGCGTGTCCGAGAGATGCACCGAATGACAGCGAGCCAACGGAGGACGAGATGAAGACCAAAGCCGCAGTACTGCTCGAAGTAGGCAAGCCGTTCGAACTGATGGAGCTCGAACTCGACGGGCCTGGGCCGGGAGAGGTCCTGATCAAGTACACCGCTGCGGGCCTGTGTCATTCCGATCTGCATCTCACCGACGGAGACCTGCCGCCGCGTTTCCCGATCGTCGGCGGCCACGAGGGTTCCGGCATCATCGAGGAGGTCGGCCCCGGCGTCACCAAGGTCGAACCCGGAGACCACGTGGTGTGCAGCTTCATTCCCAACTGCGGTACGTGCCGATACTGTTCCACGGGTCGTCAGAATCTGTGCAACATGGGCGCGACCATCCTCGAAGGATGCATGCCCGACGGATCCTTCCGCTTCCACTCGGGCGGAAACGATTTCGGTGCCATGTGCATGCTGGGTACGTTCGCCGAGCGGGCTACGATCTCGCAGCACTCGGTGGTCAAGGTCGACGACTGGCTCCCGCTCGAGACCGCGGTGCTCGTCGGCTGCGGGGTGCCGTCCGGGTGGGGCACGGCGGTGTATTCCGGCGACGTGCGCGCCGGCGACATCGTCGTCATCTACGGCATCGGCGGTCTCGGGATCAACGCCGTCCAGGGTGCGGTCCACGCCGGAGCGAAGTACGTCGTGGTCGTCGACCCCGTCGAGATGAAGCGCGACGCGGCCG
The DNA here is from genome assembly GCF_055230935.1 of Rhodococcus ruitaii. Lineage (NCBI taxonomy): Bacteria > Bacillati > Actinomycetota > Actinomycetes > Mycobacteriales > Nocardiaceae > Rhodococcus > Rhodococcus ruitaii. The sequence goes on along the minus strand of NZ_JBUYWC010000014.1, from coordinate 43,377 downwards.
TGAAGTTCGGAGCCACCCACGCATTCGCGACCGCGGCGGAGGCCGCAGCGAAGGTCAACGAGCTGAGCTGGGGGCAGGGCGCCGACGCCGCGCTGATCCTGGTCGGCACGGTCGACGAGGAGGTGGTGTCGGCAGCGACAGCGGTCATCGGTAAGGGCGGCACCGTGGTGATCACGGGCCTGGCCAACCCCGAAAAGCTCACCGTCCATGTGTCGGGCACCGACCTGACGCTGTTCCAGAAGACCATCAAGGGTTCGCTGTTCGGCTCGGCCAACCCGCAATACGACATCGTGCGGCTGCTACGCCTCTACGACGCCGGCCAACTGAAACTCGACGAGTTGATCACCACCAGGTACACGCTCGAAGAAGTCAACCAGGGCTACCAGGATCTGCGCGACGGCAAGAACCTGCGCGGGGTGATCGTCCACGCATCGTGAACGGGTCGCGGACACGCAACGTTCGGTAGGCAGATTCCGGAAATTCACTCGTAGACATGCCGAGGAGAACAAACTGGAGTGCAGTTCGTCGCGTCAAGATCACCTACGAGAGGAGCGCGCGATGTTCTGGGAAATCGTCGGCACTATCATCTTCGGTGCGGTCATCGGTGTGCTGGCCCGACTCGTGATCCCGGGCAAGCAGTCGATGGGCATGATCATCACCGTCATCATCGGCATCGTCGGTGCCCTCATCGGTTACTGGGTCTGGGGTGCGATCTCGTCACCAGGAAACGAAAACACCGGAGGTATCGACTGGATTCGGTGGATCATCAGTATCGCGGCCGCAGTGGTCCTGACTCTGCTCTACACATCGATGACAAGGACGAAGAATTGATCGACCAGCCCTGATTTCATCGAACCTGATGGCCTCGCCCCCCGGGCGGGGCCATCGGTCGTTCGATCACTCGCGACGAAACGGTGACCGGACAGGCCGGGCGCGGGATGATCGGAAGTGGAAGAACGATGGAAGAGGAAGGTCGACCGCATGAGCGCAATTCCAGGACCGGCATGGTTGTTCTGCCCGGCGGACCGACCCGAACGCTACGGTACGGCCGCCGCGACCGCCGACGTCGTCGTCCTCGATCTCGAGGCCGGTGTCGCGCCGGCCGACAAGGAGTACGCACGCCGCTCGTTACTGGACCGCTCCCTCGACCCGGCGCGCACTGTGGTCCGGATCAATCCGGCCGGGACCGAGGACCATCGCCTCGACCTGAGGGCGCTCGCCGACTCGCCGTACACCCGGGTGCTGCTCGCGAAATGCGAATCTCCCGAACAGGTGACGGCTCTCGCGCCCCGTCAGGTCATCGCGCTCGTCGAGTCCCCGCGCGGAGCACTCGCGATCGCCGACATAGCACTGGCGATGGGCACGATCGGTGTCATGTGGGGAGCAGAGGAGCTCGCCGTCGGATTGGGCGGTCAGAACATCCGGTACGAGGACGGTACTTACCGTGACGTCGCGAAACATGTCAGGTCGTCGGTGCTGCTCGCGGCGAAAGCGTACGGGCGCTGGGCTCTCGATGCCGCGTACCTCGACATCGGCGACCATGCCGGGCTGCGCAGCGAGGCGCTCGACGCCGTCGCGGTCGGGTTCGACGTGAAGGTGGCGATCCACCCCGATCAGGTGGGTGTGATCCGAGACGCCTACACGCCGAGCGACAAGTCGGTCGAGTGGGCTCGCAGGGTTCTCGCGGCCGTGCCCGAGTCGCGGGGCGTGTTCCGGTTCGAGGGGCAGATGGTCGACGCGCCCGTACTACGCCATGCCGAGCAGATCCTCCACCGATCCGTGGAGGCCCGCGCCAACGGGTACCGCTCGGGTCGCATGGGGGTCGAGCCGGAACGGAGGTGACAGGATGGTCCATCCACAGTGGGTTCCCAGCGAGGTGGACTTCGCAGAAGCAAGGGTGACGGCGTTCGCCCGTTTCGTCGAACAACGACACGCCGTGCAGCTGCCGGACTACAACACACTCTGGCAGTGGTCGATCGACCACTCCTCGGAGTTCTGGCAGGCCGTGTGGGAGTGGTTCGAGATCCGCGGCGGCACCGATCACGGTCCGGCGCTCGCCGACGCGACCATGCCCGGAGCCGTGTGGTTTCCCGGTGCACGGCTGAATTACGCGTCGCACGTCTTCCGGAATGCTCGCACCGACCGCCCGGCGATCGTCCACATCGACGAGGACGGGCAGCGCCGAGAGACGACATGGGAGCAACTGCACGGCCAGGCCGCGGCTCTCGCCGCCACGCTCCGCGACCACGGGGTGGGACCCGGCGACCGGGTGGCCGGGTATCTGCCCAATATCCCCGAAGCGATCGTCGCGTTACTCGCCACCGCCGGTGTCGGAGCAGTGTGGTCGGCGTGCGGACAGGACTACGCAGCTCACGCCGCGCTCGACCGGCTCGGACAGCTCGAGCCGAAGGTTCTCGTCACTGCGGATGGCTACCGGTACAACGGTCGCCAGCATGATCGCGTAGCCGAGGTCACCTGGCTGCGGGAACGCATGCCCGGTCTCGAGGTGACGGTGCTCGTGGCGCGCAGCGATGACACCGGAGACGCCCTGCTGGACCCCGGCATCCTCACGTGGGAGGAGGCCACCGCGGGCGAGCACGAGTTCGTACCCGTCCCGGTACCGTTCGACCACCCACTGTGGACGGTGTTCTCGTCCGGCACCACCGGTCTGCCCAAAGGCATCGTGCACGGCCACGGGGGAGTGCTGATCGAGCACCTCAAAGTGCTGTCGCTGCACCTCGACATCGGCCACCGCGACACGTTCTTCTGGTACACGAGCCCGAGCTGGATGATGTGGAACTTCCTCGCGGCGGGACTGCTCGTCGGCGCCACGATCGTCTGCTACGACGGTGCGCCCTCACACCCGGACACCGACCGGCTGTGGCGGATCACGGCCGACGAACACGTCACGGTCCTCGGAACGAGTCCCGGTTACGTCCTCGCGTGCATCAAAGCGGGTGTCGTCCCGCGCCGCGCACACGACCTGTCCGCTCTCCGCGGTATCGGCGTCACCGGTTCGACCTTACCACCCGCATCGTCGCTGTGGCTCGGGGAGAACGTGGGCGAGCGGGTCCAGGTCATGTCGATCACCGGCGGCACCGACGTGGTGTCGGCGTTCATCGGTTCGGTCCGGACCGTTCCGGTGTGGCCGGGGGAGTTGTCGGTGCCGTGCCTCGGCGTCGCTGTCGATGCATTCGACGCCGCGGGTCGTCCGGTGCGCGACGAGGTGGGCGAGCTCGTGGTCACCGCGCCGATGCCGTCGATGCCGGTTCGATTCTGGAACGATCCCGACGGCGACCGACTCCGCGAGGCGTACTTCTCCGTCTACCCCGGAGTGTGGCGGCACGGCGACTGGATCTCCATCACCGAGCGCGGCTCCGTGGAGATGCACGGACGCTCCGACGCGACGCTGAACCGGCACGGGGTCCGGATCGGCACCGCCGACATCTACCAGGTGGTCGAAGACCTACCTGAGATCGTCGAAGCACTCGCGCTGGGTGTCGAGCGACCGGATGGGGAGTACTGGATGCCCCTGTTCGTCGTCCTCGCCGACGGCGTGATCCTCGACGAGGCTCTCCGCGAACACATCCGCAGTGAACTCCGGGTGCGTGTCTCGCCCCGGCATGTGCCGGACGACATTCTTGCCGCGCCCGGGGTGCCGCACACCCGCACCGGCAAGAAGCTCGAGGTTCCGATCAAACGGATCCTGCAGGGCGCCGATGCCGCCGTGGCTGTCGAGCGCACGGCGGTCGACAGTCCGGGACTTCTCGATTGGTACCGAGACCAGGGGTGATGTAGAACACGTCGTGAGTGCTGCCTTACTGGACAGGTCACGTCCTGAATGTTCGGATTGCCGCATGGATATCGCCATCGACATATTTCTGATCCTGCACTTCATCGGTCTTGCCGGAATCATCGGCTCATGGCTCGTGGTCATCAAAGATCCGCGTGTCGTCATGGGCATGCTGCACGGCGCGATCCTTCAGGTCGTGAGCGGTCTCGCGCTCGTGGGTCTCAACGAGGCGAACGATGCCGACGTCAACCACATGAAGATCGGTATCAAGCTGGTGATCGCGTTGATCATCCTCGCGGTCGCGATCGTCGGTGTGAAGCGGGAGAAGCAGACCCCCGGCTCCACGGCTGCACTCGCCCACGTGGCAGGCGGCCTCGGCATCGTCAACGTGATCATCGCCGTGCTGTGGTGATCCTCTCCCACCGTCTCAACAGTGTCGTGCCGCACCGGCCTGTGGCCGTTCGGCACCGGTCCTCACCCTGTAGATTGGGCCGGTGTGTACGCGGACGGCACCGGATATGACCGGCGAGTAACCTGACTCGGTCGGTTTGTTCCGGTCGGTGGAGGGCTTGTTGCTGCGTTTTCGGGTCGGTGGGGGTCCGCTGCCGGGCTTGCCGTAACGATCCTCACCTGATCTGCAGATATACGCGGGGTACGGTGATGTGCTCCGCAGGTCGGTGCGCAGGTCGGTCGTCGTCCGACGGTGAGAGGAAGGTTGGGGTTTGGACTCGCTGGGTATCGGCGGCTCGGAAACGAAGAGGGCGAGTGCGGCAGCGGTGCCGCCCGGAGCGTTTCCCCTCTCGCCGGCGCAGCTGGGGATGTGGTTCGCTCAGCACGTCGACCCGACGGTGCCGGCCAACATCGCCCAGTACGTCGAACTCGACGGCGATGTCGACCTCGACGTTCTTCGCGAATCCAGTGCTCGCGCGGCTCTCGAAACGGGGTCGGGGTTCCTCCGATTCATCGAGGTGGACGCGCGGCCCTATCAGCTCGTAGACCCCGAGCTGGAGGCCCCGCTCGGATACGTCGATCTGCGCGACGAACACGACCCCCGGCGGGCAGCGCTCGAGTGGATGCGCGAGGACCGTAGCCGGCCCGTGGACGTGCTCCGCGATCGGCTCATCGCCGCGACGCTGCTCCGCATCGGTGAGTCCCGCTACTTCTGGTACAACCGCGTCCACCACCTCGCACTCGACGGATTCGCCGCCGCGACTTTCATGACCCGGATCGCGGAACTGTACACCGCCGCCGTAGAAGGGGGCGAGGCCAGCCCGAACCGCGCCTCGGACCTGCGCAAGGTCTATGACGTCGAGATGGACTACCGCGATTCGACCCGGTTCGCCGCCGATCGCGAATACTGGGCGGGGCAGATCGAGGGCATCGAGGAACCGTCGAGCCTGGCCGACCGCACCGCAGCGCCCGCGCCCGTGAGCCGCATCGACAGCGCCGCGCTCACCGACGACACCGAACGCCACGTCGATGCGCTCGTCGAGCGTGAGGGCGCGAGCCTCGCGACGGCCGTCGTGGCAGCCTTCGCGGCTTACGTCGCGCAGATGACCGGACGCACCGACGTCGTGTTGAGCTTGCCGGTAGCCGCGCGGACGAACGCGGTCCTGCGCCGTTCGGGCAGCATGGTCTCGAACGTGGTACCGCTGCGCCTCGATGTCACCGACGACACCACCGTCCACGAACTGGTCGCCGCGGCGGGTGCCGCCGTGTCCGGAGCCCTGAGACACCAGCGCTACCGGCACGAGGACATCGTCCGAGACCGCGACACGTCGGCCGGGGCGCAGTCCACGTTCTTCGGGCCGTGGGTCAACATCATGCTGTTCGAGAACGAAATTCGCCTCGGCGACATGGTCGGACGCATCAACATCCTGTCGACCGGTCTCATCGAAGACCTCGGTGTCAACGTCTACAAGAGTGGCGGCACCCGCGTCCACATCGACTTCGAGTCCAATCCCAATCTCTACGCAGCCGAACAGGCACGCGCCAACCACGAGCGGTTCGTCGAGTTCTTCGATCGTTTCGTCGGGTCCGACGCCGACCGGCTCGTCTGGGATATCCCGCTCGCCCGAAACGCCGAACTCGATCGGGTGGTGGTCGACTGGAACCGTACCGATCACCCGATCGAGCAGCGCACACTGCTGGCAGACTTCCGGGCCCAGGCCCTCGCGACACCCGATGCGACGGCGTTGGTCCACGAGGGTGAATCGCTGACGTACGGTGAGTTCGCTGCGCGCGTCAATTCCCTGGGCCGCGAGCTCGTCGATCGCGGAGTCGGCCCCGAATCACTCGTCGGGTTGTGTGTCCGCCGTTCGTTCGAACTCCTCGTCGGCATGTACGCGATTCTCGAGGCCGGTGGTGCGTGGGTGCCGCTCGACCCGGATCACCCGGCCGATCGCACCGAATACATCCTCGACACTGCGAAGCCGGTCGCGGTGCTCACCACGTCGCGCGACCGCGCCGATCTCCCCGATGCCGCACCGATCATCGAGATCGACTCGTTCGATTACTCCTCGCGCGCAGGTGGTCCCCTCACCGACTCGGAACGCCACGGGCCCGTACGGCCCGACACCACCGCGTACGTGATCTTCACGTCCGGTTCCACGGGCCGCCCCAAGGGGGTCGCGGTCGGTCACGCTGCGATCGACAACCAGATCCAGTGGATGAACGACCAGTACGACGTGACACCTACCGACGTCTATCTGCAGAAGACCGCCACCACGTTCGACGTGTCGTTGTGGGGCTTCTTCATGCCGCTACGTGTGGGCGCGACCCTCGTGATCGCGACCCCGGACGGGCACCGCGACCCGGTCTACGTCGCGAACAAGATCGCCGAGCACGGGGTCACGCTCACCGATTTCGTTCCGTCGATGCTCACCGTGTTCGTGGCCAACGCACCCGAGGGTGGCTCCGACACATTGCGCCACGTCTTCGTCATCGGCGAGGCGTTGCCCTCCGAAACGGCCGCCGATTTCGCGCAGCTGTGCTCCGCAGGCCTGCACAACCTCTACGGGCCCACAGAGGCCGCAGTGTCGATCACCTATCACCGTGCAGGACCGGGCGACGTACACAGCGTCCCGATCGGTATTCCGCAATGGAACAGCCGAGCGTACGTGCTCGACCGTCGCCTTCGTCCCGTTCCGGTGGGGCGTCCGGGCGAGCTCTATCTCGCCGGCATCCAACTCGCCCGCGGATATCTCGACCGGCCCGACCTGACGTCCGATCGATTCCTTGCCGATCCGTTCGGTGCGCCGGGTGACCGGATGTATCGCACCGGCGACCTCGTCCGCTGGATCGCGCCAGATGATGATCACGGCATCCTCGACTACATCGGGCGCACCGACTTCCAGGTGAAGTTCCGCGGTCAGCGCATCGAACTCGGTGAGATCGAAGCGGTTCTGCTCTCGCACGAGGCCGTGTCCCAGGCCGTCGTGCTCGTGGTGCAGACACCCACCGGCGACCAGCTGGCGGGCTATCTCGTAGCCACCCCGACGGCGACGATCGATGTTGCAGACCTGGCGGATCACGCCGAGCGTGCGCTGCCGTCGTACATGGTCCCGGCGTCGCTGATGGTGCTCGACGAGCTCCCGCTCAACACCAGTGGCAAGCTCGACCGTAAGGCGCTGCCACAGCCGGTCTTCAGCAGTACCCGCACCTTCCGCGAATCCCGTACCCCCGCGGAACGGGCCGTGTCCGCCGCGTTCGGTGAGGTGCTCGGCGTCGAGCAAGTCGGTCTCGACGACGACTTCTTCGAGCTGGGCGGCAACTCCCTCGTCGCCACCCAGGTCGTGTCCCGCATCGGTGCCGCGCTCGACACCCAGATCCCGGTACGTGCGCTGTTCGAGGCATCCACCGTGGTGGGTCTCGCCACCCGGGTGGCGAAGCAGATCGGATCGGGTGCGCGGAGCGCGTTGGTGGCGCGGCCACGGCCCGAGGTACTGCCCTTGTCGACCGCGCAGCAGCGCATCTGGTTCATCAACCGGTTCGACACCACCACCGCGGCATACAACCTGCCCTTCACGGTGCGTCTTCGCGGCAACGTGGACCCGCGGGCGCTGTCCGACGGATTTGCCGACGTGGTGCACCGTCACGAGACACTGCGCACCGTGTACCCCGAGGTCGACGGTGAACCTCGCCAGGTGATCCTGCCGGCCGAGCAGGTCATCTCGGTCCTCGAGCCGGCGGATGTCGACGAAGCGGGCCTGGAGGCCGCTGTCGTCGAGATGGCCGGTCGCGGATTCGACGTCACGACCGATGCACCGTTCCGAGTCGCCCTCTACCGGCTCGCTCCCGATGCTTATGTGCTCGCAATGGTGTTGCACCACATTGCATCCGACGGGTCGTCGTTCGGCCCGTTCGCCCGCGACGTCGTCACCGCCTACTCGGCGCGAGCCGAAGGTCACGACCCGCAGTGGGCGCCGCTGCCGATCCAGTACGCCGACTACGCGGTCTGGCAACGTGAAGCCCTCGGCCTCGAATCCGACCCGGAATCGGCTGCTGCGCAGCAGATCGCCTACTGGACCGAGGAGCTCGACGGGCTTCCCGACCAGCTCGACTTGCCGGCCGACCGGTTGCGTCCCGCCGTCTCCAGTTACGACGGCGCCAAGCACCGCTTCGACATCGACGCCGAAACCCACACGCGCCTGGTCGAGCTCGCCCGCACACACCACGCATCATTGTTCATGGTCGTGCACGCTGCCTACGCTGTGCTGTTGTCGCGACTGAGCGGGTCCAGCGACATCGCGATCGGTACTGCTGTCGCGGGCCGCGGCGAGAAAGAACTCGACGACCTGATCGGTATGTTCGTCAACACCCTCGTGCTGCGCAGCCGGATCGACCCGGGTGCCTCGTTCGAGGACTTCCTCGGCGACGTCCGAGGGACCGACCTGACCGCGTTCTCGAACGCAGATGTGCCGTTCGAGCGGCTCGTCGAGGTGCTCAACCCCGCACGCTCCACCGCGCGGCACCCGCTTTTCCAGGCGGCGCTGTCGCTCGAACCGGCGCACGCGCGTGACGTATCGTTCGCAGGTGTCCACGCGGTGGGCACCGAACTCGACATGCCGATCTCGAAGTTCGACATCCAGCTCTGGGTCACCGAGCAGCTCGACGGCGACGGACGCCCTGCAGGACTCGGCGCGGTCTTCGAGTTCGCCACGGATCTGTTCGACGAGGCCACCGTGGCCGCGTTCGGTGAGCGATTCGTACGCATTCTAGGTGGGGTCGTCGCCGACCCCACGACTCCCGTCGGCGATCTCGAGATCCTGTCGCCGGGCGAGCTCGATCGCCTCCTCGCGCCCCACGGTTCCGTCGTCACCGAGCACGTCACCCTCGTCGATCTGCTCGTCGAAGGAGGACGCCGCCACCCCGATCGCACCGCGGTGCGCGACGGCGATACGACGATCACCTATCGCGAGCTCGACGAGATGTCGAATCGCGTCGCCCGCTACCTCATCGGACGCGGTGCCGGACCGGAAGAGATCGTGGCGTTGGCCTTCCCTCGCTCCTGGGAAATGCTCCTCGGTGTCTGGTCTGTGGCCAAGACCGGTGCGGCGTACCTGCCTGTCGACCCCGAGCACCCGGCCGAGCGCATCTCCCACATGCTCGATGATTCGGGTGCGCTGGCAGGCCTGACCACGGCCGAACGATCCGGTTCCCTCCCGTCGGTCGTCGACTGGATCGATCTGGGCGACGCCGACTTCGTCGCAGAATGCGCGACGCTGTCCAGCGATCCGATCGACGACACCGACCGGCTTTGCACGCTCCGACCGGATCACACCGCCTACGTCATCTACACTTCGGGCTCGACCGGGCGCCCGAAGGGGGTCGCGGTCACCCACGTCGGACTGGCCGGACTCGTTCGCGAGTCCGTCGAGCTCTACGGGGTCACCGAAGAGTCACGGATTCTGCACATCTGTTCGCCGAGCTTCGACCCGTCGGTGCTCGATTGGACGCTCGCGGGGTCGGCAGGTGCCGAACTCGTCGTCACTCCGCCCTCGATCTACGGCGGCGCCGAACTTCGCGCACTCATCGCGGCCACGAAGGTCACCCATGCCGTCATCACCCCGGCGGTGCTCGGGTCGGTCGATCCCACCGGTCTGGATTCACTTCGGACACTCAATGTCGGAGGTGACGCCTCGACCACCGATCTGGTCTCCCGCTGGGCACCGGGTCGGCGCTTCTTCAATGCGTACGGGCCGACCGAGACGACGATCGTGTCGACCCGTGCCGAGCTGTCGGTCGACGGCAGGATCACCGTGGGCACTCCAGTCGCCGGAGTGGCAGCGCATGTCCTCGATCGACGTCTCCGACCCGTACCGGCAGGGGTGTCGGGGGAGCTGTACATCGCCGGTGACGCCCTTGCTCGCGGCTATCACCATCGCGGGTCGCTCACCGCGGATCGGTTCGTCGCGAATCCGTTCGGAGGTCCCGGCGACCGCATGTACCGCACCGGCGACCTCGTGCGCTGGAACGGTGACGATCAGCTGGTCTTCACCGGCCGATCCGACTTCCAGGTCAAGGTCCGCGGTTATCGCATCGAGCTCGGTGAGATCGACGCGGCGTTGCTGAGTCACGATCTGGTGGACTTCGCCGCTACCCTCGGGCATGAAATGCCTTCGGGGCAAACAGCTCTCGTGTCGTACGTGCATGCCCGGCCCGGCGTGGCCGCTGCAGACATCGACACCGTGGATCTCGCACGTCACGCGGGCCTGTCGCTGCCCTCGTACATGGTTCCGTCCCAGATCATCGTTCTCGACGAGGTGCCCCTCACGCCGATCGGGAAGCTCGACCGACGCGCTCTGCCGCAACCCGAACTCGTCATCAGCTATCGCGAGTTCCGCGCACCGACCACCCCGATCGAAGAGACTGTCGCAACGGTGTTCGCCGACGTCCTCGGTCTGCAGGTCGTCGGATTGGACGACGACTTCTTCGAGCTCGGTGGCAACTCACTGCTCGCGACGCAGGTCGTCTCGCGACTCGGTGTCGCACTCGACGCCCAGGTCCCGGTTCGAGTGTTGTTCGAATCCGCCACGGTCGCAGCGCTCGCCGTGCGGGTGGAGCAGGAAGCCGGCCGCGGTGCGCGCATAGCGCTGTCGAAGATGCCTCGGCCCGAACGGGTTCCGCTCTCGCTTGCGCAGCAGCGCATGTGGTTCCTCAATCGCTTCGACACGCAGTCGGCAACCTACAACCTGCCGATGGCGCTGCGGCTGCGCGGCGACCTCGATGTCGCCGCCCTGCAGGTGTCGATCATGGACGTCATCGATCGGCACGAATCGCTGCGTACCGTGTTCCCGGACTCCCCCGAGGGGCCGCACCAGGTCGTTCGCGCCGCAGCCGAGGTCGTTCCTGACCTGACCCCGACGGTGATCGCGGCAGACGAACTCGCCGAAGCCGTCCGTCGACTCGCCTCCACCGGCCTCGACGTGACCTCCGACGTCCCCATCCGCGCCGAGCTGTTCGAGCTCGGAGACTCGGAACATGTGCTTGTCGTCGTAGTGCACCACATCTCGGCCGACGGTTGGTCGATCGGCCCGATGGCTCGCGACATCATGGTCGCGTATACCGCACGGACCGAGTGGGAAGAGCCGTCGTGGGCTCCGTTGCCCGTACAGTACACCGACTACACGCTGTGGCAGCGGCAGGTTCTGGGTTCCGAAGACGATGAGCAGTCGCTGATCTCGCGTCAGCTCGACTACTGGCGCCGCACGTTGGAGGGGATCCCCGATCAGCTCGACCTTCCTGCCGACCGTCCCCGACCGAGCCAGCAGTCGTACTCCGGCGCGACCGTCGAGTTTCGGATCGAACCGGAATTGCACCGGGGGCTGGTAGATCTCGCGCGGACACGTAACGCGTCGCTGTTCATGGTGGTCCACGCCGCGCTGTCGGTGATGCTGTCGCGTATGTCCGGGCAGGACGACATCGCGATCGGCACTCCCGTGGCCGGCCGCGGCGAGCAGGCACTCGACGATCTGATCGGCATGTTCGTCAACACACTCGTGTTGCGCACCGAGGTCGACGGAGCCGACGAGTTCACCCGCCATCTCGCCCGTGCCCGCGACGCCGCACTCGGCGCGTTCGGGCACGCGGACGTGCCGTTCGAGCGTCTTGTGGAGGTACTGAACCCGGAGCGTTCGACAGCACGGCACCCGCTGTTCCAGGTGATGCTCTCGTTCGAGAATCTCCGTGCCTCGCGCATCGACCTCCGTGGCCTGACCCTCGACGTCGTCGATATCGATTCGGCCGTCGCCAAGTTCGACCTGCAGCTGACTCTGACGGAGGCATTCGACGGCGACGGCACGCCCAACGGACTCGGCGCCGCCTTCACGTACGCGACTGACCTGTTCGACGCTGCAACCGCACGCGGGTTCGCCGACCGTTTCGTGCGGGTGCTCGAGACGGTCGTGGTGGATCCGACGGTGCGCGTCGGCGACATCGATCTGCTCGATGGTGATGAGCGGTTGCTGGTGCTGGAGCGGTGGAACGACACTGCGTATGCGGTCGAGTCGTCGTTGACGTTGGTGGATGTGTTCGAGGCGCAGGTGCGTCGGACGCCGGATGCGGTGGCGCTCGAGTTCGAGGGGCAGTCGCTGACGTTTGCGGAGTTCGATTCTCGTGTGAATCGGGTTGCGCGTTATTTGGTGTCGGTGGGTGTGGGGCCGGAGTCGACGGTGGCTCTGGCGGTGCGTCGGTCGGTGGATCTGTTGGTCGGGATGTATGCGATCGTCAAGGCCGGTGGTGCGTATGTGCCGGTGGATCCGGATCAGCCGGCGGATCGTAATGGGTACATTCTGGCGACTGCTGCTCCGGTGGTGGTGGTGACGACTCGGCGTGACGGGTTCGTTGTTCCGGGTGTGTCTGTTCCGGTGGTCGAGTTGGATGTGCTCGATGTGGCGGGGTTCTCCGATGCTGCGGTGACGGATGTGGATCGTGTTGCGTCGTTGCGGTCGTCGAATGCGGCGTATGTGTTGTTCACGTCGGGGTCGACGGGTCGGCCGAAGGGCGTCGCGGTCTCGCACGCCTCGATCGTGAACCGTCTCATGTGGATGCAGGACAGATATCGGCTCGACACCGACGACGTGATCCTGCAGAAGACGCCGTTCACATTCGATGTGTCGGTGTGGGAGTTCTTCTGGCCCCTGCAGGTGGGTGCGCGACTCGTCATTGCCGCTCCCGACGGTCACCGTGACCCGGATTACCTGGTGCGGACCATGATCGAGAAGTCGGTGTCGGTAGCGCATTTCGTGCCGTCGATGCTCGCCGTGTTCGTGGCAGCGTCCGGTGTCGAGATCGTGTCGTCTCTGCGGGCCGTGTTCGCCTCCGGCGAGGCGTTGTCGGCGACAGTCGCGGATCGCCTGCGCACGGCACTTCCCCAGGTGCGTCTGCACAACCTGTACGGACCCACCGAGGCTGCCGTCGACGTGACCTACCACGAGGTCACCCGGGCCGACTCGGTGTCCGTCCCGATCGGTGTCCCGGTGTGGAACACCGGTGTCTACGTCCTCGACGGCCGCCTCCAACCGGTCCCTGTGGGTGTCGCGGGTGAGCTGTATCTGTCGGGCGTGCAATTGGCGCGTGGATACGTGACGCGCCCGGACCTGACCGCAGAGCGGTTCGTCGCTTCGCCATACGCAGCGGGAGAGCGACTCTACCGAACCGGCGACCTCGTCAAGTGGGGCCGGCGTTCCGGTGAACTCGAATACATCGGCCGTACCGACTTCCAGGTCAAGCTGCGCGGCCTGCGGATCGAGCTGGGCGAGATCGAAGCCGCTCTCCTCGACACCACAGCTGTCTCCCACGCCATCGTCCTCGTACGATCGGATCCGCGTTCGGGTGAGCAGCTCGTCGCGTACCTCGTCGGGCAGCCCGGGGTCGCGCTCGATACTTCAGCGATCTCCCGGGCCCTTTCGACCCGGCTTCCTGCCTACATGGTTCCTACCGCGTACGTCCTGCTCGACCGGATGCCCCTGAGCCCGGCGGGCAAGCTCGACCGTAAAGCACTGCCGGAACCCGTGTTCGAGGTCAAGGAGTTCCGGGCACCGACGACACCCATCGAGCAGATCGTGGCGTCGGTCATCGCCGACGTCCTCGGTCTCGACCGGGTCGGGCTCGACGACGACTTCTTCGCACTCGGTGGCAACTCGCTGATCGCGACGCAGGTGGTGTCGCGGATCGGCGAGGAAGTCGGTCATCGTCTGCCGCTCCGCACGATCTTCGAGGCCTCGACCGTCGAATCGCTCGCCGTTGCCGCCGAGTCCAGTTCGGTCGAGACGGCCCGGGTGCCCCTGGTCGCACAGGACCGCCCGGTTCGGGTGCCGCTGTCGCTCGCGCAGCAGCGGATGTGGTTCCTCAACCGGTTCGACCCCGACTCGTCGGTGAACAACATCCCGGTTGCGGTGCGCCTGTCGGGCAAGCTCGACGTCGCGGCACTCGAACAAGCACTGCGAGACGTGGTCGCGCGGCACGAGTCGCTGCGTACCATCTACCCGGACGTCGATGGTTACGGATACCAGAAGATCCTCGCTCCGGTCGACGTGCCGATCGCGCTGGAGAGTATTCCCACGAGCGAGGCGGACGCCCCCGAGGCGCTGCGCGAGTTCGCCGGCACCGCGTTCGATGTGGCGCACGAAGTTCCGCTCGCGGTCTGCCTGCTCGAGCTGGCGTCCGACGAGCATCTGCTGGTAGCAGTGCTGCACCATATCGCCGCGGACGGGCTCTCGATGGTCCCGCTCACCCGCGACATCATGATCGCCTATGCGGCGCGCTCGACCGGCGACGATCCGGCCTGGGAACCGCTCGAGGTGCAGTACGCCGATTACACGCTGTGGCAGCGCGACGTCCTCGGATCCGAGGACGATCCCGGTTCGCTGGTCTCCCAGCAGATTCGGTACTGGATCGACGCGCTCGACGGAGTCCCCGCGAGCCTGGAGTTGCCTACCGACCGGCCGCGCCCGGCGGTCGCCACCAATGCCGGGGCGGTGCATCGATTCGACATCAGTGCAGACCTGCGCACCGCGATCGATCGGCTGGCGCACGAACAGCGCACCACAGAATTCATGGTGGTCCACGCCGCCCTCGCGGTGCTCCTCGCACGGCTCGGGGCGTCGGACGACATCACGATCGGCACCCCGGTCGCCGGTCGCGGTGAGCGCACCCTCGACGGACTGATCGGCATGTTCGTCAACACGCTCGTGCTCCGCACGCACGTCGATTCGGCGCGGACGTTCGGCGAACTGCTCGCCCACGTACGTGAATCCGATCTCGGGGCATTCGCCCACGCGGAGATCCCGTTCGAGCGGCTCGTCGACGTGCTCGCGCCCGTCCGTAGCCAGGCCCACAATCCGTTGTTCCAGGTGATGCTCGCGTTCCAGAACATCGGTCAGGTGTCGCTCGAGTTGCCGGGCATGACAGTGTCCGACATCCCACTCGACAGCGGCATGTCGAAGTTCGATCTGGTGGTGACCGTCCTCGACGTCCCGATCGGCAGTTCTGCGGACACCGGTTACTCGGTCGAATTCTCCTACGCCACAGATCTGTTCGATGCGTCGACCATCGCTGGAATGAGTGAGCGGTTCGTCTCGCTGCTCGAGGCGGCCACCCACACGCCGGCACTACCGGTCGGCGACCTTCCCCTGCTCACGGACGCCGAACTCATCGCGGTCGAGTCGGCTTCCCGTGGAACCGAGCATCCCATCGACTCCGCGGTCACATTGCCGGTCCTGCTGGAGCAGCAGGTGGCACGTACCCCGGACGCTTGCGCACTGATCCCGGGCACCGACGCACTCGGTGCACCGCGCACATATCGGGAGTTCGGACGCGAGGTGAACCGGCTCGCCCGCTACTTCGTGCACCGGGGTGTCGGACCCGACACTCGCGTGGGGGTCGTGCTGACCCGGTCCGTCGATATGGTTGTCGTCATACACGCGGTGATTGCCGCCGGCGGCGCGTACGTGCCCGTCGATCCCGAGCAACCTTCCGAACGCATCGAGTTCATCCTCGGCTCTTCGGCGCCGTCGCTGCTCGTCACCGCCGGGTCTGCGGCATCCGCGCTCGTCGGAACCTCGGTAACCACATGTGATCTCGACGCACTCGACCTCACAGGATTCGACGACACCCCCCTCACCGACGCCGATCGCACCGCACCGCTACGTGCCGAGAACCTCGCGTATGTGCTGTACACGTCCGGATCGACCGGTCGGCCCAAGGGGGTCGGTGTCACTCACGGCTCCGTGATCAACCAGATGCTGTGGATGCAAAACCGATTCGCGTTCTCGGAATCGGACGCAGTACTGCTCAAGACTCCCGTGACGTTCGACGCATCGGTGTGGGAGATCTTCCTGCCGCTGCAGACCGGTGGCTCCATCGTCGTGGGGGCCCCGGACCTCCACCGTGATCCCGCTCGGCTGGCGGCAGAAATCGGTCGCACCGCCACCACGGTGGTGCAGTTCGTCCCCACTGTCTTCGACGCGGTTCTCGAACATCTCGAGCAGGCTGCTGCGGCATCGCTCACCCACGTCTTCTGTGGTGGCGAGGCGCTTGCGGCCGGCAGCGCCGCCCGGTTCGCTGCCCTCGGGGATGCGCCCGTGCACAACGTCTACGGACCGACCGAAGCGACGGTGCAGACCGTGTACCGGACCGCAGGAGCCGATGACGATCGGATCGTGCCGATCGGCCGTCCGGTATGGAACACCGATGTGCTCGTACTCGACTCGCGGCTGCGTCCGGTTCCCGTCGGAGTGTCGGGGGAGCTCTATCTCACCGGTGCTCAGCTCGCCCGTGGTTACCAGGGTCGCGTGGATCTGACCGCGGAGCGATTCGTTGCGGATCCCCGCTCGACGACCGGTGAGCGGATGTACCGGACCGGCGACCTCGTCAAATGGGTCCCGGTCGCCTCCGGCGGCACGGGAACGACATCCCTCGAGGTGCTCGAGCTCGAATACCTCGGCCGCACGGACCACCAGGTCAAGCTGCGTGGCCTCCGGATCGAGCTCGGCGAAATCGAGTCGGCCCTGGCTGCGCTGAGCGGGGTACGGCAGGCCGTGACGACCGTTCGCGACGACCCGGGCGCAGGCCCGCAGCTCGTCGCGTATGTGGCGCCCGAATCCGGGGCCACACTCGACCCTCTTGATATGAAGGCCGAACTCGCGCAGGGACTTCCGTCGTACATGGTCCCGTCGGCGATCGTTGTGGTCGATGCGTTCCCGCTCAACGCCAGCGGGAAGGTTGATCGAAATGCGTTGCCGGCTCCGACCTTCGAGATTCGTGAGTTCCTGCCGCCGCGCACGCCGGTGGAGGAGATCATCGCTGGAGTCTTCGCTCAGGTCCTCGGTATTCAGCGGGCGGGCCGAGGCGACGACTTCTTCGCACTCGGCGGCAATTCGCTCGTAGCGACGCAGGTCGTTGCCCGCCTGGGTGAGGCACTCGGCGCACGGATTCCCGTGCGGGCTCTCTTCGACGCACCCACTGTCGAAGCGCTTGCGGTGCGCATCGAGCAGGCTGCCGGAACCACAACTCGACCGAAGCTGGCACGCGGCACCCGCCCGGAGCGGATCCCGCTGTCACCTGCCCAGCAGCGCATGTGGTTCCTCAACCGATTCGACGCCGCGTCCGCGGTGGACAACATTCCGGTCGGCGTCCGGCTGACCGGGACCCTCGACGTCGTGGCGCTGACCGCTGCTCTCGGCGACGTCGTCGACCGTCACGAGTCGCTCCGCACGATCTACCCGGACGTCGGGGGTGTGGGATACCAGTCCGTGCTTGCCTCACACGAGGTGGAGTTGATCACTGAGAGCGTCGACGAGGCCTCACTGATCGTACGCGCGGAGCAACTCACCGCGTTGGGATTCGATGTCACCGTCGAGGTCCCGATGCGGGTGGTGCTGTTCGAACTCGGGGCACGCGAACACGTGCTGTTCCTCGTGGTGCACCACATCGCATCCGACGGATTCTCGCTGCGTCCGCTCGCTCGCGACATCATGGTCGCCTACGCGTCTCGGACCCACGGCGAGCCGCCGGCCTGGCAGCCGCTCGCCGTGCAGTACGCCGACTACGCCTTGTGGCAGCGCGACGTCCTCGGATCCGAGGACGATGCGGAGTCGGTGCTCTCGGAGCAGATCGGGTATTGGACCGCCCAGCTTGCCGGACTTCCGGATCAGCTGGATCTCCCGGCCAACCGGTTGCGCCCCGAGACCGCGACCGGCGAGGGACGGACCAGCAGTTTCCGGATCGACCCGATGCTGCATGCGCGCTTGAACACGCTGGCACGCGAGCACAACACGTCGTTGTTCATGGTGGTTCACGCCGCTCTGAACGTGTTGCTGTCGAGGCTGTCGGGCACTGACGATATCGCCATCGGCACGCCGGTTGCCGGGCGCGGCGAGGCGGCACTCGACGACCTGGTGGGCATGTTCGTCAACACCCTGGTGCTGCGCACCACGTTCGACAACGATGCTCCGTTCGAGCAGTTGCTCGCCCAGGTCCGCGAGGCCGACCTCGATGCCTTCGCGCACGCCGACGTTCCGTTCGAGCGGCTTGTGGAGATCCTCGATCCGCAGCGGTCACAGGCGCGGCATCCGCTGTTCCAGGTGGCTCTGACGTTCCAGAACACAGGCGCAGTGGATTTCGAACTCGACGGGATCACCGCGAGTGCGTTGGAATACGAAGCTCCTACAGCCAAGTTCGACTTGCAGTTCACCTTCGCAGACACGATCGGCACTCGAACGGCGGGTGCCGACAACGGCGTCGGAGGTATGGATTTCGCGATCACCTACGCCACCGATCTGTTCGACGACCTGCGCGTCGCGGCGTTCGCGGAGCAGTTGCTGCGGATTCTGCGCGCGGTGGTGGAGGATCCGACGGTTGTGGTCGGCGACATCGGGATTCTCGATGAGTTCGAGCGTGAGCTCGTGGTGTCGCGGTGGAATTCGCTGGGTGATGATGTGGCGCCGGCGGACGTGACGCTGGTGGAGATGTTCGAGGCGCAGGTCGCTGCACGCGGTGATGCTGTGGCGGTGAAATTCGGCGACGACGCGGTGTCGTACCGGGAACTCGGCTCGCGGGTGCGGCGTCTGGCGCGACACCTGATCGATGTCGGTGTGGGTCCGGAATCGTTGGTGGCGATCACCCTGCCGCGATCGGTGGATTTGGTGGTGGCGCTGCTCGCGGTGCTCGAGGCCGGTGGTGGCTATTTGCCGGTGGATCCGAATTCGCCGGCCGAGCGCATCGAGTTCCTGGTGTCGGATGCGCGGCCGGTGGCGGTGGTGACGCATTCCGACGAGGATGTGGCCTTCCCGAGTGGTGTTCCGGTGGTCGAGCTGGACCGGGTCGACCTCTCCGGTGTGGACGACACGCCGATCTTCGATGCGGAGCGTCGGGGTCCGCTCGTCTCGACGAACCTTGCGTATGTGATCTACACGTCGGGTTCGACGGGCCGGCCGAAGGGTGTGCTGATTCCGCATCGCAACGCGGTGCGGTTGATGGTCAACACCGAATCGGTGTACGGGTTCGGTTCGTCGGATGTGTGGACGATGTTCCACAGCTATGCGTTCGACTTCTCGGTGTGGGAGTTGTGGGGTCCGCTGTTGTACGGCGGGACCCTGGTGGTCGTCGACTACTTCACGTCCAGGTCGCCGGAGGCGTTCCGGGAGTTGCTGGTTCGCGAGCAGGTGACGGTGCTCAATCAGACGCCGTCGGCGTTCTACCAGCTTGCGGAGGCCGATCGTGTGGCGTCCGATGGTGCGCAGTTGGTGTTGCGGTATGTGATTTTCGGTGGTGAGGCGCTCGAGCCGCGTCGTTTGGCGGGGTGGTTCGAGCGGCATGGGGATACCGGGCGAGCGCAGCGGCGGGGAAGTGGCACTGCGCCGCGGTTGGTGAATATGTATGGGATCACCGAGACGACGGTGCATGTGTCGTATCGGGAGATCGGCGCCGATCTCGCGGAGGCCGGATCGGCGAGTGTGGTGGGTGTGCCGATCGCGGGTCTGCGGGTGTATGTGCTGGACCGGCGACTGCAGCCGGTCCCGGTGGGCGTCGCGGGGGAGATGTACGTCGGTGGCGGTCAGCTCGCGCGCGGGTATCTGCGTCGGCCGGAGTTGTCGTCGGTGCGGTTCGTGGCCGATCCGTTCTCGGCGGATGGTGCGTTGTTGTACCGCACCGGTGATGTGGCGCGTTGGGTGGTCTCAGGTGATCTCGAGTATCTGGGGCGCGCCGACGACCAGGTCAAGATTCGTGGTTTCCGTATCGAGCTCGGTGAGGTCGAGGCGGCGGTGCTGGCGCAGGAGGCGGTGGCACAGGCGGCGGTGATCGTGCGTGAGGATGCGCCGGGTGCTGCGCGGATCGTTGCGTATATGGTTGCTGCCGAGGGCGTTTCGGTGGATGTGGATGCGTTGCGTGACGGTGTGGGTGCGGTCGTGCCCGAGTACATGGTGCCGTCGGCGTTCGTGGTGGTCGAGTCGATTCCGTTGACGGTCAACGGCAAGTTGGATCGTCGGGCGTTGCCGGAGCCGGTGTTCGAGACGCGTGTGTTCCGTGCGCCGTCGACTCCGATCGAGGAGATCGTGGCGGGCGTGTTCGCCGATGTGCTCGGGGTCGAGCGGGTCGGTGCGGACGATGACTTCTTTGCGTTGGGCGGTAACTCGCTGATCGCGACGCAGGTGGTGTCGCGGTTGGGTGCGGCGTTGGATGCGCAGGTACCGGTGCGTGCGTTGTTCGAGGCGTCGACGGTGTCGGTGTTGGCCGCGCGAGTGGAGCAGGAGTCGGGCCGTGGTGGGCGGGTTCGGCTCGAGGCGCGGCAGCGTCCGGTGCGGGTGCCGTTGTCGCTCGCGCAGCAGCGGATGTGGTTCCTCAACCGGTTCGATCCGGAGTCGACGGCGTACAACATTCCGTTCGCTTTGAGGCTGACCGGCGAGCTCGACGCGGCAGCGCTGCAGTCCGCGGTCACCGACCTGGTGGCGCGGCACGAGTCGTTGCGTACCGAGTACCCCGAGACCGGCGACGGTCCGGTGCAGAAAATCCTCCCGGCCGCGCGGATGTCGGTCGATCTCACTCCGGTGGACATCGCCGCAGACGATCTCGAGACGCGGCTGCGGGACATCGCCGCGACGACCTTCGACGTGACGAGCGAAGTACCGCTGCTCATGCGGTTGCTGCGCATACACGACCACCAGCACGTGCTCGCGGTCGTGGTGCACCACATCAGCGCGGACGGCTCGTCGATGGTGCCACTCGTGCGCGATCTTGTCACCGCGTACGCGGCGCACACCTCCGGAGCCGATCCAGTGTGGGCGCCACTGCAGGTGCAGTACGCCGACTACGCCCTGTGGCAGCGGGAGGTTCTCGGCTCCGAAGATGACGAGGATTCGATTGCGGCACAGCAGATCGGGTACTGGCGCGACGCGCTCGCCGATCTGCCCGACCAGCTGGATCTGCCGCTCGACCGTCCACGGCCGGCGAAGCAGTCCTTCCGCGGTGACCGCATCGAGTTCGTGATCGGCGCCGATATGCATGCCGGGCTCCGCGACCTCGCTCGGAGCCACAACGCAACCGTGTTCATGGCCGTGCACGCGGCGTTCGCGGCGCTGCTCGCGCGATTGTCCGGATCTTCGGACATTGCAGTGGGTACCCCGATTGCGGGTCGCAACGAGCAGTCCGTCGAAGACATCATCGGTATGTTCGTCAACACCCTCGTGCTCCGGCTCGAGGTCGACGCAGGAGCATCGTTCACCGATCTCCTCACGGCGGCCCGCGAGACGGATCTGCAGGCATTCGCGCACGCCGACGTGCCGTTCGAGCGGCTCGTCGAGGTGCTCAATCCGGCGCGCTCGACGGCCCGGCATCCGCTGTTCCAGGTGGGCTTCTCGTTCCAGAACCAGGCCGGAACCGAGCTGCAGCTACCCGGACTCGCGGTGGCTCCGCTCGATCTCGAGGGCGGGACGGCGCAGTTCGACCTGCACCTGATCGTCGCCGACCGGTATGACGACGCCGGCACACCGGCCGGCATCGATGCGATCCTCACGTACGCCACCGATCTGTTCGACGACGGCACCGCCCGCGGTGTGGCCGCCAGGTTCGAGCAGCTCCTCGGTGCCGTCCTGCAGGCGCCTGCCGCGCCCGTCGGTGATCATGCGGTGTTGCTCCCCGGCGAGCGCGACGATGTGCTTGCCACGTGGAACGACACCGATCACCACGTCGACGGTTCGTGCACGCTCGTCGACCTGTTCGACGCGCAGGTCCGACGTGACGGCGGCGCGGTGGCGCTCGTGTACGAGGGTGCGCAGTGGACGTATGCAGAGTTCGATACGGCGGTCAACCGTCTCGCCCGGCATCTGATCGGTGCCGGGGTCGGTCCGGAGGACCGCGTCGCGCTCGCCGTCCGTCGCTCACCCGAGTTGCTGATCGGCATGTACGCGATCGCCAAGACCGGTGCTGCCTATGTGCCTGTCGACCCGGATCAGCCGTCGGAACGCAATCAGTACATTCTCGGCACCGCCGCACCCGTGGCGGTGGTCACCACGGCGGCAGACCGGATCGAAAATTCCGGTGTGCCCGAGGTCCTGCTCGACGAGCTCGATCTCTCGGACCTCTCCGACGCACCGATCACCGACCGCGACCGCAGATCGCCGCTGCGCGCGCACAACACCGCCTACGTGATCTTCACGTCCGGGTCGACCGGTCGGCCGAAGGGTGTCGCAGTGCCGCACGCTGCGATCGTCAACCAACTCGAATGGAAGCGTTCCGCGTTCGATCTCGGGCCGGAGGACGCGGTGTTGCTCAAGACCATCGCGACGTTCGACCTGTCGGTGTGGGAGTTCTGGTCCGCCCTGACCACGGGGGCGCGTCTTGTCGTCGCGACCGCCGACGGCCACCGCGACCCCGACTACCTGCTGGCCCTGTTGCGCGAGCAGCAGGTGACGACCCTGCACACGGTGCCGTCGATGTTGTCGATGCTCATGACCGTCGCGAACGGCGAGGTGTCGCCGTCATTGCGGCGGGTGCTCGCGATCGGTGAGGCACTTCCGGCGCCGACCGCGCAACAGTTCCGCACGTCGAACGGTGCGAGCCTGTTCAACCTGTACGGGCCGACCGAAGCCGCCGTATCCGTCACTGTTCACGAGGTGGGCGACGACGACACAGCCGCAGTACCCATCGGTGTGCCCGAGTGGAACACCGCCGTGTACGTGCTGGACGGCCGGCTGCGGCCGGTGCCGCCGGGCGTTGCCGGTGAGCTGTACCTCGCGGGCGTCCAGCTTGCCCGCGGCTACCACGACCGCGCCGACCTCACCGCGGACCGGTTTGTCGCGGCCCCGTTCGGCCGTGGCCGGATGTACCGCACCGGCGATATCGTGCGCTGGAACCGTGAAGGCCGTCTCGAATACCTGGGGCGTGCCGACTTCCAGGTCAAGGTTCGTGGTTACCGCATCGAACTCGGCGAGATCGAATCGACCCTCCGCGATCTCGACGCAGTGGGTGACGTCGCAGTGCTCGTCCGCCACGACGCTCACGTCGGCGATCGCCTCGTCGCGTACGTCGTGCCGTCGGGCCGAGCGGATCGGCCAGCATCATCCGGCAACGGGATCGACGTCGATGCGCTCGGCGCGCGTCTCGGTGCGCGGCTGCCCTCGTACATGGTGCCGTCCGCGTTCGTCGTCCTCGACGCCCTGCCGCTCAACACCAACGGCAAGCTCGACCGAGCGGCACTACCCGAACCGGAACTCGAGGCGGGAACCTTCCGGGCGCCCACCACACCGGTCGAGGAGATCGTCGCGGCCACCGTGGCGGAACTGCTCGGCATCGAACGAGTCGGGCGAGACGACGACTTCTTCGAGCTGGGCGGCAACTCGTTGCTCGCGACCCAGCTGTCCGCCCGGCTCGGTGTGGCCCTCGATACTCGTGTCGCAGTGCGCACCGTGTTCGAGGCACCGACGATCGTGGCACTCGCGGCGCGCATCCAGCCGTCCGTCGGACACGGCGCACGTGCCGCGCTCATCGCAGGCCCGAGGCCCGACCGGATCCCATTGTCGCTGGCACAACAACGCATGTGGACACTCAATCGGGTGGACCCGGACTCGGGCGTCTACAACATCCCGGTTGCGGTACGGCTCACCGGGGCGCTCGACACGGACGTGCTCCGTGCCGCGGTCGCCGACGTCGTCGCGCGGCACGAGGTGTTGCGCACGGTGTACCCCGACACCGAGGACGGCCCCATCCAGGTTGTGCTGCCCGTCGCGGCGGCGACGCCCGATCTCGAACCGATTGCGGTGGCGTCCGTCGATCTCGTCGGCCGGCTCACCGAGGTGCTCGGCACCGGGTTCGACGTCACCGCCCAGACCCCGCCGCTGAGGGTCGCGCTGTTCCGGGTGACCGACACGGACGCCGACACCGGCGAGCATGTGCTGGCCGTCGTCGCCCACCACATCAGCGCCGACGGCTATTCGATGCGCCCGCTGATCCGCGATGTGATGGTCGCGTACCTGGCGCGGGTCGAAGGCACGACGCCGGACTGGGCTCCACTCGACGTCCAGTACGCCGACTACACGCTGTGGCAGTCGACCGTACTCGGCGACGACACGGATCCGGACAGCGAACTGGCGCGCCAGCTCGCGTACTGGACCGACGAACTCGCCGGCGTACCCGAGGTGCTCGGGCTGCCCACCGACCGGCCGCGGCCGTCGCGTCAGTCGACCGCCGGCGAGTCGATCACGTTCGCACTGGGTGAGGCTCTTGCCCAGCGGGTCGAGAAGTCCGCGCGTGATCAGGGTGCCACGGTGTTCATGGTGATGCACGCGGCGTTCGCGGTGCTGATGTCGCGACTGTCCGGGTCCGAGGACATCACGGTCGGCACCCCGACCGCGGGTCGCGGGGAAGAGGCGCTCGACGATCTCGTGGGCATGTTCGTGAACACCCTCGTGTTGCGTACCCGCGTTGCGGGAGGATCGACGTTCGCCGACCTGCTCGGGCAGGCGAAGGAGAAGGACCTCGCGGCATTCGGCCACGCCGATGTCCCGTTCGAACGGCTCGTGGACACGTTGGGGGTGCGGCGGACCAGCGCGCACACACCGCTGTTCCAGGTGATGCTCACCTTCCAGAACATCGACACCGGCGTCCTCGAACTCCCAGGCCTGGTGGTCCAGTCGCTCGAGACCGGTGCCGACCAGGCGAAGTTCGATCTGCAGTGCACCGTCGTCGAACGGTTCACCGAAGGCGGCTCCCTGGGCGACATGGACGTGACGTTCACCTACGCGACCGCTCTGTTCGACCGCAGTACCATCGAGGTGTTCATCGAACGGTTCCGGCGTGTCCTCGACGCCACGACCGACGACCCGCAGGTCGTGCTGCGCTCCATCGACCTGCGTAGCGACGACGAACGGGCGCGCGCGGCCCGTCCGCGGAAGGCCCGGACAGTGGCGGACCTGCCGGATCTGGCGGCTCGTGCGGCGGCGGTGGCGCCGGACACCATCGCATTCGGCCACAGCGATCGCGATGTCACGTTCGGCGAGTTCGCGCAGCGTCTGGAGGCGATGGCCTCGACGACGGGTGGCGCCCTCACTGCCGAAGCGCTGGTGTCGGTCGTGCTCAACGGGCTTGTCCCGGGCATGCTGCCGCAACTCGGCGCCGACGGCTTCGCTCGATTGATCCGCGAGGTGATCGCGGCTGCCGAAGCCGCGGCGGACGGGGATTAGTCCGCTGCGGAGTGGTGCGGGATAATGGAGGATCGACTGTCGTTCGGACACCGGGGGCCGTACCGTCCCCGGGTGGTATCGGGCTGCGGGTGGTATGGGGCTGCGGCACGTTCGGTGATACTCCGGGCATGAGCAATATCAGGAGGATGACGTAGATGACGGGTGGTATGGCGGGCAAGCCGGCGTTGACGATCGAGGATCTTCCTCGGTTGCTCGCCGCAGTTGTGGACGTCGACCCGGACCGCGTCGCTCTCTCCGATGGTGATACGCAGCTCACCTACGCTGGGCTGCAGCAGGAGATCACCACGCTCGACACAGCGATGGGCGGAGTCCTCGGATTCGACGCGCTCCTTCCCGTCGTCCTGTCCAACATCGCACCCGGCCTGCTCGGCGGCGACGGTCTCCCCGCGGTTGTCGACACCCTGCTCGCGGACTCGTCCGAAGTCCTCGGTGACGACGCGATGGCCCCCGCGACTGCGGATCCGAACACGCTCGTCGCCCTCTTCGACGCGCAGGTCGCTGCCACTCCCGACGCCACCGCGCTCGAATTCGAGGGCGAGAGCCTCACCTACCGCGAGTTCGATGCCCGCGCCAACCGCCTCGCGCGTCACCTCATCACTCTCGGCGTCGGACCGGACACCCGGGTCGGTTTGTCGATCCGTCGTTCGTTCGACCTGCTCATCGGCATGTACGCCAT
Organism: Rhodococcus ruitaii; assembly: GCF_055230935.1. Lineage (NCBI taxonomy): Bacteria > Bacillati > Actinomycetota > Actinomycetes > Mycobacteriales > Nocardiaceae > Rhodococcus > Rhodococcus ruitaii. Next base: position 17,210 of record NZ_JBUYWC010000014.1, on the reverse strand, counting down.
CGTCAAGGCTGGCGGCGCGTACGTTCCCCTCGATCCGGATCATCCCGCTGACCGCAGCGCCTACGTGCTCGAGACGGCGGGACCGGTCGCAGTGGTCACCACCGCGCGCGACGCTGTCGACCTACCCGGAACCGTGCCGGTCGTCTCGATCGACACGCTCGATACGTCGGGATACGGCGACGACCCGATCGGAGAGGATGAGCGGACCGGTGCACTGACCGCGCAGCACCTCGCCTACGTCATCTTCACCTCGGGTTCGACCGGCCGACCCAAGGGTGTCGCGGTCGAGCACCGTGCCATCACCGCGAACATCGCATGGCGTCAGTCCGAGTACGCGATGCGCGCCGACGACGTCGTGCTGCAGAAGACGCCGTTCACGTTCGACGTGTCGGTGTGGGAGTTCTTCTGGCCGCTGCAGGTGGGCGCCACCTTGTCGATTGCGATCCCCGATGGGCACCGCGACCCCGCCTACCTTGCCCGGACGATGATCGACCGGGGAGTGACCATCGCGCACTTCGTGCCGTCGATGCTCGCGGTCTATCTCGCCGAGCCCACCGCCGCATCGGTGAGCACCCTGCGCTACGTCTTCGCATCCGGCGAAGCGTTGCCGGTGCAGACGGTCGCCCGCTTCTACGAGATCAGCTCCGCCGGCCTACACAACCTCTACGGCCCGACCGAGGCCGCGGTCGACGTCACCTACTTCGCCACCGCCGCCGACAACACCGTCGTTCCGATCGGTGCGGCGGTCGCCGACACCGGGCTGTACGTACTCGACGAAGGTCTTCGACCCGTCCCCGCGGGTGTCGAGGGAGAGCTGTATCTCGCAGGCGTGCAGCTCGCGCGGGGTTATCTCCGTCGCCCCGACCTCACATCCGATCGGTTCGTCGCCGATCCCTTCGGTGAGCCCGGCGACCGGATGTACCGCACCGGCGACCTCGTCGAACTCGACGACGCCGGCCGCCTCGTGTACATCGGCCGCACCGACTTCCAAGTCAAACTGCGAGGTCTGCGCATCGAACTCGGCGAGATCGAATCCGCACTGCTCGATCATTCGGATGTGCGGCAGTCCGTGGTGGTCGTGCATTCCGACCCCGGACTGGGCGATCATCTCGTGGCCTATCTCGTCACCGATGGCGGGCATATCGAACGGACCGAACTCGCCGACGCCGTGCGTCACCGCCTGCCCGACTACATGGTGCCGTCACTGTTCGTGGAGATGGACGAGTTTCCGCTCGGCGCAAGTGGAAAGCTCGACCGCAAAGCACTTCCTGAGCCCGACTTCAGCTCTCTCGCACGTGAATACCGCGCACCGAGCACGCCGACGGAACACGCTGTCGTTGCGGCGTTCGAGCAGGTGCTCTCGGTCGATGCACTCGGCGTCGACGACGACTTCTTCGAACTCGGGGGAAATTCCCTGAGTGCGACCCGGGTGGTGGCGCGCATCAATGCCGACCACAAGGTGCGTATCGACGTCCGGGAGTTCTTCGACGCGCCCACTGCCGCCGAATTGGCGGCCCTCATCGATACTGAGATCGCCGCCGGTGGTGACGGGCGTGCTCCGCTGGTGGCGCAGGTGCGTCCGGAGTGGGTGCCGTTGTCGTTGGCGCAGCAGCGGATGTGGTTCCTGAACCGGTTCGAGCCGGATTCTGCGGTGAACAACATTCCGGTGGCGATCCGGTTGTCGGGGTCGTTGGATGTGGGGGCGTTGCAGGCTGCGGTGTCTGATGTGCTGGGTCGGCACGAGTCGTTGCGGACGGTGTATCCGGATGTCGACGGCGTGGGGTACCAGCGGGTGCTTCCGGTGTCGGAGGTCGTGCCCGATCTGGCGCCGGTGACGGTCGACCCATCGGGTGTCGTCGAAAAGATCACCGATCTCGTGTCGGCGGGATTCGACGTCACTTCCTCGGTGCCGGTCCGCGTGCAGCTCGTCGAGCTGTCCGCCTCCGAGCACGTCCTGGCCCTGGTCCTGCATCACATCGCGGCCGATGGTTTCTCGATGGGGCCGCTCACGCGCGACGTCGTCACCGCCTACGCGTCCCGCGCCGCGGGCAGTGCGCCCGCGTGGGAGCCGCTTCCGGTGCAGTATGCGGATTACGCGTTGTGGCAGCGGGAGGTGCTGGGGTCGGAAGACGATCCGGACTCGGTGGTCTCGTCGCAGGTGGCGTTCTGGCGTGAGGCGCTCGAGGGTGTCCCGGAGCAGCTGGATCTGCCGTCCGACCGTCCCCGCCCATTGGTGGAGTCGTATCGAGGTGCGGCGCAGCAGTTCACGATCGGTTCCGATCTTCGTGCCCACATCGCCGACCTGGCGCGTCGCACGGGCACCACCGAATTCATGGTCGTGCACGCCGCGTTGTCGGTGCTTCTCGCACGGTTGGCGGCCACCGACGATGTCGCGATCGGCACTCCGGTGGCAGGTCGCGGGGAGGCCGCACTCGACGACGTCATCGGCATGTTCGTCAACACCCTGGTGTTGCGGACCCGCATCGACGGTGGTGAGTCGTTCGATGGAGTGCTCTCACAGGTTCGCGGCAACGACCTGGCGGCATTCGGTCACGCGGATGTGCCGTTCGAACGCCTCGTGGAGGTGATCGATCCCGAGCGGTCGACTGCACGACACCCGCTGTTCCAGGTGATGCTCGCGTTCCAGAACCTCGACACCGACTCGCTCGAACTCCCGGACCTGACCGTGTCGCCGCTCGACACCGAAGCTGCGGTGGCCAAGTTCGATCTGCAGGTCACCGTGTCGGACGATGCTGCCGGCGGGTATCTCGTCGACCTGACCTACGCAACCGACCTGTTCGACGTGTCCACCATGACGGCATTCGCCGACCGTTTCGTGCGGGTGCTCGAGACGGTCGTGGTGGATCCGACGGTGCGCGTCGGCGACATCGATCTGCTCGATGGTGATGAGCGGTTGCTGGTGCTGGAGCGGTGGAACGACACTGCGCATGCGGTCGAGTCGTCGTTGACGTTGGTGGATGTGTTCGAGGCGCAGGTGCGTCGGACGCCGGATGCGGTGGCGCTCGAGTTCGAGGGGCAGTCGTTGACGTTTGCGGAGTTCGATTCTCGTGTGAATCGGGTTGCGCGTTATTTGGTGTCGGTGGGTGTGGGGCCGGAGTCGACGGTGGCTCTGGCGGTGCGTCGGTCGGTGGATCTGTTGGTCGGGATGTATGCGATCGTCAAGGCCGGTGGTGCGTATGTGCCGGTGGATCCGGATCAGCCGGCGGATCGTAATGGGTACATTCTGGCGACTGCTGCTCCGGTGGTGGTGGTGACGACTCGGCGTGACGGGTTCGTTGTTCCGGGTGTGTCTGTTCCGGTGGTCGAGTTGGATGTGCTCGATGTGGCGGGGTTCTCCGATGCTGCGGTGACGGATGTGGATCGTGTTGCGTCGTTGCGGTCGTGGAATGCGGCGTATGTGTTGTTCACGTCGGGGTCGACGGGTCGGCCGAAGGGTGTCGCGGTCTCGCACGCCTCCGCGGTCAACCAGGTGCTGTGGCTGACCTCCGAATACGACCTCGGACCCGCCGATGTCGTGCTGCAGAAGACACCGTTCACGTTCGACGTGTCGGTGTGGGAACTGTTCGGCGCACCGGCGGTCGGCGCTCGCCTCGTGATTGCCACCCCCGACGGCCACCGCGACCCCGCCTACCTCGGACGGGTCATCCGCGACCGGGCAGTGACGGCGACCTCGTTCGTGCCCTCGATGCTCGCCGTGTTCGCCGGCGCGGTTTCCGCGGAGGAATGCGATTCCCTCCGCGTCGTTCTCGTGGCCGGTGAAGCCTTCCCGGTCTCGGTTGCCGAGCAGTTCGCGCGCGTCAGCGGTGCAGAACTCCACAACTTGTACGGACCCACCGAGGCGACCGTGCACGCCACGGCGCGGCCGGTGGGCGACCTCACCGCAGGAGCCGTGCCCATGGGTTCGCCGGTGTGGAACACCGGCGCCTATGTCCTCGACGAGCGTCTCGCGCCCGTTCCGGCGGGTGTCGTGGGGGAACTGTATCTGTCGGGTATCCAGGTTGCGCGCGGATACTTCGGCCGTCCGGACCTGACGGCCGAGCGTTTCGTGGCCTCACCGTTCGACGGGGGCGTGCGCCTCTACCGGACGGGCGATCGCGTTCGGTGGACATCTACCGGTGAGCTCGAATACCTGGGCCGCACCGACTTCCAGGTCAAACTGCGTGGTCTGCGCGTCGAACTCGGCGAAGTCGAGGCGGCACTCCTCGAACACACTCCGGCGATCCACGCGGCGGCCGAGGTACGGCACGAACAACTGGTCGCGTATGTCGTTCCCGCACATGGGAGCACGTTCGACAAAGCGACGGCGCAGGAGGCGCTGTCCTCGGCGTTGCCCGCGTACATGGTCCCCACGACCTTCGTCGTGCTCGACGCCATGCCGCTCGGCAGCTCCGGCAAGATCGACCGGAAGGTGCTGCCCGAACCCGTCTTCGAAACCCGACGCTTCCGTGCTCCCACGACACCGGTCGAAGAGATCGTCGCAGGTGTCTTCGAGGATGTGCTCGACCTCGACCGCGTGGGCCTCGACGACGACTTCTTCGCACTCGGAGGTAACTCGCTGATCGCCACTCAGGTGGTGGCGCGTCTCGGTGCAGCACTGGGGATCACCGTTCCGGTTCGCTCATTGTTCGAAGCCCCCGGCGTCGGCGATCTCGCTGCTCGTGTGGAACGCTCCGGTGGTGACGGGCGTGCTCCGCTGGTGGCGCAGGTGCGTCCGGAGTGGGTGCCGTTGTCGTTGGCGCAGCAGCGGATGTGGTTCCTGAACCGGTTCGAGCCGGATTCTGCGGTGAACAACATTCCGGTGGCGATCCGGTTGTCGGGGTCGTTGGATGTGGGGGCGTTGCAGGCTGCGGTGTCTGATGTGCTGGGTCGGCACGAGTCGTTGCGGACGGTGTATCCGGATGTCGACGGCGTGGGGTACCAGCGGGTGCTTCCGGTGTCGGAGGTGGTGCCCGACCTGTCGCCGGTGACAGTCCCGGAACTCGACCTGGTGACGCATGTTCAGTCGTTGATCTCGGCCGGTTTCGACGTGTCGACGACGGTGCCGATCCGCGTCCGGCTGTTTGCGCTCGCACCGTCCGAGCACGTCCTTGTCCTGGTGGTACACCACATCGCCGCCGACGGCTTTTCGATGGGCCCGTTGACGCGCGACGTCGTCGCGGCCTACTCGGTGCGCGCTGCCGGCAGCGAACCGGCCTGGGAACCCCTGCCGGTGCAGTATGCGGACTACGCGTTGTGGCAGCGGGAGGTGCTGGGGTCGGAAGACGATCCGGACTCGGTGGTCTCGTCGCAGGTTGCGTTCTGGCGTGAGGCGCTCGCGGATCTCCCGGAGCAGCTGGATCTGCCTGCAGACCGACCGCGCCCCGTCCTCGCCAGCAACGGCGGTGCCCAGTACGAGTTCACCGTCGGCTCACGTATCCACGACGGAATCCAGCGCCTCGCCCGTGAACGCGCCGCGACACCGTTCATGGTCGTGCACGCCGCGTTGTCTGTGGTGCTGGCGCGGTTGGCCGGTACCGACGATGTCGCGATCGGTACTCCGGTCGCGGGGCGAGGCGAGGCCGCACTCGACGATGTGGTGGGCATGTTCGTCAACACGCTGGTGTTGCGGACCCGCGTCGACGGTGGTGAGTCGTTCGACGAGGTGCTCTCGCGGGTTCGCGGTAGCGATCTGGAGGCGTTCGGCCACGCGGATGTGCCGTTCGAGCGTCTCGTGGAGGTGCTGAATCCGGAGCGTTCGACGGCGCGGCATCCGCTGTTCCAGGTGATGCTCTCGTTCCAGAATCTTGCGGCCGACAACGTCGAACTTCCGGAACTCACGGTATCGGGTATCGATATCGACACCGCCACAGCTAAGTTCGACCTGCAATTCGTCGTCACCGAGATCTCGGATGCGGACGATTCGGCGGCGTACTCGGTGGGTCTGACCTACGCCACCGATCTGTTCGACGAGTCCACCATCGCCGGTATCGCGGATCGTTTCGTGCGATTCGTCGACGCCGCGGTCACGGATTCGTCCACCGCGGTCGGCGACATCGATCTGCTCGCCGGTGCTGAGCGCATTCGGATGGTCGAGCAGTGGAACGACACCGACCGTCCGTCGGATGACTCGTCGACGCTCGTCGATCTGTTCGAGGCCCGTGTGCTCCGCACGCCGGACGCCATCGCTCTCGAGTTCGAGGGCGAAGCACTGACATACGGGCAGTTCGCCGAACGCGTGCATCGTCTTGCGCGTCACCTGACCGGGCTCGGTGTGGGGCCGGAATCCCATGTGGGTCTGGCTATCCGGCGCTCGATAGACCTTCTGGTCGGCATGTACGCCATCGTCGAGGCAGGCGGTGCGTATGTGCCTCTCGATCCCGACCAGCCCGCCGACCGTACTGCCTACATCCTCGAGGTCGCGGCACCGGTGCTGGTGTTGTCCACCGAACGTGACGGATTCGATGCTCGGGGAGGCGCGAACTCTGTCCCGGTAGTATCGATCGACTCGGTGGATCTCTCGGCGGTAGCGTCCGGACCACTCACGGACTCGGAACGCACCGCGTCGCTACGTGCATCCGATACCGCCTACGTGATCTTCACGTCCGGGTCGACCGGCCGGCCGAAGGGTGTGGCCGTCACCCACGAAGCCATCGTGAACCGCTTGCGCTGGATGCAGGCTGAATACGAGCTCACACCAGAGGACGTGGTGTTCCAGAAGACCCCCTTCACGTTCGACGTGTCGGTGTGGGAGTTCTTCTGGCCCTTGCAGAATGGTGCACGTCTGGTGATCGCTGTACCTGATGGCCATCGTGATCCGCGTTACCTGGTGACGACGATGCGTGAGAAGTCGGTGTCGGTGGCGCACTTCGTGCCGTCGATGCTCTCGGTGTTCGCGGCTGAACCCGCGGTGTCGGAGCTGTCGGCTCTGCGGTACCTCTTCGCATCCGGTGAAGCGCTTCCGGCGGCACTTGCCGCGCGGGTCCGGTCGACGCTGCCCGGTGTGGGGATCCACAACCTCTACGGTCCGACCGAGGCCGCCGTCGATGTGACCTACCACGAGGTGACCGACTCGGATACCGTCGCTGTGCCGATCGGTGCTCCCGTCTGGAACACGAAGGTGTTCGTCCTCGACGACCGGCTGCGACCGGTTCCCCTCGGTGTTGCGGGTGAGCTGTATCTGTCGGGTGTCCAGCTAGCCCGAGGTTACGTCCGTCGACCGGATCTCACGGCCGAACGGTTCGTCGCATCGCCCTTCGGATCGAGCGTGCGGCTGTACCGCACAGGCGACCTGGTCAAGTGGGGTGCCGACGGCGAACTCGAGTACATCGGCCGCACAGATTTCCAGGTCAAGCTGCGCGGTCTGCGCATCGAGCTCGGTGAGATCGAATCGGCGCTGCTCGAACGGGACGACGTGGATCAGGCGGTCGTGCTGGTCCGTCAGGACCAGCTCGTCGCGTATGCGGTGCCCGCCGCAGGGCGTACCTTCGACGACACTGCCGTCAGCAGGGAACTGTCGTCGCTACTGCCCGCATACATGGTGCCCGCCACGTACATCGTGCTCGACGCGCTTCCTCTCGGCGCGTCCGGCAAACTCGACCGCAAGGCCCTCCCGGACCCGGTGTACGAGGTCAAGAAGTTCAGGGCGCCCACCACGGCGATCGAAGAGGTCGTCGCAAGCGTGTTCGCCGAGGTCCTCGGTCTCGATCGTGTCGGCCTCGAGGACGACTTCTTCGCGCTCGGCGGTAACTCGCTCATCGCGACACAGATCGTGTCGCGGATCGGTGCGGCACTGGACTCGACGGTGCCACTGCGCATGCTGTTCGAAGCGTCGACGGTCGAGGGGCTTGCGGCTCGTCTGGAACACGGTGATGCGGCCGGCCCCCGACATCCGTTGGTGGCCACCGAGCGGCCCGAACAGATCCCGCTGTCTCTCGCCCAGCAGCGCTACTGGTTCCTCAACCAGTTCGACACCGCGTCGTCTGCAGTCGACAACATCCCGATCGCGGTGCGTCTCCTCGGCGAACTGGATGCCGCGGCACTGCACTCCGCAGCGTTCGATGTGATCGCACGCCACGAATCGTTGCGGACGGTGTACCCGGATTCACCGGGCGGACCGCACCAGGTCGTGATCCCGATGGATCGGGTGCAGCCGGATCTCGCGATCCAGGATGTAGCCGAAGACGAGCTCGAACCCGCCATCGTCGCCTTCATGTCCACTACGTTCGATGTGACGCAACAGGTTCCGGTTTCGGTCCGAATCTTCCGGGTACGCGAGGACGAGCACATCCTCGCGCTCGTGGTGCATCACGTGTCGGCCGACGGAGCATCGGTCGGTCCACTGACCCGCGACCTCATGCGTGCCTACGCGGCACGGTCGCAGGGTGAGGCACCCGGGTGGGAACCCCTCCCCGTGCAGTACGCGGACTACGCGCTGTGGCAGCGCGAGATTCTCGGTTCGGAAGACGACCCCGAGTCGCTCGCCGCAAAGCAGGTCGACTACTGGAAGCGTGCGCTGGACGGCCTGCCCGATCAGCTCGATCTGCCGTCGGATCGTCCGCGTCCGCCGAGCCAGAGCTTCCGCGGTGAATCCCTGCAGTTCACCCTCGCCCCCGAACTCCACGGCCGGCTGCAGGGGCTCGCGCGCTCGAAGAACGCCACCCTGTTCATGGTGGTCAACGCCGCATTCGCGACGTTGCTGGCGCGGTTGTCGGGGACCGATGACATCGCGATCGGTACCCCCATTGCAGGCCGCGGCGAGCGTGAGCTCGACGACCTGATCGGCATGTTCGTCAACACACTGGTGTTCCGCACTCGGGTCGACGGCAGTACGAGTTTCGCCGAGCTGCTCGAGCAGACCCGCGAGACGGATCTCGGTGCATTCGCGAACGCAGATGTTCCGTTCGAGCGTCTCGTCGAGGTACTCAACCCGGTCCGTTCCACCGCCCGCAACCCACTGTTCCAGGTGGGCCTGTCGTTCCAGAACCTGGCGCGTACAGAGCTCGAACTGCCCGGACTGACGGTCCGCTCGACCGACTTCGAACTGCAGCTCGCCAAGACCGATCTGCAGCTCACCGTCTTCGATCACTACGACGACGACGGCGCCCCAGGACGGATCGACGCCACCTTCACCTATGCGACGGACTTGTTCGACGAATCCACGGTCGACGGCTTCGCACATCGTTTCGTGCGAGTCCTCGAAGCGGTCGTCGAGGATCCGACGATCCCGGTGGGCGACATCGAACTGCTGGATTCGTCCGAGAAGACCCGGACGCTCGACGCCTGGAACGACACCGCACACGCGGTCAATGATTCTGCGACGCTGGTGGATCTGTTCGACGAGCAGGTCCGCCGCAACCCGGACGAGACCGCGGTGGTGTCCGAGGGCGAGCTGCTGACCTACGGCGAGTTCGACGCCCGCGTCAATCGCTTGGCCCGGCATCTCATCGGCCTCGGTGTGACGCCGGATTCGACGGTCGTGCTCGCAATGCGCAGGTCGGTCGAGCTGCTCGTGGGAATGTATGCGGTGTCGAAGGCCGGCGGTGCGTACGTGCCGGTGGACCCGGATCAGCCGGTCGATCGCAACACGTACATCGTCGATTCGGCGCATCCAACGGTGGTGTTGACGACCGAACGCGACGAGTTCACGTCCGTGCGGGAAGAGACTGTTCCCACCGTGAGTATCGATGTGGTCGATCTGTCCACTGTCTCGGATGCGCCGGTGACAGACGCCGATAGGCGTGCGCCGCTGTGGTCGGCGCATACCGCGTATGTGATCTTCACGTCGGGTTCGACGGGCAGGCCGAAGGGTGTGGCGGTGCCGCACGCGGCGGTCGTGAACCAGATGCTGTGGAAGCGTGATCATTTCGGTCTCGGCGTGGACGATGCGGTGTTGCTCAAGACGGCTGCGACGTTCGATTTGTCGGTGTGGGAGTTCTGGTCGGCGCTGGTCTCCGGTGGTCGTGTGGTGATCGCCTCGCCGGATGGGCATCGTGATCCGGCGTATCTGAATGCGTTGATCGCCGAGCAGGCTGTGACGACGTTGCATGTGGTGCCGTCGATGCTCGAGGCGTTGCTGGTGGAGTCGTCGGGGGTGTTGCCTCGGTCGTTGCGTCGGGTGCTGGCGATCGGTGAGGCGTTGCCGGCGTCGACGGCGCGGCGGTTCGTGGCGTCGAACGATGCGCGGTTGGTGAACTTGTACGGTCCGACCGAGGCTGCGGTGTCGGTGACGGCCGGTGAGGTGGCCGAGGTGTCGGGTGCGTCGGTGTCGATCGGTGTGCCGGAGTGGAATACCCGTGTGTATGTGCTCGATGAGCGGTTGCATCCGGTGCCGGTGGGGGTTGCGGGTGAGTTGTATCTGGCGGGTGTGCAGTTGGCGCGGGGTTATCACGGTCGGGTGGATCTGACTGCGGATCGTTTCGTGGCGTCGCCGTTTGCGGTGGGGGAGCGGTTGTATCGCACGGGTGATCTCGTGAGGTTCACTGCTGATGGTGCGTTGGATTATGTGGGGCGTACGGACTTCCAGGTGAAGGTGCGTGGTTTCCGGATCGAGCTCGGTGAGATCGAGTCGGCGTTGCGTGGTGTGGGCGGTGTCCGTGACGTGGCGGTGGTTGCTCGTGTGGATGAGCGCGCGGGTGCGCAGTTGGTGGCGTATGTGGTGCCGGGGTCGGGTGTGGAACTCGATGTGGCGGAGTTGAAGGTTGCGCTCGGTGGGCGTGTGCCGTCGTACATGGTGCCGTCGGCGTTCGTGGTGCTCGGGGCGTTGCCGTTGAATGTGAACGGTAAGTTGGATCGGAAGGCTCTGCCGGATCCGGTGTTCGAGGTTCGTGAGTTCCGTGTGCCGGTGTCGCCGGTGGAGGAGTCGGTGGCGGCGGTGTTCGCCGAGGTGCTCGGGATCGAGCGGGTGGGTCTGGACGACGACTTCTTCGCGCTCGGTGGCAACTCGCTGCTCGCAACCCAGGTGGCGTCGCGGTTGAGCTTCGCGCTCGGCACGAAGGTCCCGGTGCGCGCCCTGTTCGAAACACCGACGGTCGAGGCGCTTGCCGCGGTGGTCGAGTCGCAGGACACAGAGATCCGCGTGCCGCTCGAAGCCGGTCACCGGCCCGACCGGATCCCGCTCTCGCCCGCTCAGCAACGCATGTGGTTCCTCAACCGCTTCGACACCGACACGGCCGCCTACAACGTGCCGATGGCCATTCGGCTGAGTGGCGATCTCGACGTGGATGCGCTGCAGGCAGCTGTAGCCGACGTCGTCACGCGCCATGAGTCTCTGCGCACCTACTACCCGGAGACCGCCGACGGCCCGATCCAGGTGATCGTCCCGGCCACTGATGTCACCCCGGATCTGCACCCGGTGAGTGTGTCCGAGCACGAGATCATCGACGCGGTGACCGCAGTGGGAGCCACCACGTTCGACGTCACCGATGAGGTACCGCTCACTGCGAAACTCTTCCAGGTCGGAGATACCGACTACGTGCTCGCGTTCGTCGTCCACCACATCTCCGCGGACGGCTCGTCGATGGGACCGTTGACGCGCGACCTGATGCAGGCGTACGTTGCGCGCTCCGACGGGGGTGTTCCCACGTGGGAGGCACTTCCAGTGCAGTACGCGGACTACGCCGTGTGGCAGCGAGCGGTGCTCGGTTCGGAGGACGATCCCGACTCGATCGCATCCAAGCAGGTCGGCTATTGGAAGCAGGCCCTCGCAGGACTCCCGGATCAGCTGGATCTTCCGACCGATCGCCCGCGCCCCGCAGCGCAGTCGTTCCACGGTGCACGGGTCGACTTCACTGTCGATGCCGACCTGCACCAGCGTCTGACCGATCTCGGCCGGCAGACGAACACGACGCTGTTCATGGTGCTGCACACCGCATTCGCGGTCTTCCTCGCACGGATGTCGGCGAGCGACGACATCGCGATCGGTACTCCGATCGCGGGTCGCGCCGAGCGTGAACTCGACGACCTGATCGGCATGTTCGCCAATACCCTGGTGTTCCGCACCCATGTGGATGGCCAGGCGAGCTTCACCGAATTGCTCGAGCAGACCCGCGAGACGGATCTGGGCGCGTTCGCGAATGCCGACGTGCCGTTCGAGCGCCTCGTCGAGGTCCTCAACCCGACTCGTTCGACGGCCCGACACCCGCTGTTCCAGGTGGGCCTGTCGTTCCAGAATCTCGCCCAGTCGTCGCTCGAACTGCCCGGGCTCACGATCTCGGGAATCGACGCCGACATGGCGATTTCGCAGTTCGATCTGCACCTGATCGTCACCGACCGGTACGACGCCGAAGGACGAGCCGTCGGCATCACCGGCTTCTTCACCTATGCGACAGACCTGTTCGACGAGTCGACGGTGAGAGCTTTCACCGAGCGGCTCACACGGGTTCTCGGCGCCGTGGTCACCGATGCGGCGATGCCGGTCGGCGACCTACCGCTGCTCGACTCGGTGGAGAAGACGCGGGTGCTCGGAGAGTGGAACGACACCGTGCGCAGCGTCGACGGCGCGGCCACACTCGTAGATCTGTTCGACGAGCAGGTGCGGCGCGACCCGAACGCCGCAGCACTGGTGTTCGGCGGCGGCGCTGTGGCCGACGGCGAGTTCGACTCGGTGGCCGACGGCGAGTTCGACTCGGTGACCTACGGCGAGTTCGATGCTCGCGTCAACCGGCTTGCGCGGAAGCTGATCTCGATGGGAGTCGAGCCCGAGACGACGGTGGTGCTGGCCGTACGTCGCTCGGTCGAGCTGTTGGTGGGCATGTATGCCGTGGCGAAGGCCGGTGGCGTCTATGTGCCGGTGGATCCGGATCAGCCGGACGAGCGCAACGCGTTCATCATGGAGGCTGCCGCGCCCGCGGTGGTCCTGACGACCGAGCGCGACGAGTTCGTCGTACCCGGGGAGAGGCCTGCCTCCACCGTTCTGGTGGATGCTGCGGACCTGTCGGGGTTCTCGGCAGCGCCGGTGACAGACGCCGATAGGCGTGCACCGCTGCGGTCGTCGAACACCGCGTACGTGATCTTCACGTCGGGTTCGACCGGCCGGCCGAAGGGCGTGGCGGTACCGCATTCGGCGATCGTGAACCAGATGCTGTGGAAGCGCGAGTACTTCGGTCTCGGCGCCGACGATGCGGTGCTGCTCAAGACGGTCGCGACGTTCGACCTGTCGGTGTGGGAGTTCTGGTCGGCGCTGGTCTCCGGTGGCCGCGTGGTGATCGCCTCGCCGGACGGTCATCGTGACCCGGCATATCTGAATGCGCTGATCGGCGAGCACGCTGTGACGACGTTGCATGTGGTGCCGTCGATGCTCGAAGCGTTGATGATCGACGGCGACGGCCGGCTGGCCGGGTCGCTGCGCCGCATCCTCGCCATCGGTGAGGCGCTGCCGGTGGCGACGGCGGAGCGCTTCGTGGAGCACAACACAGCTCGGCTCGTGAATCTGTACGGTCCGACCGAGGCTGCGGTCTCGGTGACCGCAGGTGAGGTGGCCGAGCTGGCGGGTGCGTCGGTGTCGATCGGTGTGCCCGAGTGGAACACGCGGACGTATGTGCTCGATGAGCGGCTGCATCCGGTGCCGGTGGGTGTACCGGGTGAGCTGTATCTGGCGGGCGCACAGTTGGCACGGGGCTATCACGGTCGGGTGGATCTGACCGCGGAGCGTTTCGTGGCGTCGCCCTTCGGGTCGGGGGAGCGGCTGTACCGCACCGGCGACCTCGTGAGATGGACGGCGCAGGGCGAATTGGACTACCTGTCGCGGACCGACTTCCAGGTGAAGGTTCGCGGTTTCCGGATCGAGCTCGGTGAGATCGAGTCGGCGTTGCGGGAGCAGGACGACCTCCGCGAGGTTGCGGTGATCGCGCGTGCGGACGAGCGCACCGGTTCGCAGTTGGTGGCGTACGTGGTGCCGAAGTCGGGCGTGGAACTCGATACGGCCGAGCTGAAGACCATGCTGGGCTCCCGGCTCCCGTCGTACATGGTGCCCTCCGCGTTCATGGTGCTCGACGGGTTGCCGTTGAATGTGAACGGTAAGTTGGACCGGAAGGCGTTGCCGGAGCCGGTGTTCGAGATCCGCGAGTTCCGGGCGCCGCGTACGCCGGTCGAAGAGATCGTCGCGGGTGTGTTCGCGGATGTGCTCGGCGTCTCTCGGGTCGGAGTCGATGACGACTTCTTCGAACTCGGTGGCAACTCGCTGCTCGCAACGCAGGTGGTCTCACGCATCGGTGCCGCGCTGGGTACCCGCGTACCCGTCCGGGTCGTGTTCGACGCCCCGAATGTCGGTGCGCTCGCTGTCGCCGCCGAGCAGCACGCAGACACCGAGTCGAGGGCGCCACTGGTGCCGCAGCCGCGCCCGAATCGGGTGCCGCTGTCGCTGGCACAGCAGCGCATGTGGTTCCTCAACCGCTTCGACACCGATTCGTCGGCCAACAACATTCCGGTTGCTGTGCGTTTGACGGGTGAGCTCGATGTGGATGCGTTGCAGGCAGCGGTTCGGGATGTGCTGGCGCGGCACGAGGTGTTGCGCACGATCTACCCCGAGGTCGACGGGCATCCCTTCCAGCAGATCGCGCCCGTGGCCGACGCCGCACCCGAGGTCATCGCTGAGTCCGTGAGCGAGGACACCCTCCTCGCGCGGGTCGGTGAGATCGTCTCGGCCGGGTTCGACGTCACCTCCGAGATTCCGTTGCGTGTCGCACTGTTCGCGCTGTCGGACGGCAGGGGCGAGCCCACCGACGGGGGACGTGCTGCGGACCATGTACTGGTGTTCGTGGCCCATCACATCAGCGCCGACGGCTGGTCTATGGCGCCGCTCACGCGTGACGTCATGACCGCCTACGTGTCCCGTGCCGCCGGTTCCGCTCCGAGCTGGGCTCCACTGCCCGTGCAGTACGCGGACTTCGCGCTGTGGCAGCGCGCAGTGCTCGGATCCGAGGACGATCCGCAGAGTGTGCTCTCGGCGCAGGCGGACTATTGGAAACGCACCCTCGCGGGTGTCCCGGACGAGCTCAACTTGCCGATGGATCGTCCGCGGCCGTCGGTGCAGTCGTTCACCGGTGGCAAGGTCGAGTTCACACTCGACGCGTCCACACACGGTGCGCTTGCCGCGCTGGCACGCCGGACCGGCACGACGATGTTCATGGTGCTGCACACGGCGTTGGCCGTGTTCCTCGCGCGGATGTCCGACTCCGACGACATCACGATCGGTACGCCGATCGCGGGTCGTGGCGAATCGGAGCTCGACGACCTGATCGGCATGTTCGTCAACACCCTGGTCTTGCGCAGCCGCGTCGATGCGGGTGACGGTTTCGAGGACCTGCTCGCGCAGGTGCGCACTGCGGACCTCGAGGCGTTCGCGCACGCCGACATTCCGTTCGAGCGCCTCGTGGAGGTGCTCAACCCCGAGCGGTCCACCGCACGGCACCCGCTGTTCCAGGTGGTGCTGTCGTTCGAGAACATGCCGGAGACCACCCTCGAACTGCCCGGACTGAGTGTGTCCGGGGTGCCGTTCGAGCTCGACATCGCGAAGTTCGACCTCGGGCTGACCGTGCGCGAACACGTCGACACCGCCGGTGATCCGGGCGGACTGTCCGCGGAGTTCTCGTACGCGAGCGCGCTGTTCGACCACAACACGGTCGAGCTGTTCGCCGAGAGGTTCACGCGACTCGTGAACGGTATCGTCGCGGGATCCGCGACGCCGGTCGGTGATCTACCGCTGCTCGGCGACGAGGAGTTCGCGCAGCTCACCCGCATGCGTGGGCACGACATCCTGACCGAGCCGAGGACCCTCGCGGACTTCCTCACCATCGGTGTGACGATGGATCCCGACGCCACCGCGGTCCGTTACGAGGGGCGGTCGATCACCTACCGCGAGATCGACGAGACGTCGTCGAAGCTCGCCCGGGTGCTCATCGAACGGGGAATCGGGGCCGAGGACTTCGTCGCCGTCTCCTTCCCGCGTTCGTACGAGATGGCGGTCACCGTCATGGCCGTCGCGAAGACCGGCGCCGCACACGTGCCGGTGGACCCGACCTACCCCGCCGAGCGCGTGCGGTACATGCTGTCCGATTCCGGTGCAGCACTGGGTATCACCTCGTCGCAGCACGCCACCGGTCTGCCCGGCGATGCGGAATGGCTCCTCCTCGACGACCCCGACTTCATTGCGAAGGTCGACGTTCGTGCGTCCACACCGATCAGCGATGCGGACCGCGTGCGGCCCACTCACGTGCACCAGCCCGCCTACCTGATCTACACCTCGGGTTCGACAGGGCAGCCGAAGGGTGTCGTCGTCACCCACTCGGGTCTCGCCGGCCTGAAGGACATGGTCACCGACCTGTACGGCGTGACCTCCGAATCGCGCTTCCTGCAGATCTGTTCGCCGAGCTTCGACCCGTCGGTGCTCGAGTGGATGGCTGCTTTCTCGTTCGGTGCCACGTTGGTCGTCGTGCCGTCGACGATCATCGGTGGCCCCGATCTCGCGGAGTTGCTGCGCACCGAACGGGTGACCCACACAATCATCACTCCGGCGGTGCTCGGGACGATGGAGTCCGACGGGGTCGACAGCTTCGAAGTGCTGTCGGTCGGTGGCGACGTCACGACGCCGGAACTGTTGTCGGAGTGGTCGAAGCGCACGACCTACGTCAACGCGTACGGGCCCACCGAAGCCACGATCGTCTCCACCTTCGGGCAGATGGTGCCGGAGCGTCCGATCACGATCGGTGAGCCCATCGTCGGCATGACCACTCTGGTGCTCGATTCACGCTTGCGGCCGGTAGCGGCCGGTATGGCCGGTGAACTCTACGTGGCCGGTCGAGCACTTGCGCGCGGGTACCACCGACGCAACACCCTCACAGCCGAGCGGTTCGTTCCGAATCCGTACGGCGAAGCCGGCGATCGCATGTACCGCACAGGTGATGTGGTGCGGTGGCGTGCGGTCGAAGATCGGCTCGAACTCGAGTTCGTGGGGCGCAGCGACTTCCAGGTGAAGGTGCGCGGCTTCCGTATCGAACTCGGCGAGATCGACGCCGTGCTCTCCGCACACGAGACCGTCAATTGGGCCACCACTCTCGGTCGTTCCACGGCGTCGGGTGCGACGGTGTTGGTGTCGTATGTGTTGCCTGCGGCGGGCCGGACTGTGGATGTGGCGGGGTTGACGGAGTTCGTGGCTCGGTCGTTGCCGCCGCATATGGTGCCGTCGGCGATCGTGGTGCTCGATGAGGTGCCGTTGT
>NZ_JBUYWC010000013.1:0-183558 GCF_055230935.1 Rhodococcus ruitaii | reverse complement strand
GAACACGAAGATTCGTGCGTTCATCACTGGCTGGAACACCCGGTGCGCTCCGTTCGTGTGGACCAAGACAGCCGACCAGGTCCTGGCCAAAGCTAATCGGCAAGAAACTTCAACCACGGACCACTAGATGTACCCGATCGCCGATGGCGCAGTCCGGTCGAATCCGGCGATCTCCGTGACATTGTTCGCGAGAATCATTCCGGTCACCGTACCGGAGGCCGCCGGTCCGACAATCCTCATCAACGCCTGGAAAGCGTTTGTCTCACCCGCTTGTTCAACCGGAGTCGCCTCCATGATCAAGGTCGGAAGCTTCGCATAGGGTATTCCGGTGGACGTGCCGATTGCCCAAAGCATCCCCGGCGAGACCCGCGATCGGAGTTGCCACCGCCTGATCGCAAGGGAGCAGGAAGGTGGTTCCTCTCAGCCGCAGACGGAACACTCCGCAGCTGGCGGTGCATGCCCCATTCGCCGACGTTTCGTTTCCACATACCGACTGTTGGCCGGCACTACACCCACGTGGAGGAGTACCTGGTCTGCCACAGACACACCATTCGCCTCCAGCCCCGCGATCTTGGCCGGATTGTTCGTCAGCAACCGCACCGAGTCCATGCCGAGGTCTCGGAGAATCGCGGCCGCGGCCCCGTACTCGCGTCCGTCGGCGGGCTCGTCCAGCGCTAAATTGGCCTGCACGGTGTCCATGCCCTGATCCTGAAGTCGATACGCCGCAATCTTCTTCAACAATCCGATTCCGCGGCCCTCGTGCCCACGCAGGTACACCAGAACGCCGCCCTCGGCTGCGATGAGATCCAGCGCCGCATTCAGCTGCGGACCACACTCACACCGCTGCGACGAGAACGACTCGCCCGTCAAACACTCCGAGTGCACCCGCACCAGCGATCCGGCACTGATCTCACCCGATGCCAACGCGAGGTGTTCGGCACCGGTCGTCCGGTCCCGATAGCCGAGGACCCGAAACACGCCGTGAAGCGTCGGCATCACCGTTTCGTCGGCGCGTTCGACCCGCCACTCCGGACGGGTGACGGCAGGCAAGGGCTTCGCTCGCCGATGGTTCGCCAGCTTCTCGATGGTCAGGACCGGCAGGTCGTGCCGTGCACCGAGATCCTCGATCCGAGCCATCCTCATCAGCGATCCGTCGTCCTCGACGAGCTCCGCGATCACTCCGACCGCCGGCAGACCTGCCAACGTACAGAGGTCCACCGCCGCCTCGGTGTGCCCGCGTCGCTCGAGCACCCCGCCCGGGCGAGCACGCAACGGCAGCACATGACCGGGACGAATCAGATCACCCGCGACGGACCCTGGATCGGCGAGCACACTCAGCGTCCGCGCCCGGTCTGCAGCCGAGATCCCCGTTGTCACACCGGCTGCGGCATCCACTGTCACCGTGTATGCCGTTTGTCTCGGATCCCGGCTGTCCGCCACCATTGCCGGCAAACCCAGACGATCCGCCCGCGTGCCGGTCATCGGTGCACACAGCAATCCCGACGTGTGCCGCACCGTCCACGCGACCCATTCCGGTGACACGTCACCGGCAGCGAGGACAACGTCCCCCTCGTTCTCTCGATCCGCGTCGTCCGTCACCAGCACTGGGCGGCCGGCCCTCAGGGATTTCACAGCCGCCTCGACTGAGCTCATCCGGCGGCCTCCTGAAGACGACAGAAGCGGCTTCGATGAAACACGATCGGCATCTCCTCCCGCATGTCGATCTCATTCACCTGCATCAAGACGATCGCGTGATCGCCTGCAGGCACCTCCTCGGTCACCGTGACGTCGAGCCACGCGCACGCACCGTCCACGAACACCGCGCCCGCTTCGGTCCTGGTGGTGGTCAGCCCCTCGAACCGGTTTCCTGCCTTGGACGCCAGCGTCCGCGCCGCGCCGTCATGCGCCTCGCCCAGCATGCTGATCCCCAACCGCCGGGCATCGCGTAGCTTCGGCCAGGTCGTGGATGTGTTCTGCACACAGAACGCGACCAGTGGCGGGTCGAACGACACCCCGACGAAGCTGCTCGCTGCCATCGCCGTGGGCTCGCCCCCCACCTCCGCACATATCGCGACCACCCCACTCGGGAACTGCCCGAAGGCCTGCCGCAGCGTCGAGGAATCCAGGTCGGTGTACGTGAGGGTCATCGGTCCTCCCCACCGTCGTTCGCAGCGGCGACCACGATCGCTCCCCATCGCTCCACATAGTCGGAGATGAGCGAATCCGTCGTGTAGGTCGAATCGATCAGGTACAAGCCAGGGGCCGGCACCGTTGCACCCAGTTCGACCAATACTGGCTTGAGGAACACGTCAGGCGCCATTGCGTGTCCAGGGCCCGCCCCCAACATCACCGGCACCACGACCACGTCACGCATCCCCTCGCCACCGGCGAACTGATCGAGGAACAACTTCAACACACCCGTATACGTCGCCTTGAACGTAGGCGACGCCACCACCACCAGATCAGACGACGACACCGACTCAACCGCCGCCTTCACCGCATCATCCCCCCACCCCAGCAGACCGGATCCCAACGTGATCACGTCCACCACCACGTCGGGATCCGACCCTGTCAGCGCCCGCGCGATCGTAGACGCCGCATCCAATGTCCGCGAACCTGGCTTCGGGTTCCCTGCGACGACAGTTACCTTCATGTTCTGATTCCCTTCGTGGTGGAGAGGTGGGGGAGAGGGTCCGGATTCCGGTACTGGGTGAACGGCGTGTGTGCAGTTTGCTGTCACATGGTTACCCGGCGCCCGCAGGCCGAATGTCATCGTCCGCACCATCGTCGGAGCCCGACCGGTAGATGCGAAAACCATTGCGCACGTGAAGTGATTCGGTCAACGTGAGGTTTCGACCACCTCGAACATGCTACGCGACAACTCGAGTCGGATCCATGAAAGGCTTGTTACGTCTACATCTCACGGATAGCCCGTGGACCGGCACACACAAAGACCCTGCGCTACCGAAGAGTAACTCGCAGCAGGACGAAACAGTGTCGCGGCAAACTCGTGCCGATGCGGCGCACCGTGTCAAGTCACTCTCGAACCTGATGCCGGCGCAAACGAGCCTGAGTCGCCTGATCGTTGCCGTCAGTGACGGCATCACCGCGCACGAGAGTGGTTATGAGAGAGCGGAACTGGTAACGTGGGGGGACGAATCCGGTGCTGAGAAAGGTCACGACGTACCCGTCGAACAGTGCGATCACCGCACGGGCAGTGTCCGAGCACACTCCCAACTGTGCCTGCACGCCCTGCACAAGTTCCTCCCAGTAGATCCCCGTATGGCCATGTAGGTCAGACCTACGACTCGCGACCAGCTGGAGCTCGAACAGGACTCGATGAGAATCGGCCCGCTCCGTAACTGCAAGGAAGAAGCCGTCCACCACGTTCTCGATCTCGTCGTCCAGAGAATTTCCGGCCACATGGGGCCTGTTCGTAGGATCGAGGATGAACGCTTCGAACCACGCTTTGAATGTTGCCGACAGTAGTGAATCCAGAGTCGAGAAGTAGTACGTCGTAGCCGAAACCGGCAGTCCCGCTTCGTCGGAGACAGCGCGATGACTGACTCCCGCGACGCCGTCGCGGATCAACAGCCTCACCGTGGCCTCGATCAGCTTCCGGCGCCGAGCCGGACCTTTTACCTCGACCTTCGGCACGAACACACTCTTTGTCATTGTTACCGGTCCACTCTCCTACCGCACACTGAGCACTGCCGTAGTCTGCGGCAGCTTCGGACAAAGTGTATCCGCACGCACCAACCGCCGATCGGGGCCGATGCAATCGACGAGCTGCTGTGTTCGAGGGTTCCGGACACCACGCCTGTGCCCGAGAAGGTCGGGCACAAGCGGTGTCCGATCAGAACTCGCGCATGTTGTCCCGGAGCGTGCGGCAGTTGTACTCGGTTCGAACGACGCCCAGGCGCTGCAGCGCGGGAACGAGCTCGTCCGTGATGATGTCGATGTCGCCGGCCAGGTCGCCTCCCTCGAGAAGGAAGCCGTCGCCGCCGACTTCGTTCATGGCATCCGCCATCTTCTCGGCGATCTCTTCAGCGGTTCCGGTGAGATCCAAGCCGCCTTCGGCCTTCATGCCGCTCGAGAAGACCTGTCGAAGCGTCGCCCCCTGCCTGCCGGCTTCCTTTACGAAATCCAGCGCCGAGGTATGACCGCCGGCGGTCATGTTCTGATCCATCGGACCGTCCAGGTCGTACTTCGAGAAGTCGACGTCCATCGTCGATGCGCCCATCGTGATGGCGTACTCGAAGGCCGCTTCGGCCATGCGCGCCTCGGTCGCTTCGTCGAGTTGGGGCTTCGATCCGCTGAACTCGAGTCCATTGGCGAGGTAGATGATCTTGATGTCGTCGGGGTTCCGGCCGAACGACTCCGCGCGTCCTCGAATGTCCTTGCGCAGTTCCTTCATTCCGTCGATGCCACCCGCGGTGAGACCCAGCACCATCTCCGCGTTCTTGGCAGCGAAATCACGGCCTCGATCCGAGGCGCCCGCCTGGCTGAGGAACGGTGTCGCCTGAGGTGACCTCAGCGTGTTGAGTGGGCCCCGAGACTTGAAGTACTTACCGACGTGGTCAACGGTGTGCACCTTGGTGTGGTCGACGTAGACACCGGTTTCCTCGTCGGCGACGAGGGCGCCCTCCTCCCACGATTCCCACAACTTGACGGCGACTTCGACGAACTCATCCGCGATCGCATAGCGTTCCCCATGAGGCGGCAGTGCATCGAGACCGATGTTCTTGGCGGCATTGATCTCACTCGAGGTGACGATGTTCCAGCCTACCCGGCCGCCGCTGAGCGAGTCCAGGGTGGAGAACAGACGAGCCAGAACAAACGGCTCGTAGAACGTCGTAGAGGCAGTCGAGATTAGCCCGATGTTCGACGTCTCATGGGCCATCAGGGGCAGCAACGGCAGAGGGTCGTGCTTCGGCGCGAGAACCGCATGCTTCAGGTCCATTTCCATCGACTCGCCGAACTTGTCAGCTACAACGGTGGAGTCCTCGAAGAGGATGAAGTCAAGTTTGGCGGCCTCCAACTTCTTGGCCAGGTCGATGTGGTACGAGCCATCGAACCAGTTGGACCCGATCGATTTCCTGGGGTCGAGCGCCCACGCGGGCTTGCCGAACTTGGTGAAGTACCCGAGGTGAAACTTGGTGTTTGTCATGCAGGTCATCCCTACTCGAGGCGGTGAAGGTTGAGGAGTCGCTCGCGATGCGCTGGCGCCACGCTAACAGCGGTTTGTGACAGCTGTGTTCCACATGTGTCCGCTGAGTGGAACACCATCGGAAGCAGGGCGACGGACACCCGCATTCGGAACCGGCCGAAAGCGGGGATTCACCGAACTTCCTGAAAGAGCGCATGGTTCGACGTACTGCCCGCCGGGGCGCACCCAGGTGGTCACTGGCGTCGGACCGGCGCAGCAAGCACCCACGTAACATGGTTGTCACAAAATCCTTACCAGAACTGGCAGTTTCTGCCGTATGGTGTCAATCACGACGCCGTCACCTCTCGATATCGGTGACTCCGACTGGGACTCTGCGTGTGGCCCCATTCGTGTCGCACCGCTGGGGGGTCCTCCAGTGGTCACTGATCTCCTTATCGGAGGGAACTACCCGTGTTCGATCTACATGGACATACAGCACTGGTCACAGGAGCTGGACAAAGTGTGGGTGCCGGAATTGCTGCAGTGCTGGCTCGCCGGGGCGCATCGGTGATCGTGAACGACCTGCATCCGGACAGGGCAGAGACAGTCGCAGCGAAGATAGCGGCGGAAGGCCATCGTGCGATCGCATCTGCGTGGGATGTAACCGACTACGAGGCGACAATCGATCACGTCCGCGCCGCCGAGGCAGAACTCGGCGGGCATGTCGACATCCTGGTGAACAACGCCGGCATCGCCGAGGGCCGATGGAACCTCCCGTTCCGCGAACTGACCCCGGACCTGTGGCGACTGCCCATCGACCTGAACACTACGGATCCCTCAACTGCACCAAAGCCGTCATCGACGGAATGTGCGATGGCGGATGGGGGAGAGTCGTACAGATCTCCTCCGGCTCGGCGCGCGCGGGTGAGAACATCAACGTCTCCATGTACGCGACCGGAAAGAGCGGCATCGAAGGGTTCGTTCGCCATCTCGCAGCGGAGACGGGTCAATACGGCGTCACCGCGAACATTCTCGCCCTGGGCGAGCAAAAGAACCTCGCAGAGGTGATGTCACCAGAGGTCATCGAACAGATTCTGGCGGCCATCCCGATCGGCAGGTTGGGCGAGCCCGAAGAGGTCGGGGCGGCGTGCGCCTATCTGGCGTCCGACGAAGCCGGTGGACTCACCGGGCAGACGATCGACCTCAACGGCGGGTCGCAGACCCGCTGACGCGATCCCACGATACTCCGGATCCCGCGCAGGGCCTTGGGCAGTGATACCCGCAGTGCTGCAATGGATTTCCCTGACCCGACCCTGCGACCAGCGTCCGGGCCGCGTTCATTTCATGTCAACCCACATAACCGTCTGAGCAACCGTTCCGTTCGACGCGTCTGCACCTTGCGCGCACCGAGACACAGCACCAACAGAAGAGGAGATCTGACCAATGACTCTCAGCGAGCCGACCACCACATCGAAGCGGCCAGTGGCCAGTGTGCATCCACTCGCGTCCCTCAGCAGCACCGAGATCGATGCAATCCGTGGCATTGTCGAGAAGACTCCCGACTTCACCGAAACCACTCGATTCGCGTACGTGGGCCTCGAGGAACCTGTGAAGGCCGACTACCTGACGTGGGCGGCCGGTGACGGGCCCCTACCTGACAGGCGGGCCCGCGTCTGGCTGCTGGACACCGGCAAGGAAATCTCCCTCGACCTGGTCGTCTCGCTGTCATCGAGCAGCGTGGTCACGTCGACTGTCGTCGACGGATCGAAGGGCCGGCTGCCGGTCCTCGACTCGGAGTCGGTCAACGTCATCCTGATTCTCGCTGAGAACGCCGAGTGGAGAAAGTCCCTGAGCACCAGGGGCCTGGTGCCGGCCGATGTGGCGGTGGTCCCGCTTCCGGCCGGAAATCTCGGATACGCGGACGAAGAAGGCAAGCGGGTCGTCAGGTGCTTGCCGTTCAAGCAGAACCATGAAAAGGACCATCCCTGGGCACATCCCGTGGACGGGTTGTCGGCATACGTCGACGTTGACAGCGGAACCGTACTGAGGATCTTGGACGTGCGCGAATTTACAGTGCCGGCCGAGAGTGGCAACTTCGACGACCCCGAGGTGCAGGGGCCGCCCCTGGAAGGCCTCAAACCGATCGAGATCACTCAGCCCGAAGGTGCAAGCTTCTCGGTGGACGGCGAGCATGTCACCTGGGCGAACTGGAAGCTGCGTATCGGATTCGACGTACGCGAAGGCCTGGTGCTGCACCAGGTGACCTTCGCCGACAAGGGCGTGGACCGGCCCGTCATGTATCGCGGATCAATCAGTGAAATGGTTGTTCCATACGGCGACCCCGGACCTAATCGTTTCTGGCAGAACTACTTCGATGCCGGCGAGATCATCTATGGCCGGTACACGAACTCGCTCTCACTCGGCTGCGACTGCCTCGGCGAGATCAAGTACTTCGATGGGGTTTTCGCCGACGAGCTCGGTGCACCTCGCGTGATCCCGAATGCAATCTGCATGCACGAAGAGGACTTCGGCACGCTGTGGAAGCACACCGATGTGTACACCGGCTCCAAGGAGGTCCGACGAGGGCGCCGGCTGGTGATCTCGTTCTTCACGAACGTCGGCAACTACGATTACGGCTTCTTCTGGTACCTGTACCTTGACGGGACCATCGAATGCGAAGCGAAACTGACAGGCATTCTGTTCAGCTCGGCGTACCCGGGTGACGACGAGAACGGTGAGAAGTACCCGTTCGCATCCGAGGTCGCGCCCGGTCTGGGCGCGCCGTACCACCAGC
Source organism: Rhodococcus ruitaii (assembly GCF_055230935.1). Classification (NCBI taxonomy): domain Bacteria; kingdom Bacillati; phylum Actinomycetota; class Actinomycetes; order Mycobacteriales; family Nocardiaceae; genus Rhodococcus; species Rhodococcus ruitaii. The sequence goes on along the minus strand of NZ_JBUYWC010000013.1, from coordinate 175,615 downwards.
ACCTGTTCGGCGCGCGCCTCGACATGACTGTGGACGGAACCGCGAATGTGGTCAACGAGGTGGATGCGGTCAGGCTTCCGGTGTCTCCCACCAATCCGCACGGCAACGCGTTCACCAAGTCCGTCACACCCATCGTTTCGGAGCAGGTTTCCGGCCGGCTTGCCGACGGCAGCAAGGGCCGGGTGTGGCAGATTGCGTCGACGGAAGCAACGAACAGGTTGGGCCATCCGACGTCCTATGTCCTGCATCCGACGGACGGCCCAACCCTGATGGCAGACCCCTCGGCGTCGGTCAGCGACCGAGCCGCCTTCGCCACGAAGCACCTCTTCGTGACCGAGTACGACCCGGCCGAGCGCTACGCGGCAGGCGATTTCGTGACGAACAGCCCGGGCGGTCAGGGCATTCCGGACTTCATCGCAGGCGACGCCGCCCTTGTCGGAAAGGACGTCGTGCTGTGGCACACCTTCGGGCTGACGCATTTTCCCCGTGTCGAGGATTGGCCCGTCATGCCCGTGGACTACGCCAAGTTCAGCCTTCGCCCCTATAACTTCTTCGACAAGAATCCGACGCTGAACGTGCCGCGGCCGGTAGCGTCCCAAGATCACTGTGGGGGCGACGACAACGGGTCGAGCTGCCACAAGCCTTGAAACGTCGGTTGGTAGAAGTGTCGAGCGAATTCGACAAGCCATACTTGCGGTCCGTCCGGAAGCCAGATCCACCTTGGTCTTTCGGGCGGATTGCGGGGGTGGCTGCGTTCATCGTCGCACTTGGCAATGCTGCGGCACATGTGGTGATGCTCAGCAGCATGTCTTTCATCCAGTCTGTGGTGTGGGCGACGATGGCGTTGGCGTGCATCGGTTGTGCCCTACACCTGATTCGGCAGGTATCGGCGGGTGCGTGGGCAATGACGTCTCTCATGTCCGTGGCAATGGTCGCGGTTCATCTACCGGGGTCGGATGGATTTGGCCATCACCATCGGAACGGTATCGAGGAAGGTGGCGCGAGTCCAGCCGGCATGAGCGCGGCCATGCAGGCGTCGTTGCTACTGACGGTCATCGAGTTGACTATCGGGCTGCTCGGGTTGTGGGTATCGACATCTCACGGTCGCTGGCAGTGTCAATCGGCGGTTCAGCCCCGATAACAGGGAGCGGACCACCCGTCCGGCGAGCAAGACGCGACGGAATACGGATCTGCTGTCGATGTCCGAGCGGTGTCGTGACACCTGGCTTGTCGATAAGTGGACGCGGCCGGGATCCACCACCACGTTGCGGACGGTGGCCAGACCACCGTGGTCGAATTAGGTGGGTGGCCCACCGCCGGAAACAGCTCTATGTCGTGTTAGGATAGTAATCGTGAGCCCTGTTGCGGACGGGGAGAGTATCGCAGCCACTGAATAAGCAAAGTCTCTGGTACCTGGGTTGAGCGATCAAGCAAGACGTTGAATACCGGAGACCTCGTGCCCAGCGTAACTGTGGCGGGGCCAGCGGACCTCACCGACGCACCCTCGGCGCGATTGGCGCAGTTGTTGCTCTGCGGGAAGGAAAGGGTCGTCCGCCGAAGTTGGCGAAACGCCAGCTCATCGACGGAATGCTGTGGCGGACCCGCACGGGGAACACCCCTGACGGGACATCCCGACACGGTGCGAGCCGTGGCAAACGATCTACGGACTGTTCCGGCGGTGGCAGGGTGCCGGAGTGTGGGCACAGGTTCTGACGGGATTGCAGACACTCGCCTCAATTGTCGTCACCGCCGGTCAAGAGGGTGACAGTCCGCCGTTCACCGTCGTTCCCGACCGGACCCGTGTGCCGCGGCGAGAGGGTGGTCGGCCGCCGGCGTTCGATGTCGAGCACCACAAGCGGCGTCACGCCGTCGAGTGCGGTATCAACTTGCTCAAGCAACGTCGTGCTGTCGCAACTAGATACGACAAACTTGCCGTTCGTTACACCACTACCGTTGGCCTCGTCGCGATTGATGGGTGGTTGCGGAGTGCCCACTTATGAAACACGGCTCAGCGACGCGACGCCGATGGACCGGCGGATCCCGACTGGCTCATTCGGTCGCAACGCTGTTCGTGTTGCGCAGCAGCATGCTGGCGCCCGCCTCGCCTCCTCGCCGATGCTCGTCCATCAGCGCGATCAGGCGCTCGTTGTCGTGATGGGCAAGCGCGTCGATCATGGCCTCATGTTCGGCCACGACCCGTCGTCGCACTTCGGCATCGAAGAGGTATGCGGCGTGGTATGGCATGGCTAGCCGCCACAGACGACGGATCTCCGTCACTACCAGTCTCAGGGGCGAGCGGTCGAACATTGCGAAATGGAAGTCCTGGTTCGCCAGACGCATCTCCAGAAGATCGGGGCATTCCGCTGCTTCGGCGACGCGGTCGCTCAGTGCGCGGATCTCGCCCAGAGCCTCGTCGTCGAAGGCGGGCAGGGAGGCGAGGATCTCACGTTCGAGGACGTTCCGCATCAGATAGATCTGGTCGAACTCCGATTGCTCGAGTCTGACGATCGCGTAACCGACGTTTCGTCGGTGCTCGACGAGTCCCTGCGAGGCCAGCCGGCCCAATGCTTCCCGGATCGGGAGACGACTGACACCGAGCCGTTCGGCCATCAGTTCCTGCCGGACCGGCTGACCGGGAAGCAGATCACCGGTGATGATCATGCGCTCGATCTCCGTGCCCACCCAGTCGGCGTCACGGACGGAGGAGCCGCGCGACTTCGTGACCTGCCGGTCTGCCGGCGTAGCTCGTCGGTTCATCCTCGTCCCTTCTCCAATGCTCGCCAGACCGTCCGTGGCGACGCTCGGTCATGCGTTGCCGAGCGCACCAACGGACTTCAGCGCGGCGATCTGCTCCTCGCTATAGCCCATCGCGCCGAGCACCACGGTGGTATCGGCTCCGCGCGGCACCGCCCTACGAGGTGTACGTGTTGCAGTCCGGCCGAGCTTGATCGGCACACCCAGGCCACGATAGTCGACGGTGTCCAGGAAGAGACCGCGGTGAACGGTCTGGGGAGCGGTGAGCGCCTGGTCGATCGTGTTGACCGGGCTGGCTGCGACACCTGCCCGGTCGAGGTCGGCTGCGAGGTCGTCGCGGTCTCGCTTCGCGATCCGTTCGCCGAGCAGGCGGGAAAGCTCGCCCCGGTTCTGCGAGCGCACACCGTTGGTCGCGAACCGTGGATCGTCGGCGAGTTCCGGCACCCCCAGGACGGTGACTAGCGAGCGGAACTGACGGTCGTTGGCCGCGCTGACGAAGAAATCACCATCACGAGCAGCGAAGACCTGATAGGGCACGACGCTCGGGTGGTAGTCGCCGGTACGCTGCGGCACCGTGCCACTGGAGGTCCAGTTGGACGCGTGTGGGTGCAGGAGCGAGATCACCGAGTCGAGGAGCGTGATGTCGACGAGCTGCCCGCGTCCGCTGCGGTCACGTTCCCTCAGCGCGAGGAGGATGCCGCTGACCGCCATGTGTGATGCGACGATATCGACGATCGGGACCCCGACGCGCAACGGATTGCCGTCGGGATAGCCATTGACACTCATCAATCCACCGAAGGACTGCAGCACCGCGTCGTACCCCGGCAGACCGCCCATCGGTCCGTCGACGCCGAACCCGGTGACCCGGCAGTACACCATCCAGGGGTTCCTCTCGGCGAGCACCGTGTCGTAGTCGAAACCCCAGCGTGCCATCGTGCCCGCCTTGAAGTTCTCGATCACCACGTCCGCGCCACTCAGGAGATGTGCAAGTACCTCCCGACCGGTATCGGTTCGCAGATCGAGGCAGATGTTGTCCTTGCTGTGGTTGAGACCTGCGTAGTAGGCGCTGCTCTCACCGCCGTCGTCGAAGGGAGGACCCCAACCACGTGTTTCGTCGCCCGACGGCGCTTCGACCTTGATCACTTCGGCGCCGTGGTCGGCGAGAGTCTGGGCGGTGTACGGCCCCGCCAAGACTCTGCTGAGGTCGAGCACGCGCAGTCCGGCGAGCGCGCCGGTTCCGGTGCTCCGCTCGGCCGCGCGCCACGCGGCACGACCGTCGATCGTGTACGCCCCGGCGACCGTCGTGTCGCCTGTCGAGGTGGATACGTTCACGTCTTGCTCCCGTTCGTGGTCGGTGTGTTGCGGCGCGGGGTCCGTCCTCCCACGATGACGTCCCAGACGTCGGCACCCTCATCGAGAATCCTGCCGGCGAGGTCTTCTGCCCAGAACTGTTCCGAACCGTGACGGTCACGCCAGCTCCACAGCGACGTGGTGAACCGGCCGAGCGAGTGCTCGGATGTGGTCCCGATGGCACCGTGGACCTGGTGACCGGCAGCGGCGACAGGGTGCGCAGACATCGCTGTCACCACCTTCGCGGCTGCCGTAGCGACCCGCGCGTGCTCGGTTGCCTCGTGCGCGGCTGCATCATGGGCGGCGACTGCCGCCTCCACTGCGACGTCCATCATCGTGGTCCGGGCAGCAAGCTGCGCAAGCTGTTGCTGAACCGCTTGGAACTTGGCGAGGGAACGTCCGAACTGGATGCGCTCGGACGCGTAACGCAAAGTGAGATCTTGCACGGAGGCAGCTGCGGCGGCCGTGGCCGCGGCGTACGCGAGGGCACCGCGGCAGCGGAACTCGTCGGGTGTGACAGGTGACCTGCCATGGAAAACTACGGGCACCTCGTCGAACGTGATGTCGCCGATCGCGATTCCCGTCAGGTCGGTGCCCGCAATCACGGTGACACCGGGCGCGGAGATCGGCACTACGGCGACGGTCGAACCGTCGGTGCCGGGTTCCGTTGGAAGGAGAACGACAAGGGTGTCCGCGTCGGTCACATACGGGACATCTGTGACCGTGCCGTCGAACAGGATCGTGTCACCGAGGTGGCGGATCGAGGACGCATCACCGACGGCGGCGGACGCGGTGGTCGACTCGAGGGGGTGCCCGGCGGTGGCGGCGAGCCACGCAGCAAGGATGCCGTGTTCGATGAGGGGCGTGAGGGCGCCGCGTCGCGCTGCGGCGGTGACGACTGCGAGAGCATCGGCGAGACTCGCTCCGCCTCCGCCATCGGAGTCCGGCACCCCGATCGTGGTGAAACCGGCATCGTCGAGCAGAGCCCAGAGGGCGTCGGCCATGCCCTCGGTAGGCGTTTCCGGGTCGACGCCTGCGCGGTCGATCATCGATATGGTGGCCGAGGACAGTTCGGCGGTCAGCTCGCTCATCGAAGCCCCATTCCGCGGGCGACGATCCCGCGCAGAATCTCGTTGGTACCGCCCCGAAGGGTGAAAACCGGTGTGTGCAGGACGCTTTGCGCCAGCATGCGGGCGAGGGAGTCCGACGCGTCGCGACGTGCCACGACGCCACTCGACGAGCGCACGGCCTCGACCAGGTCACCCTCGAAGGTCGAGCCGAGGTCCTTGACCATCGCGGCGAGCACGTCGGGTTTGCGGCCGGCGGTGAGTTCGGCCGCGACACGCAGCGACATCTTTCGCAGGGCCCATGCGCGGGCTGTGAGTGTCCCCAGGGTGCGCCGCTGTTCCGGTGTGGCGCCGACGTCGGTGAGGTGCGTTGCCCACGCGCGCAGCAGCGGCATCGTGCTGAGGTAGCGCTCGGGACCGGAGCGTTCGAAGGCCAGTTCGCCCATCACTTGCGCCCAACCGTTGCCGCGGGTACCGAGCAACGCCGTTGCAGGTATCTCCGAGTCGTGGAAGATCACTTCGTTGAAGTGTGCTTGGCCGTCGATGCTGCGCAGTGGGCGGATCTCGATGGCGGGGTGGGGTAGGTCGACGACGAACTGGGACAGACCGCTCTGCCGGTCGCCGTGCTGCCCGTCGGTGCGGGCCAGGACGACCATCGCGTGAGCGAGGTGCGCGCCGGTGGTCCAGACCTTGGTGCCGTTGATCGTCCACGAGTCACCGTTGTCGACAGCGCGGGTACGCACCGCTGCGAGATCCGAGCCGGCATCGGGCTCGCTCATCCCGATCGCGAAGAATGTTGTTCCGGAGGCTATTCCGGCTAGATACCTCTGTTTCTGCTCGTCCGAGCCGTTCGCGAGTATGCTGGGCGCCATCTGCCTGTCGGCGATCCAGTGCGCCGCGACCGGCGCTCCGTGCGCAAGCATCTCTTCGTTGACGACGAAACGTTCCAGAGGGCTCCGGCCGTGGCCGCCGTATTCTGTGGGCACTGTCATGCCGAGCCAGCCTCGTTCGGCGACGCGGCGGCTGAATTCTGCGTCGAAGCCCGTCATCCAGCTGTCGGTATCCGGTACGAAGCCGCCCGCGGTGATCTCGTCGTCGAGGAAGCCGCGTACTTCGGTGCGCAGGTCGTCGAGTTGCGATTCGACGTGGACGAGATCGTCGGTCGTGGTCGCTGTCATGAGCGGCCCGGCCCTCGGGACGACCACGAGCCCTGGCCTTTCCGAGACATCGACCACATCTGTACGCCGCGCTCGATCTCGATCGCCGACGACCAGCCGACGGCGGGCGGGCCGAGTTCGAGACGTGCGCTGGTCATGATGCGGCGGGTCAGTTCCGGGTCGGCAGCAGCGGTGCGGACCAACTCATCGACGGTGTGTGGGATGTCCTCCGCCGCGACTGCTGTATACACGAGGCCTCGCGCGACTGCCTCGGTTCCGGTCAGCGACTGTCCGCAGGCAGCGAACGCAATCGCCCCGGACCAGCCCAACGCACGGCCGAGTAGAGCGATATGGCCACCGCCGGGGTGGATGCCACGGGCCGAGAAGCCGCTGTCGAGGACTGCGTCCGGGGTGACCACCATGATGTCGGCAGCCATTGCGAGGTTGAGCCCCGCCCCGACGGCCCCGCCGGTCACGACGGCGATGGTCGGTACGGGGAGTGAGCCGATGCGCACGAATGCACCGTAGACGGCCGATGTGCGCTGCACCGCCTCGGGAGATGCCGGATCTACGGACGAGGATGCAAGGTCGCGGGTGTCGGCGCCGCTGCAGAAGTAGCTGCCGTTGGCATCGACCACGACGGCACCGATCGCCGGGTCTGCTTCGACTCGGTCGCAGAAGGCGGCGATGTCAGCGGCCATCGCCAGGGTGATCGCATTCTTACGGCGAGGGTTGTTCAGGGTGATTCGCGCGATGCCGTCCTTGAAAGTGGTGAGGATCGGTGGTTCCGTGGAGCGTTCGCTTCCGGCGACGGGAGATGTCAAGGCCATGCTCCGACACTAGCAGATATGTGGACTATTTAGGATCCAATATAGGTTGACAAAATTTGGTCGGTTGCTGTGCACTGTCGCATACCACAAGTTGCCGCACTGTCGGCGGGAAGGAGTACCTGTGTTCAGCTTGACGGGACATATCGCACTTGTCAGCGGAGGCGGTCAAAGTGTTGGCGAGGGCATCGCGAAAGTTCTTGCGCGGCAGGGCGCGGCGGTCATCATCAACGACCTGTTCGCGGAACGCGCCGAAAAGGTCGCGGCCGCGATCGTCGAGGAGGGGAACGCGGCCGTCGCCTCAGCCTTCGACGTCACCGACTTCGACTCCACACTCGAACACGTGCGGGCCGCCGAAAAGGAACTCGGCGGGCACGTCGACATCGTGGTCAACAATGCCGGGGTCGCAGAAGGCCGTGTCATCAAACCCTTCCGGGAACTGTCTCCCGAGGAGTGGCGGGCACCCATCGACCTCAACATCTTCGGCGCGATGAACTGCATCAAGGTTGTTCTCGACGGCATGTGCGATGCGGGCTGGGGGAGGGTTGTCCAGATCTCCTCGGGACCCGCACGGACGGGCCAGAACATCAACCAGACGATGTACGCGACGGGCAAGAGCGGCATTGAAGGCTTCATCCGGCACCTGGCAGCCGAGACCGGCCAGTATGGCATCACCGCAAACATCGTGGCACTCGGCCACCAGAAGAACCTCGAAGACAAAATGACCCCGAGATGATCGAGCAGATTCTGCAGACCATCCCGATCGGCCGCCTGGGCGACCCGATCGAGGTCGGCGCATTCTGCGCCTACCTGGCGTCGAACGAGGCCGGCGGCATCACGGGACAGACGATGGACTTCAACGGCGGGTCCCAGACGCGATGATGGCACGGGGACGCATCCGCAGACAACGATGTCGCTCAGCGCCCTGCGCGTGACCAACCTCGGTCGAGCGGTCGAATCCTACATTCGGGGATTCGGTTTCACGCACGACAGGGATCTCGAAATCCACACTCTGGTGCGTCGATGAATCGAACTACTCCACGCTGAGACGACGGTGGTGGCGGGGCGCACTCCCTCCCGTCGTCATCGGATCAGCCGGTTCTGAGTTTCGGTCAGCGGCGCGCGAGGTCCGTCGCCACGCACTTCTGCCAGATCTCACCTGCCACCACACGCAGCGGAGAAACCATCTTCTGGAGGTCCAGCGCACCGATCGGCGCGCAGACCGCAAGCCCTGCCCGGTTGCCGTACATATGGTCGGGCGGACCGATCGAAACCCCCACGCAGGCGATTCCGGGAAATGCTTCACCGCGGTCGAAGGCAGCGCCGCGGTCGCGAATCTGTGCCAACTCCTTCTCGAGTTTCGGGGCGCCGAGTGGGGGGAGCGGTGGAGCCTCGTTCTCAGCGGCGATGCCGCGCGGAGACGGGGACAAGCCAAGTGGTGCGTAGGCCATGATCACCTTGCCGACCGCCGTCAAGTGCCCCCGTACTCGCTGGCCGACGGCAGTCGGTGTCGAGCCTGATCTACGCCCGTTTACCTTCGCGAGATAGACGGTATCGCCGCGGTCGAGAATCCCGAGTTGTATGGTGTATCCGGTCTGCTGGGCGAACCGCTGCATCGCTGGGTGCGCTTGATGCAGAAGCCGATTCTGGTTGAGCGCGGCCTGCCCCATTTCATAAGCTTTCACCCCCAGCTCGTACGTCTGTTCCGGGGATCGGGCCAGCCATCCGGCGTTGGCAAGCTGTTCGAGCAGGCGGTGCGCCGACGACCTCGGCAGCCCGGTTCGTGTCGTGACCTTGGCCAAGGTCATCGGACCCGTGCTCAGAGCCTCCAGGACCAGCGACACTCGGTCTACAATAGAAACGGGCACCCCATCGGTGCGTGACGTACTCAACTTATCCTCCTGACACCCGAGCAGGTGTGATGCGCCTCATGTTACCTGTGGTGTGTGCTGCTCATCAATTGTGTGATGACCGTGCCAGGCGAGTGGACTGCGATCGAAATCGACCTCCCGTTGTGCGGGAGACCGAGCCGCAGGGGTAGTGCTGCGTCGCACCGTAGCCGCCTTCCTTCGGTGAGGCGCAGAGAAGGCGGTGAGATCTGTCCGGAAACCGGCGCTACCCGGTCTCTACCTTTTCTGCCGCATGTCGGCCGGCACGACGACCGAAGTGCGACCCTTCGCCGAGTTGAGTCCCGCTCGCATAGCCCTTACCGTCCTGCGTCAGGTTGGCGGCGCACGCACCGGCAGCGTAGAGCCCTGCGATGGCCGACCCGTCGGGCCGGAGGACTACGCCGTCGACCGAGGTGGCCAATCCACCAAGCGTGAAACCGGCATAGGAGGCCTTGCCCAACGACAGATCGAAGGCCGCCCAGGGGCCGGAATCCTGAGGCGCGAGATACTTGGCCTTCTTGTGCAGATCCGGGTCCTGCCCCTTCGCCGCGAACTGATTGTAGCGGTCCAGTGTTCGCTGTAGATTCCCCCGACCGCAGCTGCCGCGATCATCGCCGAGATCGGAGTGGACATGTCCCGGTTTCCCACCGCCGGGCACCTGTGTTCCTGGGCGAAGTTCTCCCACGCGTGAGTTCCTCGGCCGGGAAGGCCACGGGGACCGGTTCGACCGGGCACGGCAACCGCTATCTGGCACGGACCCTCGGCGAGGCCGCGGTCGGCATCGGCAGAACCGACACTTTTCTCGGAGCCCGGTACCGGCGCATCGCCAAACGGCGAGGGAAGAAACGGGCCATCGTCGCTGTCGGTCGTTCCGTCCTGGTCATCGTCTGGCATTTGCTCTCGGACGAGCAGGGCACCTTCCACGATCTCGGTGCTGAGCACTTCACCCGGCACGTCAATCCCGATACCCGCAAACGCGGCCACATTCGTCAACTCGAAGCTCTCGGTTACACCGTCACTCTCACCCCGGCCGCCTGACGCGTACAACCGACAGGCAACGCTGTCCGGCTTCGCTCCGCCGGAGCACGCACGTGTCCCATACCCGTGGGCAGGTCACCTCATTTTCGGATCAGACTAGGCCTGCGGTGATATCTCTGGTCCGAGTGCATCTATGACCACATCGGAACCCGAGGTATTTCCGACGCCCTCCGCGGTGTAGTCGAGCGCCTGGCGGAGGTGCTACATCCGCGAGTCCGGCACACTATCCTGGGCGAAAGCTCTGGAGGAGCCTTGATATGTCGAATCAACACGGCCCAACCATGCCTCGGCTGAGTCCGCACTCACCACACACGACAGGAACGCGCGAATGACAGAATCGATTGTGGTTTGTATGATTTACGGCGAGCACGGTTTTCGACTGTTCGAACGCGCGGCGGCCTTGGCTGGCAAGCTCGACGCCACCCTGACGGTGGTCGTTCTCGATCCACGACCCGAAGACTACGACGGTGACCGACTACTGGACTTACCCCTGTTCAAGAAAATGGTCGATGATGCCGGCGGCGATCTGCATCATGTGCGTAGCCCGACCGCAGAACTGGTCCCGATTCTCACCAAGATCAGCCTCGACGTGCAAGCCACCCAGATCATGGTCGCGGAACGCGCTGAAACCTGGTGGAACATCATGTTCGAATCGACGCTGATCGAATCGCTACTGCGCACCGTACCATCCGCCGACCTGCATCTGGTGTCCGCGCACAACGCTCATGACGAGGAATGGGACTACGAGCCGGCGGTCCACGCATATCTCGAGCCGCTCACGAGCGATGACGCGGTGCTCCGATTCACCGATCCACCTGCCGATGCGGTGACAGGTCTGTTCTGCCGCCGCATCGATACCGACTTCACCAGCGGCGTCTTCGTTTTCCGCCAGCGAGGCCACATCAACGTACTATCCGTCTCAGACGGCCACGTCAACCTCGATGCTCAGCCGTTCCGCTGGCCGACCGCGTGACGCATCCTCAGCGCGCAGTCGAGTTCGATTGACGCGCACCCCAACCTCAGGGCATCGGCAGAGTCGTGTTTTAGCCTTGTTTTAGCCTCAATGCACCGATTGGCTGATGCTGTCGTCGTGACTTCCATTGCGCGGCTTGGAGCCAGATGTGGACATGGATGATCGTCCGACCACTCGTGTCGGGTTGTTCCACTGCATCTTTCGTGTAGTGAGCGGTCAGGTGAGCCGCTGTTAGCCGATGATCGGCTTGTTCCGTCTGAACACGGTGTCGAACAGGGTGTTCCACGCCTCTTCCCACGGCCATCGCTGCGGTAGGTGCAGTGTCAACCGGCGAGCCGACGACGCGATCCGGGCAGGAACCGACACGATGGTCCGCCGGACGGTGCCGGTAGTCGCCTTGACCAGCTTCGGGTCGCGGGTGAGGGTAGCGGCGGCGCGGGTGAGATTGAAGGCCATCACCGCGCAGACCAGCCACGCAGCGTTCGCGGTGAACCGAGCCGACGGCAGGTGAGCGAGCGCGGAGTTCTTCAGATCCGCGTGGACCTGCTCGATGATCGCGTGGTGCCGGTGGAGCCTGTCGGCAGCGACGGCATCGAGGTCGGCGGCGTCGACAGTGGCGGCTGAAGGCATGGAACCGCCACACATCGAACAACTCACCCTGGCCCTGGTCCTTGGTCGGCCGCAGGTCAGGGATGCGGCGCACGACCAACCGTCCTGGAGTCCGGTGGGCTTTCTTCTTCGAGGCGAACGCGGTGAACGGGATCTCGGCGACCTCGGCGTTCGAGATCCATCGTTCGGTGTCCTGGTCGTAGACCGCATTCGTGTACTCGATCGGCGTCCACGCTTCGTCGCCGATCGAGGCGATCGCGGTCTTGATGTTCGAGGTCAGACGCACAGTCACCGACACGTCGGCCCCGCCGCGGAGTGCGGCCGCGACGGTAGGATGCCCGTAGAACGCGGAGTCGGCTCGCACCAGCGGTTTCGGCCCCGCTACCGCTACCGAGGTAGTGTCCGCGGCGTGGGTGATCGCTGCCCGGCGCAGGTGTTCGACGGTGGTCAGGGTGTCGGCGATCATCCGGCCGGCTCCACGCGCAGATCCGCATGCGCCTTTGCGTAGGCGTTGCCCGACGATCACCGGGGCCGCGGTGGCGGTGGTGACCGTGGTGATCAGCGCGTTGAGTCCGCGAACCCCTGAGTAGCCGTATCCGGAGCCTTGTTTGCCGTGGCCGTGCACTTCGATGATCGAATCGTCGATGTCGACCAGGACCCGCCCGGTGTCGATGCCGGCCACCAGTGGGGTGCGGGTGGCCAGGCCGCGCAGGAATCGGGAGGCGACGGCATCGAGTTGGCGGACATGCCCGAAGGAGAATGTGCGCAGGAACGATCCCAAGGTCGACGGTGCGTATGGGCGGTCGAAGAGTGTGCTCATCGCTCCGTGCCGCAGCAGCGCCATGTCGGTGATGCTGTCGGCGCCGGCGACCATCCCCGCGACCAGTGATCCGATCTTGTGGCCGGCGTGGGCGCCATTGTCGGTCGGGATGCTCAGATGCTCGTCCGCGAGGCTGAGCAGGCCGTTGTCGCGGGCCAGGGCCATGATCGGGACCAGTCCGGCGGTCGACACGAGGTTCGGATCGTCGAACCTCGCGGCGGTGACGGGTCGGGTGTGAGAGAGTTGCATCTGCGAGATGCCCGTCGTTGTGGCCGAGTTGTTTCTGTGAGAAGTTCAATTCTTTCACTACGGCAGGGCATTTCGTCGTTACGACTCGCTGGTCACGTCATCCGGATCGGTATATCCAGGATAAGTCGGGAACCCCAATGGCCCTCACGCAAGGCAATGCAGCATGCCCGAGACCGTATCCGGTTCATGACGATGCGGGCGCGGCTGGCTGCTCCGGTCGAGCAAGTCGTGCAGGAGATCAATCTCTTCCTGCGCGGCTGGGAGGGCTACTTCCGATACGGGAATTCCGCCCACGCCTTCGACAAGACCAGAAGCTACGCGTTGATGCGACTGGCCCTGTTCGTCGGGAAACGGCATCAACGCGGCCGCGGCTGGGGTTTCGTCCAGGTCTACCGATCACCGGACGAGCTCGGTCTGATCTCCCTCAATGGAATCGTCGTCGCACCCAGGGCACATAAGCCCTGGCGGGAGAAACCGAACACCGCCGGTGAAGGGCGTCGGTGAGCCGTGTGCGGGAGAACCGCACGCACGGTTCGACGGGCGGGAGCTGGAAGCGGAGCACCCTGGCCACGGACACGGAGAAGAACACCCCGGAGGGAAACCCCTGGGCACCAACGGCTCCGCGACCCACCGCCAGTACGTGCCACCGCGCCAGTCCCCGACTCAACGAACCTCCTACATGGGCCACCCCGAGGGCGTCACGCTGGGTACCTACGTGCCGGGCCTGCGCAACGCCACCGTGCGCTTCACCTGGTTCGAACAGGGGGAACGAGATGTGGCAGCTCTTCGAGAAGCTCGGTTTGACCAGCCCGAACAAGCCCGAGGGTCTGCCGATGTCGCCGCGGCAGTACCTCGCCCACTACATGGCCACTCCCGAAGGCGAGCAGGGCCTCTTGGTCGAGTTGGACGGCCAGCCGGGAACCGCGATGCAGATCATCGCCGACGGCGAAATCGGTGGCGAGCCCGCTTGCGCCGTGTTCGAGATCCAGATCGTCAACACCGGTTCCGACCCGACACCGCACGCCGCGGCGGCTGCTGTTCGTGAGGTACTCGAGGGCCGTATCTCCCGCAAGGGTGTGATGTCTCCGGAGGCGTGTATCGATCTGGAGTCGTTCGTGCTGGGGGTGCTCGAGGCCAGTGGTGTGACGTTGAGTAAGCGGATCACGACGACCACGACCATCCGCTGACATCTGGCCGCAGACGCCTCATCCCGGCCTGTTCAGCACACCGATGTGGCTGCTGGTGATCATGTCGAAGTTCGGTCTCTGGACATCACTACCGAGCGACATCCCGTCCACGACGCACACCGAAACCCATCAGTGCGTGACGTGCTCGACTCAGCCTCCTGGCACCCACGCAGGTGGGATGCGCTTCCGTTACCTGTGGTGCGTGCTGCTCATCGATTGTGGGATGACCGTGCCAGGCGAGTGAACTGCGATCGAAACCGGTCTCCCGTTGTGCGGGAGACCGAGGTCACAGGGGCATTTCTGCTTGCCAAGCTGATCCTCACGCGGCGGGTGAGTTGTCGCGATCAGTCGATCAGGAGGCATCGTGAGTTCTACCGACACCGAGGATCAGGTTCGTGTCATCGACACTGGCGCACCGCCGCAACGCTACGCCCGCGGTTGGCACTGCCTGGGACTGATACGCGACTTCGCTGACGGAAAGCCACACCAGGTCGATGCTTTCGGGACCGCGCTCGTCGTGTTCGCCGGGGAGGGCGGGCGACTGAACGTTCTGGACGCATACTGCCGGCATATGGGCGGAAATCTGGCGCAGGGGACGGTCAAGGGCAACGCCATCGCTTGTCCGTTCCATGACTGGCGTTGGCGTGGTGACGGAAAATGTGCCGAGATTCCCTACGCACGCCGAGTACCGCCAATTGCCCGGACCCGTGCGTGGCACGTTGCGGAAGTGAGCGGCCAGCTCTTCGTCTGGCACGATCCTGAGGGGAGTAAGCCGCCGGCGGAGCTCGCGATTCCTGAGATTCCCACCTATGGTGATCCCGGCTGGACCGACTGGGTGTGGAGCTCGATCGAGGTCACCGGGTCGAACTGTCGTGAGATCGTGGACAACGTCGTCGACATGGCGCACTTCTTCTATGTGCATTACGGAATGCCGACCTACTTTCGCAACGTCTTCGAGGGGCACACCGCCACGCAGGTGATGAGGTCGCTGCCACGAGCCGATGCAGTCGGCGTGAGTCTGAGTGCGGAAACGAACTACAGCAATGAAAGTCGCTCGGATGCAACCTATTACGGACCTTCGTACATGATCGACAAGCTGTGGAGCGGCGACAGCGGATCTGATGCCGCGCCGAATATCTACCTGATCAACTGCCACTACCCGATCACCCCGACCTCCTTCCGGCTCCAGTACGGCGTGATGGTGGAGAAGCCGGAGGGGGTCCCCGGAGAACAGGCCGGCCAGATCGCTCGGGCCGTCGCCGACGGCGTTGCGATCGGGTTCGAACAGGACGTGGAGATCTGGAAGAACAAGTCCAGGATCGACAATCCACTGCTCTGCGAGGAAGACGGCCCCGTCTACCAGCTTCGGCGCTGGTACGAGCAGTTCTACGTGGATGTCGGCGACGTCCGGCCGGAGATGGTCAACCGGTTCGAGTACGAGCTCGACACCGAGCGGGCGCTGAAGAACTGGCAGGCAGAAGTGGACGAGAACCTCGCCGCCGGACGTAGCGCGTTCGCGCAGCACTGACCCTTTCGACCTTTCTCAGGAGAACCCATGAGTTACGAAGTACTCGACCGAATCGTTGCGATCGCCGACGATCTGCGAGCAGCATCCGAGGAATCGGAGTCGCTCGGCCGTCTGACCGACGACATGGCCAAGAGCCTCCGGAACACCGGACTCATCCGGTTGTTGCAGCGTAAGAAATACGACGGGTACGAGGCGCACCCCCGCGACTTCGCGGAAACCGTAATGAAGACGGCGAGCATCTACGGGTCTGCAGGGTGGGTCGGCGGAATTGTCGGCGTCCATCCGTGGCAGCTGGCGTTCGCCGACCCCAAAGTCCAGGACGAAGTGCTCGGCTCGGACACCGACACCTGGCAGGCATCGCCGTATATGCCGGGTGGTGTCGCCGTTCCCGTCGACGGCGGATACCGGATGTCGGGACGGTGGCAGTTCTCGTCCGGCACCGATCACTGCGACTGGATCTTTCTCGGCGCGATGGTCGGTGGCGCGGACGGCGCTCCGCTGATGCCGCCCGTGTCGCTTCACATGATCCTTCCGCGTTCCGACTACGAGATCATCGAGGATTCGTGGGACGTGGTGGGGCTGCGTGGTACCGGTAGCAAGGACATCGTCGTCAAGGATGCCTTCATCCCGGACTACAGGGTGATGAACGGCCAGGACGTGATCGACGGGACGGCAGCGAAAGAGTACGGTGTCACCGAGACCTTGTACCGCATGCCGTGGTCGACGATGTTCCCGCTCGGCATCACCTCCGCGACTATCGGCATCTGTGAGGGTGTACTCGCTGCCGGCATCGAGTACCAGCGCGCAAGGGTCGGCGCGACGGGCACCGCCATCAAGGACGACCCGTATGTGCTGCACGCGCTCGGCGAAGCGGCATCGGAGATCGATGCGGCCCGCCAGCAACTGCTGGGCAATGTCGACCGAATCTGGGACCTCGTCGACGCGGGCAAGGAGATCGATTTCGAAACCCGCGCCACAGGTCGCCGCAACCAGGTGCGCGCCGCGTGGCGGGCAGTCCGTGCAGCCGATGACATCTTCGACCGGTCCGGCGGCAACGCCCTCCGGGTCGACAACCCACTGCAGCGGTTCTGGCGCGACGCCCACGCCGGCCTGCACCACGCGATCCACGTGAGCAGCACGCCGTATCACGCCTCCGCCATGGCCTCGCTCGGGATCGATGTCCCGAACGGTCCACTGCACGTGATGATCTGACATTTCGCCGGCTGCTTCGAAAGGAATACTGTGACTGAGATCAAGAGCCTCGGATACGTTCGGGTCCAGGCCACCGACATGGCGCGTTGGCGTGAACTCGGCTTCGAGGTGCTCGGGTTCGCTCCCGGATCCGGACCCGAGGACGACGCACTGCACTTTCGCATGGACGAGCGCCTGGCTCGCATCACCGTCGAGCCCGGAGACACCGATCGCGTGACCGCGGTCGGTTGGGAGGTCCGCGACGGTACTGCATTGCGGGCACTCGCCGATCGACTCGACCTCGCAGGGTGCGACTACACACCGATGCCGTTCGAGACATGCGAGCGGCGGCGTGTGGAGGGCGGGCTGACGATGACGGATCCCGGCGGCACACCGCTCGAGTTCTTCTTCGGCCCCGCTCTGGACCACAGCCCAGTCGTCACCCGCTACGGACAGAAGTTCGTGACCGGCGCGCAGGGACTCGGGCACGTGGTCATGCCGACCAGTGCGTTCGACGAGTCGTTCCGCTTCTACACCGAAGTGCTCGAGTTCCTCCCGCGCGGCGCGTTCAGGTTGCCGACGCCCCCCGGGACGGATCCCATGCGAATCAGATTCCTCGGCGTCAACCAGCGTCATCACAGCCTCGCGATCATGCCGAGTCCTGAGGATCGTGCCCCGGGGTTGATTCACGTCATGGTGGAAGTCGACTCGCTCGATGCGGTGGGCAGGGCGCTCGACCAGGTCCAGGCGCGGGACTTCCCTGTGTCCTCGACACTGGGCCGGCATACCAACGACAAGATGGTGTCATTCTACGTCGGGGCCCCAGGCGGGTGGGACATCGAATACGGCACCGAGGGAATGCTTGTCGACGAGGCGTACTACACGGCAGAAGAGATCACTGCGGACAGTTACTGGGGGCACGAATGGTTGTGGGCCAAGCAGATGAAGGATGCAACAGCATGAACCCGCCGAATGATTCCGGGCGCGCCGCTCGACCGGACAAGGACATGAACCCGGTAGGCACGCGTACACGTGACGTCGATGCGGTCGTGATCGGTGCCGGCATCTCCGGGCTGTACGCCGTGTACAAGCTTCGTGCCCGCGGAATGAGCGTGCACGGGTTCGAATCTGCGGCAGGAGTGGGTGGCACGTGGTTCCACAACCGCTACCCCGGCGCGCGCTGTGACGTCGAAAGCATCGACTACTCGTACTCGTTCGACGAGGACCTTCAACAGGAATGGACATGGTCGGAGCGGTTCGCGACCCAAGAGGAAATCCTGGCATACCTCGAGCACGTGGCGGATCGGCACGATCTGCGCAGCGCCTTCGAGTTCCTCACCCGCGTCGTATCCACTGTGTACGACGAGAAGACGGACCGCTGGACGGTCACGACTGACACCGGACGATCGGTGACTGCGAGATTCTGCATCATGGCCACTGGGGTGTTGTCGGCGACGAATCGCCCCGACATCCCGGGCCGGGATTCGTTCGCAGGCGAGTCGTATCACACAGGCGAATGGCCCCACGATCCCGTCGAGTTCGCAGGCAAACGCATCGGTGTCATCGGAACGGGATCGTCCGGTATCCAATCGATCCCGGTCATCGCGCAGGAGGCTGACCGGGTCGTCGTGTTCCAGCGCAGCCCCAACTACTCGATTCCCGCCGGAAATCGGCCGTTGAGCGATGAGCAGATCGCCGAAGTGAAAGCGTCGTACCCGGAGCGGCGCCGCCTCGCGCGATTGAGCGGCGGGGGCACCCCGTTCACCCCATACCCGAAAGGGGCGATGGAGGTCGACGAGGCGGAGCGCCGCAGGGTCTACGATGAGTGGTGGCAGCGTGGCGGCTACCTGTTCGCGAAGGCCTTCCCGGATCAGACCTCGAGCATCGAGGCGAACGACACGGCGCGCGCATACGTCGAGGCAAAGATCCGCGACATGGTCGATGACCCGGAGATCGCGAACCAATTGATCCCCACCGACCATCCGATCGGGACGAAGCGGATCGTCACGGACGACGGATATTTCGAGACCTTCAACCGTGACAACGTGACGCTGGTGAACCTTCGCAGCACACCGATCGCGGAGATTACCGCGGAGGGTGTTGCCACCACCGAGAACCATTTCCCCCTCGATATGCTCATCTTCGCTACCGGCTTCGATGCGATGACCGGCGCCCTGTCTCGGATCGACATCCGGGGGCGTGCCGGCCACACCCTGCGCGAGGAATGGGCGGCGGGCCCCCGCACGTACCTGGGCCTTGCATCCCATGGTTTCCCGAACATGTTCTTCATGGTCGGCGCGGGAAGCCCGAGCGTGCTGGCGAACATGGTGCTGATGGCCGAGCAGCAGGTGGACTGGATCTTCGATTGCCTCGATCACCTCGACGGCCACAACGCCCGATCGATCGAGCCCGCGGCACGGGCGGTCGACGAGTGGGTCGCCGAATGCAACGAGAAGGCAGCGGGCACTCTGTTCCCGTCTGCCAACTCCTGGTATCTGGGCGCAAACATCCCCGGCAAACCACGGGTCTTCATGCCCTACATCGGCGGCTTCGCGAACTACGGCAACATCTGCGCAGAGGTAGCCGCGGCCGGGTACAAGGGATTCGAGATAGTGGCGGCGGAGAGCTGAGATGACCACCGCGAACCCGGGGAGCGAGCACCAGAAAGGAGTCTCGGAGTGACGATGCAGCCACTGACGTGTGAGGAATGCGGAATCGGTTTCCTCGTCGAGAAGTTCAGCCCAGCACACACCTCGATTCAATGGGAGTCGGACACCTCGTGGTGTCCGATCATGAAGCATGAGTTGTTGCTCGGCGACCGTCGGCGGGGGTGCCGTGCACTTCGCCGCACCATTGACAATGCGGTGGAGTCTTGCGAACTGGGACTGTCTCATATCGAATTACCTGTAAGCCCGGATCTACCGAGGATGCACTGAGGAACAGCATCCGCCCGGATTCGGAACTGCCGAACTTGTTGAAGGAATATTGCGGGCGTATATGCGGTGACCGGGTCCGCTCCGGGTACTCGCGGTGTCCGAACAACTTCGTGCTGCTGGGCGCACTGTCATCGGAGTCGACATCGGTGAAGCGGACGTGGTCGTCGACCTGTCGACGGTAACTCGACGACCACCACACCGGCAGTGCCGCGTCGCACCGCACGCCTTGCTTCGAGGAGACGCCAAGAGGGCGATGCAGCAGTCAGTATCTTGGGTAAGTTCGCACCCTTGATCATGACTTTGTTGTTGGAGAAGCAACTGTCCACTCCATCGGAGGCGAAGGCGATCCGCTCGTTTCCAGCTCCCGTCGGAGTCGACGGAGTTCCTTTGCGGAAGTCTGGGTTTCGTCGTCGGTGGTTCCGATGGGTACCTCCGTGCCGATGATTGGACGCGTTCCGTGCCGGCCCGCCAGATCGAGCCCATACTTCTATCGGTTCCTGCGATTCGGATGAAGTTGTCTCCGCGGCGGATATCTGTTCCACTGGCCGGGTTTCGGCGGTGCGAGTGCAGCCCTATGGGACCAGGCTGAGACCCAGAAGCCTTTCGGAAAGTCGAGGAAAGCATGAGCGGAAAGTTGGCGGGCAGGACTGCGTTGGTGACCGGCAGCAGCCGAGGCATCGGCCGTGCCATCGCGCAGCGGCTGGCGTCGGAGGGTGCCACGGTCGCGGTGACTGCGCGCGGCACCGCGCCCTCGGTGTCGATTCGGGAAGGAAAAGCGACGACGATTCCCGGTTCTCTCGAGGAGACCGTCGACCTGATCGAGGCCGCAGGTGGGAAGGCGGTGCCGATTCCCGCGGATCTGGAGGATGCCGAGGCGTTGGACACGCTCGTCCAACGTGTCGTCGACGAGACCGGAAGTATCGACATTCTCGTCAACAACGCCGGTTTCGCGGACTACGCGTCGATCGAGCAGATGAGCCCTGCGACGTTTGATCGCACGCTGACGCACTACCTTCGTGTTCCGTTCCTGCTGTCGCAGGCGGCGATTCCGCATATGCGTAAGCGGGGAGCCGGCTGGATCGTTAATATCGGTTCCTCGACGGGCTTGAGCCCGATCCGGCCCTACCGCGACTACAACAAGACTTCAGGTGACGTGATCTACGCGTCGGTCAAGGCGGCGCTGCATCGCTTCACCCAGGGCTTGGCGGCAGAGGTGGTCGACGACAACATTGCCGTCAACGTGGTCGGGCCTTCCACCGCCATCATGACGCCCGGAGCGGCCGCGTTGCTGCCCGAGGGCTACGACACGGAGCCCGTCGAGTACCTCGTCGAGACAGTTCTGGCGATGTGCACACTGCCGGCCGAGGAGCGAACCGGGCATGTGGCGTTCAGTCTGCACTTTCCCTGGCACGAGAAGCTGGAAGTCAAGAGTCTCGACGGGCGCGAAACACTGCCGCCCCTCGAGCCTCCGTCATGGGCGAACCCGAACATTGCGCCGTCAGGACTGTAGCTGCGGGGCCCGTTTCACGTGCCCGTGCGAGAGGAGATCGGAATGACCGAGACGACAACGCAGAACGTCACGCTCGACGCAGCAGAGCGTGTATGTGCGATCCAGGAGATCCAGACGGTGTTCGCCGCCCGGTTGCGCATCATGGACACCAAGCAATGGGACATGTACGGCAGCGTGCATACCGAGGATGTCGTGAGCGACACCTTCGGCGCCAGAGCCGGTGACGATGCGTCACAGCGTCCAGGGTCCGTCGTCGGACGGGAGGCGCTGACGAACGCGATCGTGCGAGTCCTCGACGGAGCGGCCTCCGTGACCAGCGTTCATCATGGACACGCTCCCGAGATCACCTTGACCTCGGACACCACCGCGACGGGCGTGTGGGCAATGGAGGATATGCTCTGGTGGCCCCACGAATCCGGCGAGGAGCACCTGCACGGGTACGGCCATTACCACGAGGAATATCGCAAAGTCGACGGTCGATGGTTGATCTCGTACCGCAACCTGACTCGCTTGCGAGTCGACCAGACTCCGGGTTTCTTCGACTACGCACTGTGATTCCCCGATTGCCTTCGGGGCGGCATTCACCACGGCAGAGAGAGCGCACCATGCAGATTTCACTCGCGGCGGGAGATGTCGCGGCACTCGTCGGGGCGTGGTGGTACCACTACGACGAATGGAATGCCGATTCGTTGCGCGCACTGATGGCAGACGACATCGCGTTCCGATGTGCCAGCGACACCGGGGCCGCGGACTACGAGGACTTCATTCGAGTCGACCTGCGTGGTGCCGACGCAGTGATGGCGTGGAAGGATGACCACCGCCGAAACAGCCCGTATCCGTTGCGTCACAATGGAACGAACGTGTTCCTTACCGAAAACCGAAACGGGGAGGCATCGTTCACATCGTATCTCTTCGTCACCAAGATCGTCGAGGGGCGGCCGTACAACGTTTCGAGCGGTGTCGTGCGTGGCACCGTCCGTGCGGCGGACGGACGTCTTGCGTTCAGCAGTGTCGAAGTCGTGCTGGACGCACAGGAATCCGTCCGCTTCGCCGACCACCCGGGTCAGAAAGCAACCGTGGCCTGACCGGGGTTCAGCATCGATCCATCCGACTGGGGCGTATCACTCGCGCCGGTCCCCCACGAAACGGACGACCGTAGATGCCGCTTTCTCCGGAGGCTCAGCAGGTGGTCGAGGCATTGGCCCGACGCACGGGTAGGCCGATGTACGACATACCCGTGCCGGAGTTGCGCGCGGTGCTGGCAGCAGGTGCTATGCCTGCGACCACGCCGATCCACCACCGTCAGGATTTCCTCGTTCCTTCGGCTGACGGTGGGGTGCCGGTGCGGATCTATCGACCGTCCGACGACACCGATCTGCCGGTGGTGCAGTGGATGCACAGTGGTGGGTTCGCCGTCGGCGGCCTCGATCAGAACGACGAATACCTTCGTGCCCTCAGCAATGCTGCGGGTGTTGTCGTCGTCTCCGTCGACTACCGCCTGGCACCGGAGTATCCGTATCCGGCCGCGTTGGACGACAGCAGCGCGGTGTGGGAGTGGATCGCCTCCGGTCCGGGTGTGCTCGGCTCGGTAGACGTGAACCGCGCAGTGCTGGCGGGTGAAAGTGCAGGAGGAACCCTGGCCTTCGCACTGCCGCTCTGGTTTCGGGATCGTGGCCTGCCGCAGCCGGCTGCTCAGATCAGCTTGTACGGCTGCGCGACCATGCAGGCCACCAATCCCGAACACGAGACCGTGCTGCTCTCGCCCACCGATTGCCACCGCTTCTGGGATCGCTACGCACCCGACCGGGCGGGTCGCGAATCACAATTCGTCAATCCGGCAGCAGCAACGGATCTCACCGGGTTGCCACCGGCATTGGTCACGACCGCAGAGGTCGACCCCATCCGAGACGGCACCGAGGACTACGCCCGACGTCTGCAGGCTGCAGGCGTAGAGGTGGAACTACACCGCTACGACGGAATGATGCACGGCTTCGCCACGATGCTGGCGTCGCTTCCACCTGCACGGAAACTGTTCGCGCAGATCGTTGACTATCTCGACCGCGTTCCGTCGACGTCACCGACGACCGTCCTTTGACACTCACTGAGGAAGAGACTGACATGTCCGCAGCACAGCAGAGATTTTCCACCGGAACCGCATTGGTGACGGGGGGAGCAGCAGGGATCGGGGAAGGCTTCGTACGCCACCTGGCCGGGCTCGGTATGACCGTCGTCGTGGCCGATATCGACGAGCAGAAGGCGATCGAGGTTGCGGACGCCGTAGTCCGTGCAGGGGGAACGGCCGAGGCATATCGGATCGACGTGACCGACGCCGATGCGGTGGATGAGATGGCCCGGTATGTTTTCGACCGATACAGCAGCGTCGAACTCCTGGTGAACAACGCGGGTGTCGAGAACGCAGGTCTGTTGTGGGAGGTGAGCGTTGACAGGTGGCGCAAGGTGATGGACATCAACGTCGACGGGGTCTTCCACTGTCTTCGATCGTTCGTGCCGCGGATGATCGAGGCTGGTACACCCGCGTGCATTGCGAACCTGTCGTCGGTCGGTGGTCTCAACAGTGTGGCGGTCCAAGCTCCCTACATCGTCAGCAAGCATGCTGTGCTGGCGTTGACGGAGTGCCTGCATCAAGAGTTGTCCCTGGTGAACGCGCCGATCCAGGTGTCGGCCGTCCTTCCGCATTCCATTCGCAGTCAGATCTTCCTGGCTGCTGAACGGGATGCCCCCACACAGAACGAGACGGCCAACGCCGTCTTTGCGGCGATGCAACGTGCCAACGTCGAATCGGGCCTCGATCCCGTTATCGCTGCGGAACACATGACCGAGGCGATCGCACGTGGCGACTTCTGGGTGTTCTCGAACGACGAAGTGTGCACAGAGATGGCGGCCACCCGCGGACGGCAACTGCTCACGTTGACGCCGCCGACGGACCCTCGGGTGATGCTGACCCGAATGGGTGTGTCCGCTCCCGCATGAACCGATCGACCTCGGGTGCCCGCTGAACGGGCATTGATCTTTCCTCCTGCACTCCAGTGCGATTGGCTCGGAGCAATCAACATTTCGGGCCGCGTAGG
Organism: Rhodococcus ruitaii; assembly: GCF_055230935.1. Taxonomy (NCBI): domain Bacteria; kingdom Bacillati; phylum Actinomycetota; class Actinomycetes; order Mycobacteriales; family Nocardiaceae; genus Rhodococcus; species Rhodococcus ruitaii. The sequence continues at coordinate 151,441 of NZ_JBUYWC010000013.1, read as the reverse complement.
CCGCGACGGTTCAACCGGAACCTGTTTGACCGGAAGGATATCCATGACCACCACGTTCATCCCGAGTGGACCTGCCCAAGAAACGATCACCCAGGAGACTCTTCTGGAGGCGATCGCCGTTGCAGATCCGGGTGCGTTGTTGATGTCCACGGTGCATGTCTCGGGTGATCTGTCGTTGCTCGACGAGTTCGAGGAGCGAGTTGCGCACGCCAAGCGCGAACAGGCAAGTGGCGGGACTGCGCCGCAGACCCACTACGGTGCGCAGAGCGGCGCCGACGCAACTCCACCCGGCCAGTTTCCCGACGAGATTGCCGTCGCCATCCGGGAACGGGCGGCGGAGGTGCTCACGCCCGACTTGCCAGTGCAGTTGGGACTGCCCGAGCCCGAGTTGTTCCGCCGGATGGCGTCGTTGTGCACCGTCGGCAGAGTGGATGAGGAATTCGTACCACTTCTCCTCGAGCAGGCGGGGTTCCAGAAGTCGCAGCGGAGAGTCCCGGTGACGAGAACACCGGCACCGGATTTCGACGTTATCGTCATCGGTGCCGGCATGATCGGCCTCAATGCGGCCATCAAGCTGGGCGAGGCAGGATTCCGATACACAGTGTTCGAAGAGCGCGACGAGTTGGGAGGCACGTGGTCGCGCAATACATACCCTGGCGCGGCGGTCGATACTCCGAGTCACTACTACTCGTATTCCTTCGAACTCAATCCCGACTGGACTCGCTACTACCCGACGGGACCCGAATACCTCGCCTACATGCAGGGAGTGGCCGAGAAGTACGACCTGTACAGAAACATCGAGTTCTCGACGTCGGTGGTGTCCGCCGAATGGATCGAGGAAGACCAGAAGTGGGTTGTGGAGACCCGCCGTCAGGACGGCAGTGTGGTTCGGTATACCGCGAGTGCCGTGGTCACTGCCCTGGGAATGCTCAACTCCCCCAACATCCCCGATATCGAGGGCATGGACACGTTCGAAGGGCAGATCGTGCATACGGCCCAGTGGCCATCGGATCTCGACCTGGTAGACAAGAAGGTCGTTGTGGTCGGTACGGGATGCACTGCAGTACAGGTGGTTCCGAACATCGTCGATGACGTTTCCAGCCTCCATGCGCTTGTCCGGAGCCCGCATTGGATCGTGCCCGAGAGGGCTGTTGTCAATGACGTTCCCGACGGGGAGCGGTGGGCAATGAGGCATCTTCCGTTCTTTCAGAACTGGTTCCGGCTCAAGGCCTACTGGCTCGCCTCGGACAACCTGTACCCGGTGCCGCGGATCGATCCGGAGTGGGCAGCAACCCACCTGTCGGCTTCGCCCGCGAGCGACCTGGTGATGCAGACCGCACTCCAGTATCTCGAACGGTCCTTCCCCGACCGCCCGGACCTTCGGGAAAGGTTGACACCCGACTTCCGGCCTTACGCCAAGCGAATCGTCAAGGACCCGGGATTCTTCGCGGCCCTCAATCGAGAGAACGTCACCCTGCATCGGGCGGCCCCCGCTCGGATCCGGCCGGGGGGTGTGACCACCTCGGAGGGTGTGGACATCGACGCGGATGTGATCATTCTGGCCACCGGTTTCCATCTCGAATTCACCACCTCCATCGACATCGTCGGGCGGAACGGGACGAAGCTCGCCGACCTGTGGAGGGGTGGCGACGACCCGCGAGCGTACCTCGGCGTTCAGGTGTCCGGATTCCCCAACCTTTTCATCACGGCAGGTCCGAATGCTGCTCCCAATCACGGTGCAGGGCACAACATCACAAGTGAGGAACACGTCCACTACATCGTGGAGTGCCTCCAGTACCTCGTCGAGCACGACTACGCGTCCATGGACGTCGATCCCGAGGCTCAGGCCGAGTACAACCGTAAGGTCGACGAAGCGCTGGACCTGACGGTCTGGGCGCATCCGGGTGCGGGCGTGACCGGGTACTATCGAAACAGCGGGGGCCGCCCGGTCGGGCCGTGCCCGTGGCGCCTGGTCGACTATTGGACCATGCTGCGTGAGCCGTGCGTCGGCGATTTCCGGTTCACTCGGTCTTCGGTGTAGCCGAATCTCACTGTCGACATGAGCAGGCGGCGCCCGTGAGGTGTCCCGGTGGCCGGGATCATCCGTTCCGATGGCGAAGTGGCTGGCCTAGCGTTTCCCAACACACTGTGACAATCAGGTACAAGGAGAACTCTCGATGGCGAAACGCGCCGTACCGCCCCTGACTCCCGCCCGCGACACCACCGTGGACCTGCTCGTGATCGGATCGGGCACGGGCATGGCAGCGGCCCTCGCGGCAAACGAGCGCGGCTTGTCGTCGCTGATCGTCGAGAAGACGAAGTATGTCGGCGGCTCCACGGCACGTTCGGGTGGTGCGTTCTGGATGCCCGCGAACCCGGTGCTGACGGACGCCCGGACAGGCGACACCGTCGAACGCGGGCGCACGTACGTGCGGTCGGTGGTCGACGGGACAGCGCCGGCCGAGCGCGGTGACGCGTTCGTGGACAACGGCGCCGAAACCGTCGCGATGCTGCAGCGCACCACCCCGATGAAGTTCTTCTGGGCGAAGGGCTACTCCGACTACCACCCGGAGAAGCCCGGCGGAGCGGCCGTCGGACGTACCTGTGAGTGCCGTCCGTTCAACATGTCCCAACTCGGTGAGGAGCGCGGTCGGCTCCGTCCGGGGTTGATGGAAGCCGGGCTGCCGATGCCCACCACCGGCGCCGACTACAAGTGGATGAACTTGATGGCGCGCACTCCGGTCAAGGGCTTCTCCCGGATTTTCCGCCGGCTCGCGCAGGGTGTTGCCGGTCTGGCCGTCAAGCGGGAGTACGCCGCCGGTGGACAGGCGATCGCAGCGGGCCTGTTCGCGGGAGTTCTCGACGCGGGCATCCCGGTGTGGACCGAGACGTCACTCGTCCGGCTGATCACCGAAGGTGATCGTGTCACCGGTGCCGTCGTCTCGCAGAACGGCCGTGAGGTGACGGTCACCGCCCGGCGCGGTGTGGTGCTCGCTGCCGGTGGGTTCGACCACGACATGGCAATGCGACACAAGTTCCAGTCGGAGTCGCTCGTGGACGGTGAGAGCCTCGGTGCCGAAGGAAACACCGGCGACGCGATCAAGATCGCGCAGGAGGTCGGTGCCGGAGTCGACCTGATGGACCAAGCGTGGTGGTTCCCTGCGGTTGCACCGACTCGCGAGGGTAAGCCGCCGCTGGTCATGCTTGCCGAGCGGTCGCTTCCGGGGTCGTTCATCGTCGATCAGACGGGCCGTCGCTTCACCAACGAGTCGTCGGACTACATGAGTTTCGGGCAGGTCGTGCTCGACAGGGAGCGTGCGGGCGATCCTGTCGAGTCGATGTGGATCGTGTTCGACCAGAAGTACCGCAACAGCTACTTGTTCGCCGCCGGCCTGTTCCCCCGCCAGCCCATCCCGGGTTCGTGGTACAAGGCGGGCATTGCGCACCGCGGCGCAACCGCCGAAGAGCTGGCGGCGTCGATGGGAGTGCCGGTCACGGCATTCACCGAGACGTTCCGCCGTTTCAACGACGACGCGGCAGCCGGTACCGACTCCGAGTTCGCTCGTGGTGCAAGCGCATACGATCGCTACTACGGCGACCCGACCGTCGAGCCCAACCCGAACCTGCGCCCGCTCGACGACGGACCGTTCTTCGCGGTGAAGATGACGCTCAGCGACCTGGGTACGTGCGGTGGTGTGCGCGCCGACGAGCGTGCGCGTGTGCTGCGCGAGGACGGCAGCGTCATCGACGGCTTGTACGCGATCGGCAATACCGCCGCCAACGCATTCGGTAACCGCTATCCGGGTGCGGGCGCGACGATCGGCCAGGGTTTGGTGTACGGCTACATCGCCGCACACGACGCAGCGAAGGTGGCCGCGGCCTCGTGATCAACTGACCGGCCAGGCTCGAGCGAGAGGAACATCCACGATGAGAACAGTCGCCCTGCACGAGGGCTCCGTGCCCACCTTCCTCTCGCTCGGCGCGGCCGCGAGCACCGACAGCGACGGAGGATTCGACGAGGCGGACATCGTCTTCTTCGTCCCGCCCCTGCCCGACGAACCGTTGAGAAGTCGGGTCCGTCTGGAACGCAACGCCGAGACCTCCCGAGTGGACCGGACGGTCGAGTACTTCGACAGCATCGGCCGCCGAGTAGCGGAGGTGTACCTGTCGGGATGTGAGAATGCCCCCGGGGCTCCCGACCGGTACCGGGACGAACTCGTACGCTGCGTCGTCGACCGGTTCGGGGCGGCGAGCGTGCGCCGTTTCCGTAGCCGCATCACCTCTTCGACAACCGGCGAGCCGGTGTCCTGCACCGTCGGCGTGCTTCAGCGGTATCGCACCGATCACGAGGCAGTTCAGGACGTGTCGGTGGTGTGTGCGACCGTGTCCGGCGCGGTCGTCGCCCGTGCCTGGGTGACCGTGGCGGAGGCTTCCCTCGCCGAGCGGATTCCTGCGTGAGTGAGGAAGCCGAGGTCACCGAGGCCCTGTTCGCATTCGCGGGTTTCCTCGACGACAAGAATTGGACAGCGCTTGCCGAAGCAATGACCGTAGACACGCAATCATACGGTCGGGTAGGCGTCGAAGACACCGTTGCGCGGGTCCGTTCGTGTCTGGACATCTGCGGGCCCACGCAGCATCTGATCGGCAACGTGACCGTCGATGTCGACGGTGACGCGGCAACGACCCGAAGCGCGTTCCGCGCCTATCACGTCGGCGCGGGCGCGACGGAGGGCAGCACCTACGAATGCATGGGTTCCTACGACGATCGCTGGCACCGCACTGCTGACGGATGGCGGCTCGCAGCACGGACCGTGCGGGTCCGCGCCGAACTCGGCGACCGCCGGGTCATCGGCATGTAGACCACCCGTTTCGGGGTAGGGGGTCAGTACGGGTCGAATCGGATGTTCTCGATGGGGGTGCCCGACTCGGTGAGCCGCTGCACTGTTGTCTGCACCATGGCCCCGGGACCGCACACGAGGACCTGATGATCGCCGAACGCCCCGTAGGACGTGACGATCTCGTCGAGGCTGCCCTCGAGCAGGTCGTCGGGATCGGGCCCGATATCACCGATGCGCGACAGGATCCGCTGGTGCCACGGGTCGGGTACCGAGGGATCCTCCACCGATTCGACGACCGGGACCACGGTGAGCCACGGCAGCGCCTCGCCCAGGAGCGCGAGCATGTCGGCGGCATACAGGTCGCGTGGCGACCGCGCGCCGATGAACAGGAATGTGCGAGGGGGAGTCTCGCGACGTGCGGCGTCGAGGATGAGTGCACGTATCGGCGCGAGGCCGGTGCCGGCGGCGATCATGATGGCGATGCGCCCGGTGTCGTCGAGGCGGAGATCGCCGCCGCGGGGGGACGTGACTGTCCACACGTCGCCCGGCTGGGTGTCGGAAACGATGGCGCCGCTGACCCAGCCGCCGGGGACGGTACGCACGTGGAATTCGAGCTTGCCGTCCATCGACGGGGGTAGTGCGGGGGAGAGGCGCCGTGGCAGATTCGGGCGCTGGGGAACCATGACGTCGACGTACTGACCCGCACGGAACGGGACGATGCCGTCGATGCATTCGAGGCGGATGATGGCGAGATCGTGGCGGAGGCGGTGGTGTTCGACGACGGTCGCCGATACGGCGACCTCGATCTCGGATGCTGGCGACGGTGCCGACTGCATGTGGGAATCCTCTTGGGTGACGGGGTGCGCGGTGGTGCTGAGGGCTCGGTGCTGCCATGAACTGTAGGCGAGAATCCGGACGGGTCACAGAGTGGAACATGTTTCAGTTCTGGCTCTCGAGCAGTTATCGTGGCGGTCAGTATGTGATGGTCGCCATAACGACCCGTCGGTCATCGCGACGTCGCCACCACCACGATCGGAAGGATGCCGATGACTGAGAACTCCGTGAAGCCCGGGGAGTGCAACTCCGTGAAGCCCGGGGAGTACGCAGAGCTGCATCGCCCCGTCTACAACCCGGATCTGCTCATCACCGCACTCGACCGCAGCGCTGACCGTCCTGCGCTGTACCTGGGCGACGTCGTCCTGACCGGCGCCGAGATGCGCGCGGCCATCAGCCGCTACCAGCAGGCACTCGCGTCGGTCGGGGTCGGGCAGGGCTCGTCGGTCGCGGTGTTGTCGAAAAACCGGCCCGAGGTCCTCATCAACATGGGCGCGACCATGATCGCAGGGTGCCGCAACAGCGCACTCAACCCCATGGGGTCGCTCGAGGACCACTTGTACATCACGGCCGATGCCGAGATCGAGACCCTCGTATTCGATCCCGTGCACTTCGAGGAGCGCGCCGCCGAGCTGAAAGCGCAGGTGCCGACTCTGAAGAATCTGTTCTCGCTCGGTCCCTCGACGATCGCCACCGACATCCTCGCCCTCGCCGATACCTTCACCGAGCAGCGCCTCGTCGCGGCGCATGTCGATGCCGAGGGCACGTCGTCGATGGTCTACACCGGCGGCACAACCGGCAAACCCAAGGGTGTGATGGGTTCGTTCCGGTCCGGTGTCGCGCTTCCGCAGATTCAGATGTCCGAGTGGCAATGGCCGGACCAGCCGCGATTCCTGATCTGCACACCCCTCTCCCACGCGGGCGCCGCGTTCTTCATTCCCACCCTGCTTCGCGGCGGCTGCCTCTACGTGCTGCCCTACTTCGAACCGGGCCTCGTCCTCGAGGCGATCGAGAAGCACCGTATCGACGCGACGATGCTCGTCCCGACGATGATCTACATGCTGCTCGACCACCCGGACTTCGACACCCGCGACCTGTCGAGCCTGCAGACCCTCTTCTACGGAGCCTCCGCGATGTCACCCGCTCGGCTGCGTGAGGGCATCGAACGTCTCGGTCAGGTCTTCTTCCAGTTCTACGGCCAATCGGAATGCGGCATGACCATCGCGGTGCTGCGCAAGGAAGAGCATCTCGCCGACGATCCGGAACGTCTCGCCTCGTGCGGCCGCCCGGTGCCGTGGCTCGATGTGCGCCTGCTCGACGACGACCTGCAGGAAGTGCCCCAGGGGGAACTCGGCGAGATATGCGTGCGGGGACCGTTGGTGATGAAGGGCTACTGGAACAAGCCGGACGAGACCGCCGAGGCCTTGCGCGGCGGATGGCTGCACACCGGCGACGTCGCTCGCGCCGACAAGCACGGGTTCCTCACCATTGTCGACCGCAAGAAGGACATGATCGTCACGGGCGGATTCAACGTGTTCCCCCGCGAGATCGAGGACGTCATCTCGGCGCATCCCGCGGTCGCGTCGGTCGCGGTCGTCGGTGTCCCCGACCAGAAGTGGGGCGAGGCCGTGAAGGCATGCGTCGTACTGCGCGACGGGCAGGACGTGCCGGCCGGCGAACTCATCGACAGGGTGCGCGCGGCGAAGGGCTCGGTACATGCACCGAAGTCGGTGGATTTTCTCGATGCGCTGCCACTGACGCCGCTGGGCAAGCTCGACAAGAAGGCCCTGCGCGCGTCGTACCGGTGACTGTCGAGAACCATCCTGCATGCTCGTTTCTGCTGGTGAAACGCTCGAACTCGGGTCGCCGGGGGGACGGCAGGTCTACCGTTGGACCATGTTGTCAGCACAGAACGCTGAGGTCGTGCGCGCGACGCTTCCCGTCGTCGGGGCCGCCATCGGCGACATCACTCCCATCTTCTACCGTCGGATGTTCGCTGCGCATCCCGAGCTCGAGAAAGATCTGTTCAATCGGGGGAATCAAGCTCAGGGCGATCAGCAGCGTGCCCTTGCCGGCGCGATCGCCGCCTACGCGACCCTACTGGTCTCCGACAATGTCGCCGAACCGGACGATCTGCTCTCGCGGATCGCGAACAAACACGCGTCACTGGGCATCATCGCCGATCAGTACGACATCGTGCACAAACACCTGTTCGAAGCGATCGTCGAGGTGCTCGGAGATGCCGTCACCACGGAGGTCGGCGCGGCGTGGGACGAGGTCTACTGGGACATGGCAAAGGCGCTCGTCTCGATGGAGAACGAGCTGTACCGGGAATCGGGGGTAGAACCAGGGCAAGTGTGGCAGCAGCTCGTGGTCCGGCAGCGCATCCAAGAATCCCCGGACACGGTGTCGTTCGCACTGGCGCTCCCCGACGGCTCGACTCTGCCGTTCGCACGACCCGGTCAGTACGTGTCGGTGGCCGTGCGGCTTCCGGACGGCGCTCAGCAGATCCGGCAGTACAGTCTCACTCGCGCGCCTCAGCGCGAGTACTGGGGAATCACGGTCAAGGCGATTCCCGCGACCCGGTCGGAGGACGGGCACACCATCCCCGAAGGAGAGGTGTCGAATCATCTGCATCGCAACCTGTTCGACGGCGACGAACTGAAGGTGTCGCGGGCGTACGGTGATCTTCTGCTCGACGACACCGACGCTCCATTGCTGTTCGTCTCCGCCGGGATCGGCTGTACCCCGATCATCGGTTTCCTGCACTACCTCACTCGCACCGAGTCCGACCGATATGTCACCGTGCTCCACGCCGACCGCGCACCGTCCCGGCACGCTCACCGACGCGAGCTTTCCGAACTTGTCGAGCGGCTACCGGGAGCCAACCTCCACCACTGGTACGAAGACCTGGGAGTACGTCCGGCGACCGACACCACGCGTGTCGGACGGATCGATCTGAGCGAGGTCGAGATCAAACCCGGAACCCAGGTGTACCTGTGCGGGCCGCTGCCCTTCATGGAGATCGTGCGCGCTGCGCTGGTGGAGCGGGGCATCCCGGAATCCGCGATCCACTACGAAGTCTTCGGTCCGGACAAGTGGTTGCCGAGCTGACATTCCGATCAGGCCGGATCGACGGGGCGACTCCGCCCGTAACCGGTACGCACGGCCTCTTCGACCACTGCCTGCAACTGCCTGTCGCTCATCGGCCGCGGCGTCGTCACCGCGGCCGCGGCCAAGTACACCCGGCAGAGCCATTCGAGCAGCACCGCATTGTCGAGTGCCTGCTGGAGAGATGAACCGACCGCGACGGTTCCGTGATGGGCGAGGATTGCCACCTGTGCGTGCCGGAGTGCCGCTCGGGTGGCCGCGGCGAGTTCATCGGTACCGAACGGGGAGAAGGGCACCAGCGTCAGCGCCCCGCCCAGAAGCAACTGCTGGTAGTGCACCACTGGCAATTCGTCTGTCACCAGCGACAGTGCCACCGCCGCCTCCGAATGTGCGTGCACCACCGCTGTCGCGTCGGAATCGCGGTACACCCCGAGGTGGATACCGAGTTCGGAGGTCGGCTGCAACCGGCCACTGTGGTGCCGGCCATCGAGGTCGACGACGGTGACATCGTCGGGAGTGGCCGCTGCCAGCGAGACGCCCGTCGCGGTCACGGCAACCAGGTCGCCCACCCGCATGCTGACGTTGCCTGCGGTGCCCAGGACGAGTTGCCGGCGCGCCAGCTCCCGGCTCGTCGCGGCTACTTCTTCGCGTGCTCGATCTGTGTCGCTGCTGCTCATTCGAGTTCACCGTCGTGGTCATGCACGAACGCCCGGACGGCGACGAGATCGTAATCGCCGTAATTGCTGCCCAGCCCCCCGGCGACCTGGGCGGCGGTGGCATTCCCGAGCCGGGCGGCCCCGGCCACGTCCAGGCCGAGCGAGATCCCACGCAGGAACCCGGCGGAGAACGAGTCACCGCATCCCGTGGTGTCGACGACGTCGACGGGGTAGGTCGGTACCTCGGTGAGACCGTCGGCGGTGGCGATGACGGTCGGCTGCGCCCCTGCCGTTGCCACCACGCATCGAGCGCCCCGTTCGATCAGTCGACGGCATCCGTCGTGCAGATCGGTCGTGCCGGTCCAGCCGAGCACCTGTTCGTCATTGGGAAGGAGATAGTCGATGTGCGGTAGCGCCGCCTCGAAGTACGCGAGGGCTTCCGGCAGCCCCGCGGCCAGGCTGTCGGCCGAGGTGACTGCGCCTGCGGCGCGTGCGCGGGACAGCAGTTGCGCTGCGACGTCGCCGCCGTAGAACTCCGGCGCACCGAGATGCACCATGTCGGTGTCGTCGAGGGCCTCCCATGGAATATGTTGCGCCAGATGCATGTTCGCGCCCACTACATGAAACGCGGGCCGGGATCCGTCGGGGCGGATCGGCAGTACCGAAGCGGATGTCTGGACATCGGACACCCGGTGCAGCAGTGTGGTGTCGATTCCCTCCCGTTCGAGCAGGGTCGTGAGCAGGTCGCCGAGCGGGTCGTCTCCGATGACACCGGCCGAGCGCACCGACGCACCGAGTTTGGACAGCACGACGCCGGTCGCCGCCGCAGTGCCGGCGGCCGTCATGGTGATCTGTTCGACCAGGGCACCGTTCTGGCCGTCCGGGATCTCCGTCACCGGTCGGACGAGAGTGTCGAGGATGTGAACTCCTACGACGAGGGCGCGTACCGGCGTTGTGTTCTCGGCCATCAGGACTCCTTCTCTTCACAGGTCGGGTCGGCTACCGGATCGGGACTTCCCGGATCGGTGCGTTCGGAGAGTACGACCGCTTCGAGTTCCCGCATCGAACGGTCGAAATCGGCGGCCATACCGGTCCGCAGCAGGCGATGAACCAGTACGCCGAGCGGCCGGGGCGCCAGATCGAAGTGGAATTCGTATGTCATCGACGTCGCCGATCCGCCGCCGACAGGTGCGAAGCGGAAGATGTTCACGACGTTGCGCAGGGGCGCGAATCCTGTTCCGGAATCCACCCGCAACCTCAACGGTTCTATTTCGCGGACGGTCCACTCGGCGGTGGTGGTGAGCGGGCCCACCGAGGTGACCGTTTCGGTGTACTGTCCGCCGACCACGGCGGGACCGTGATGGGTGTGGACCTGGTGCACGCTGGTCACCCAATCCGCGTAGCGCCGGGTGTCGCTGGTCAGCGCCCATGCTTCCTCCGGGGTCACGGTCAGGTTCCGGTGTGCCCGGATGACGAATCGAGTGCTCATCGGGTGCTCCCTTCCGCGGCGTGGACCTCGGCCGCCACGTGCTTTCCGGACCGGACGGCGCCATCCATGTAGCCATTCCAATAGTTCGTATGTTCGGCTCCCGCCCAGTGCACCCGACCGAACGGGACGTCGCGCCACTGTCCGAGGCCGGTGAGAGTTCCCGGGGCGAGGACGGCTGTCGGCCCGCCGCGCGTCCACGCTTCGGTCGTCCAGTCCTTCTCGATACACGTGGTGGGGTGGAGCGCGCGGGGTCCGAGTGCCTTCGCGAACGCGCGCAGGACGGCGCCGCGTCGCTCGGCGGGCGGCTTCGGTGCCCATCTGCGCCACTGGTCTGCACCGACGAATCCCATCAGGACACCGGGGCCACCACCCGGCGGTGAGTTGTCGAACATGGAGCAGACCGGGAAGGAGGGGTCGCGGAACAGGGCCTGACCGGACAATCCGTCCGCACGCCAGAACGGTTCCGGATACACCGCTTCGAACTTGGCGAGCGTCCCGAAGCTCATCCGCTGGAACAGCGCCTCCTGCGGGGCGGGAAGCACGGGGTCCCAGTCGATCCGGGTTGCGAGAACGGGCGGGGCCGTCACCACGACCCGGGGCGCCGTCCACCGGTCCGAGTCGGTGTGCACGGTGACCTCTGTAGAAGTCTGCGCGATGCGACGCACCGGTGACCCGAGGGTGATGCGGTCGCCTAGGTCGTCGGCCAGGAGCCGAGAAATGTTCTGCGGACCGCCGGCAAAGCGGGATTCCTGGGCGCCGTCGGCCACGCTCATCATCCGGTCGACGGTTCCTGGGGTGTATTCGTTTCCTGCACCCGCGACGTACCAGAGGCCGAACAGGGCGGATGCGTCGGCCGCCGTGCCTCCGAACGCCGAGCCGAGCAGGATATCGAGCAGTTCGACGCCGCCGTCGGTGACGGCGCCGCGGCGGCACCACGTCGCGAAGGTCTGCGAGTCCAGCACGCGGGCATCGGCGGCGCACCACGGCCGGTCTGCGGGGACGGTGCGTGCTGCCCGGTTGATCCGGGAGATGAGCACCCCGACGTCCAGCAGGGCTGCCGGATCTGGCGGGACACCGTTGCCGAAACGTCGTGTGGTGCCGTTCCTGACGTAGATGTTGTCACCGGTGTCGAATGCCGGAAAAGTGGCCACGCCGAGTTCGGCGGCCAGCGACAGGATGTGCTCCTGGGTCGGGCCGACGAACTGGCCGCCCGCCTCGACGACGAATCCGTCGCCGAGGTGATGGTCGACGGTGCGCCCGCCGACCCGGTCCCGCGCCTCGAGCACCTGCACGTCGTACCCGTCGGCTCGCAGCGCGCGCGCCGCAGTGAGCCCGGCGAGTCCGGCACCGACGATCAGTACATCCCTCTGGTTGCTCATCGGACACCGCCGTTCTTCGACGGAACCGAGGAAGACAGTCCGTGTCGCACCGCCGCCGCGGCGTCGCTCAGTACGTCGGTCGCGACCCGCCCGACCCCGGTCGCGTTGACCAGTCCGTGCACGATGCCGGGGTGTCGCCGTGCCTCGACCGGGACTTCGGCCTCACGCATGCGCCGTGCGTACTCCTCACCTTCGTCCCGCAACACGTCGAATCCCGCGGTGACGACGTATGCGGGCGGCAACCCGGAGAGGTCGTCGGCCAGCAGTGGCGATACCAACGGGTCGAAGGCGTGCGTCGAGTCGGTCAGGTAGTGGTCCCGGTACCAGTCCATCTGCGCCTCGGTCAGGAAGAGCCCGTCCCCGAACAGCTGGTAGGAGCGGTGTTTGGTGCTGAGATCGGTGACCGGCATGAACAGCAACTGGAAGTCCGGGATCCGGCGACCCGGCCGCGTGCGGGCCTCGGAAGTGGTGGCCAGTGACACGACCGCGGCGAGATTGCCTCCGGCGCTTTCTCCGGCGACCCCGACTGCGGTGGGATCGACGCCCAGTTCGTCGGCGTGCGCGACCGCGTGGTCGAACGCAGCGATCGCATCGTTCACCGCGGCGGGGAAGGGATGCTCCGGAGCGAGGCGGTAATCGACCGAGAGCACCGCGACGCCGGCATGCTCGGCGAGGAATCGGCACACCGAGTCCGCCGACCCGAACCCTCCCAGTACGAAACCGCCGCCGTGGAAATAGAGGAGTAGCGGGAGGCGCGCTGCCGGGTGGTGTTTCGGACGGTAGAGCCGGGCCTGGATGGGTCCGTCGGCTCCGTTGATCGTGAGGTCGTGGATGTTCCCGATCTCGGAGGCAGCACCGACGATCCAGGCCTCACGGTCGATCTGCGCGCGCCCCTCCGCCAAGGGGAGCTTCTCGAAGGTCGTTCCGGCGGCGAGTGTCATCAACCGCAGTCCGAGCTGCACCTCGGTGTCGAGTTCGGCACCGTCGATGCGGACGGGGCGACCGCCTATCAGCCGTTGCATGGGCAGGGGGAGGGAGGCGAGGGTGCGCAACACTGCCCGCGCGATCCGGTCGCTCGGGCGGATGTTCGACGAAGTCATGCGTCTCCTTGTGAGTGCTCGTCGTGGTCGGCCGGGCTCGGAGTGTGCCGGTGGTGAACGAAATGCTAATGCAAAGTCTGGCCAAATGACCAGACTTTGCGGTGTCGGTATCGTTCGGATTCATGAATGCTGGACGACGGACGCACTACACGCGGGGTCGGGAGCGACGCGACGAACTGATCGACGCGGCGATCCGGACCATCGCGAACCGCGGACTCGAACGCGTCACTTTCCGCGCCGTCGCGGAGGAGGCAGGCTTCCCTCCGTCGACGACCAGCTACTTCTTCGAGTCCGTGGACGACGTCATAGATGCCGCGATCACCCGCGTCGCCGACCGCGTCACCGCGAAGGTGACCGCACTGCTCGATGCGGCCCGGTCCGGGCAACTGGACGTCGCCGAACTCGCCGAAGCAATGATCGACATGGTGTCCGGGCAGGACAGCGACGACTCCGTTGCCCAGTTCGACGCCTACCTCGCCGCGCGCCGACGCCCGGAGCTCGCCGAGCCGGTGCACCGCATCATGAGGACCTTGGAGGAAGAGACGGAAAACGCCTTACGACTGTTCGGGGTGGACGACCCGGTGATCCCCGCGCAGCAGTTCGTCGCCCTCATCGATGGGTTCACGCTGCATGAGATCGCAAGGCCCGGTCGCGCGCAGACCCGGGAGGCCCTTCGTGATCTGCTGGTGCGTGTGCTCGCTTCCTATGCCGAAGACCCCTGGTCGGCGGCGACCTCCGGTCATGCCGCTGACATCCGAGGGGCCGATCGAACCTGATCGGCGCAACAGGACATTCCATCCGTAATGCCCGATCCACCGACGGTGGGCGTCGGCTGACATACTGCCTCGCATGGCGAATGGGGAACCCCAGCGGGTCGAGGCACGGTTGCCGGTCGAGCGGGTCGATGAGGCGCTCTATGGATCGGCCAACAATGGCGGAGGTGCGCTGCGGCCGATGGAGCCGGTGCCGCCGATCTGTTCGCGACACGGACAACCCGAGATCGATCGGGTCCGGGTGACGATCAAGTCGGATCGTTCCCGGCCGGAACAGGGTGAGGGCACACTCGGCTCGGCGCTCGCCGCCGCCTACACCGTGCAGGTGGCTGCGGTCGAGTGGCCGGTGTGCGCGCGGTGCGTCGCGGCGCGTGTCCGGTGGCAGATCGCCGCGGCAGCGATGTTCACGGTGCTCGCAGCGCTGTTCCTCGCACTCGTCCTCGCGCTGCTCCAGGGTGCACCCCGTCCCTACGGGATTGCGCTGCTGGTGGTGTTCGCGGTGTCCCTCGCTCCGCTCTATGTCGCGTTGCGGATGATCGAGCATCGACGGGCGGCGGTGGGGGTGAGCCTCACGGAGGACGGTTCGGCGCTGGTCGTCCAAGAGGCGCACCCTGATTTCGCGCGGGCCGTCTCGTCGTCGCGGGCGTGATCAGAGTGGATCGAAGCTGATGTTCTGCCGCGGGGTGCCCGCGGCAGACAGGGCGTACAGCGTGGTGCGGATCATCGACGGCGACCCGGAGATCTGGATCTGGTGCTCGGACCACGATCCGAAACTCGCGACGACCTTCCCCAGCTTCCCCTGGATCGGCTCCTGCAGACCCGGAGGTGTTTCGCGCACGGGAACCGGATGCCAGTACGGATTCTCCGATTCCTCCGTGACAGGGGTGACCGTGAGCCACGGGTTCGTCATGGCGATGTGCCACAACGTTTCCAGGTCGTAGAGATCGCACGGGTAGTTTCCGCCGTAGAACAGGTGGGTGCGCGGATTCGTACCGCGCATCGCCATCTCCATGATCTGCGCGCGCAGCGGCGCCAGGCCCGTGCCCGACGCGATCATGAGTACGTCTCGGCCGCTGTCCCGATCGACCTGCAGGCCTCCGAGTGGCGGACCGATCGTCCATCGATCACCCACCATGACCTCGCCGACGAGACCTCCGCTGACCCACCCGGTCGACACGCGTCGGACGTGGAACTCGATCTGTCCACGAGGGTTCGGGGGAATCGCCGGCGACAGGTACCGCCACATCTGGGGGCGCTGCGGGATCTGGACGCTCATGTACTGGCCCGCGTGGAACGGGATGGGGCTGTCGGTTTCGAGTCGGATGATCGCGAGATCGGCGAGCACCCGTTCGTGGCCGACGACGGTGGCGCCCCATGCGGCAGGCAGGTCGTCCTCGGCTGCGGCGACAGCCATCGTCTCGGTGAAGTGTGAGATCACCTCCGCCCACGTGCGCTCGAGCGCCGCGGTCCACAGGATCAGCGGTGTGCATTCGCGCACCGCGACGAGCAGTGCGTGCCCAGCGGCGCGGAAATGCTCGGGGCGGACACCGTACTTGCGGTGATCGCGCGCCAATTGACCGAGGAAGGCATCCAGGCCGTCGACGTCGGTGAGTTTGTCGACCGCCCATCCGACCGCGGTCGTGAACCGGTGCCGCATGTTCTCCATACCGGCGGGAAACAGCTCTCGGGTGCCGGACGTCCCGCTCCATAGTGCGGTGTAGAACGCCGTGGCGAACCGCTCGGGCCCGGTCGGGTTTGCGGTGATCGATGCGAAGCTGAGTTGTACTCGGGCGATGGCGAACGCCTCCACGCCATCCTCCCACGTACTGTGCCAATTCGGACGCCGTCACTGTAGTCGTTTCTCTGCCGGTCGGCTACACGTCGGGTCGGCTACACCCGCAAGGAGTTCAGGCGATCAGCCGCGAGCGAAATGTGACACCAATCACCCCGCCTTGAAAAGTTGAGTGGAACAAACTCAACTTTGGTCTCGTTGTATCCATCGAGTACCCGCGGGCCGGAGTCTGCGGGTACAAAATTGACACAGACCCACTCGAGAACGGAAGGAGCCCGTAGTGGACTCGTTCAACCCCACGACGAAAACTCAGGCGGCCTTGACAGCGGCGCTGCAGTCGGCATCCGCTGCGGGCAACCCGGATATCCGCCCGGCGCACCTGCTCGTCGCGCTGCTCGACCAGACCGACGGCATCGCCGGCCCGCTGCTCAAAGCGGTCGGCGTCGACCCCGCCGAGGTCAGGAGCGAGGCGCACGATCTCGTCGACAAGCTACCCACCGCGACCGGCGCGACCACCACACCGCAACTCGGCCGTGAAGCGATCGCCGCGCTGTCCGCGGCGCAGAAGCTCGCTACCGAACTCACCGACGAATTCGTTTCGACCGAGCACGTGCTCGTAGGCCTTGCCAGTGGCAGTTCGGACGTCGCAGGCCTACTCGCCGGGCGTGGCGCGACACCCGAAGCACTGCGCGAGGCGTTCACCGCCGTCCGCGGCACCGGGCGCGTCACCAGCGCCGACCCGGAAGGAACCTTCCAGGCTCTCGAGAAGTACTCGACCGATCTGACGGCACGTGCCCGCGACGGCAAACTCGACCCTGTCATCGGCCGCGACAACGAGATCCGTCGCGTCGTGCAGGTCCTGTCGCGTCGCACCAAGAACAACCCCGTGCTGATCGGCGAGCCCGGTGTCGGCAAAACCGCCATCGTCGAGGGTCTCGCGCAGCGCGTCGTCGCAGGTGACGTGCCCGAATCGCTTCGCGGTAAGACCGTCATCTCCCTCGACCTCGGCTCGATGGTCGCGGGTGCGAAGTACCGCGGCGAATTCGAGGAACGACTCAAGGCGGTGCTCGACGAGATCAAGGAATCCGCCGGGCAGATCATCACGTTCATCGACGAACTGCACACCATCGTCGGCGCCGGCGCGACCGGCGAGTCGGCAATGGATGCGGGCAACATGATCAAGCCGATGCTCGCTCGCGGTGAACTCCGGCTCGTCGGCGCAACCACCCTCGACGAGTACCGCAAGTACATCGAGAAGGATGCCGCCCTCGAGCGTCGCTTCCAGCAGGTGCTCGTCGGCGAGCCGAGTGTCGAGGACACCGTCGGCATCCTGCGTGGGCTCAAGGAACGCTACGAGGTGCACCACGGTGTGCGCATCACCGACTCCGCGCTGGTGTCCGCCGCAACGCTGTCCGACCGCTACATCACCTCCCGGTTCCTCCCGGACAAGGCCATCGACCTCGTCGACGAGGCCGCGTCGCGGCTGAGGATGGAGATCGACTCACGACCCGAGGAGATCGACACCGTCGAACGAATCGTCCGTCGCCTCGAGATCGAGGAGATGGCGCTGCAGAAGGAAACCGACGCTGCGTCGAAGGAACGACTCGACAAACTGCGCGGTGAACTCGCCGACGAACGCGAGAAGTTGGGCCAGCTCACCGCGCGCTGGCAGAACGAGAAGACCGCGATCGATTCGGTCCGAGAAGTCAAGGAACAACTCGAAGCGCTACGCGGCGAGGAGGAACGCGCCGAACGCGACGGCGATCTCGGCAAGGCCGCGGAGCTGCGCTACGGCCGCATCCCCGACCTGGAAAAGAAGCTAGAGGCAGCGGCGGAGGCGTCGGGTGCGGCGTCCGACGGCGATGTGATGCTCAAGGAAGAGGTCGGTCCGGACGACGTCGCAGAGGTCGTCGCGGCATGGACCGGCATCCCCGCCGGCCGCATGCTCGAAGGCGAAACCGAGAAGCTGCTGCGGATGGAAGACGAGATCGGCAATCGTGTGGTCGGTCAGACCGCGGCCGTGCAGACCGTCTCGGATGCGGTCCGCCGCGCCCGGGCCGGTGTCGCCGACCCGAACCGTCCCACCGGATCGTTCCTGTTCCTCGGACCCACCGGCGTCGGCAAGACCGAGCTCGCCAAGGCGCTCGCCGACTTCCTGTTCGACGACGAACGCGCCATGGTGCGGATCGACATGTCGGAGTACAGCGAGAAGCACAGCGTCGCTCGACTCGTCGGTGCACCTCCCGGCTACGTCGGTTACGATGCCGGCGGTCAGCTGACCGAAGCGGTGCGTCGTCGCCCGTACACGGTGGTGCTGTTCGACGAGGTCGAGAAGGCGCACCCCGATGTGTTCGACACCCTCCTGCAGGTACTCGACGACGGGCGTCTCACCGACGGCCAAGGACGCACGGTCGACTTCCGCAACACCATCTTGATCCTCACCTCGAACCTCGGGTCGGGGGGCGACAAGGATCACGTGATGGCGGCGGTGCGCATGGCGTTCAAGCCGGAGTTCATCAACCGGCTCGACGACGTCGTGATCTTCGACCCGCTGTCCGAGGAACAGCTCGAGAGGATCGTCGACATCCAGGTCGACCAGCTGGCGACACGTCTCGAGGCGCGACGGCTCACCCTCGACGTCGACGGAGCAGCACGGATGTGGCTCGCGGTGCGTGGCTACGACCCGCAGTACGGTGCGCGTCCGCTGCGCAGGCTCATCCAGCAGGCAATAGGCGACCAGCTCGCCAAGAAGTTGCTGGCGGGGGAGATCCGCGACGGCGACACCGTGAAGGTCGGTGTCACCGACAACGCCGACAGCCTGGTCATCGGTTGAGGTGACTGCGAGGCACATCGAGTAACGGGTGAACCCGTGCGGGGCGCACGGTCCGAGAGGGCGAACCCTTGGGCTGTGCGTCCCTTTCACGTTGTCTATGCGCGACACCGCAGGGCGAAAGCCGCACGCCCACACTCGCGAATCTGACCGCACCCTTCCTTCCCCCGGTTTCGCGGTCCCCTCTCGACCTGATCCTAAATTAATGATAATGGTATTTGTGAATTAGATCGCATTGTGGAGCGGAGTGGAACGATGTCGGGAAGATTGGACGGCAAGGTCGCTGTCATCACGGGTGGTGCCAGTGGAATCGGAGCGGGAACCGCTCGCAGGCTCGTCGCGGAGGGCGCGCGGGTGGTCATCGCAGACCTGCAGGACGAGGTCGGCGCGGCGCTGGCGGACGAGTTGGGCAACGCGGCCTGCTTCGTGCGGACCGATGTCACGGACGAGAGCGACATCGCGAATGCCGTCGACACGGCGGTCGGGCAGTACGGGCAACTGGACGTCATGTTCAACAACGCCGGGATCATGGGAGCGATGGGGTCGATCGCCAAGCTGCGGGCCAGTGACGTCGACATCACGATCGCCGTGAATCTGCGGGCTGCGTTGCTCGGGTCCAAACACGCTGCTCGAGTCATGATCCCGCGGCGAGCCGGCGTGATCCTGTCGACGTCGAGTCCCGCAGGCGTCATGGGTGGTGTGGGTCCGCACGCGTACAGCGCGACGAAGGCGGGCATCATCGGCCTGACCCAATCGGTGGCTGCCGAGATGCGTCCCCACGGGATCCGGGTGAACGCGGTGATCCCGGGCGCGGTCGTGTCGGCGATGACCGCGGACCTCACCGCGGGCGGAGTCGACGATCTCGACGGCGCACAGGCATCGCTCGCGCGAACCGCGCTGATGGATCGGCCAGGAAGGCCTGAGGATATCGCAGCTGCCGTCGTCTACCTTGCGAGCGACGAGGCGGCCTTCGTCACCGGCATCGCGCTCCCCGTCGACGCAGGTATGACCCGCGCGGGTGGCCGCGCACCCTTCAGCACGGGCGACTATGAGGAACCGTCCGCGGTCCTGCACGCCGGCACCCGCGGATGACCGGGTCCGGAAGTCGAATGACGGGAAGGGTGGAGATGAACACGGGTAAGAGGGTTCTGGTCACGGGTGCCGCGATGGGGATGGGGCGCGAGATCGCGCTCGAGTTCGCCCGTCAGGGCGCCGAACACGTCACGGTCGCCGACATCGACACGGGCAAGGCGGAAGAAGTCGCAGCCGAGATCCGTGAGATCGGAGCTGGGGCTGTCGCGGTGCACGTCGATCTCCGGGACTCCGGGCAGGTGCGCACGATGGTGGACGTGGCCGCGGAATCGGCCGGTGGCCTGGACGTCCTGGTGAACAACGCCGGCGTGCTGGACACCGTCTTCTGTGAAACCTCGAGCATCGAGGAACTCACCGAGGAGGCGTGGGACGCAGTGTATGCCGTGAACGTCAAGGCGATGTGGCTGGCCACCAAGTTTGCGGCGCCGCATCTGCGCCGGTCGCAGCGAGGCCCCGCGGTGGTCAACGCTGCCTCGGTGGCTGGGATGACGGGCTACCCGATGCCGGCGTACGCCTCGAGCAAGGGTGCGGTGATCCAGTTGACGCGCGCCGCCGCGATCAACCTTGCGCCGGACGTGCGGGTGAACTGCTTCTGTCCCGGGTCGATCCGCACCCCTATGGCCGACGCGCACCTCGCCGATGCGGAGGATCGGGAGGAGCGTGAGCGGCAGATGAGCGGGACACACCTCATTCCCCGACGTGGCGAACCCGGTGAGGTGGCGGCGCTGGTGTGCTTCCTCGCGTCCGATGCCGCCTCGTTCATCACCGGTGGGATCTACCCCGTGGACGGCGGGACGACTGCATGGCGTGGGGTGCGCGCATGAGTGAGCGGGGGATATTCACGGACACGGACGAATCCGATCGGAGACCGGTAGCGGACCGGCTGGCGCGGTTGGAGGATATCGAGGCCGCCCGCGACGTGCTCGCCGCCTACGCGTCAGCGGTCGACTCCCGGGACGTGTGTGGTCTCCGCGCGCTGTATCGGGAGGGCAGCGTAATGACCACCCCGCGCGCAACCTATCGCGGGGCGGACGAGATCGTCGGGTTTTTCCTCGGTACCTGGGATCGGGATCCCTGGGAGAAAAGGCATTTCGTGAACAATGTCGCCACCGAGTGGCTGTCGCCGGGGCGGGTGGCGGTCCGCGCCTACTTCTTGTTCACGGGCCGGGCTCCGGAGCGATCGGTGATCGGGTGGGGCACCTACCGTGCTGTGGTGGACACCGGGGGCTCGCCGGTGCTGGTCGAACATGAACTGGCGGTGGAAGTGGGGACTTCACTCGACGAAGGCTGGGCCGAGGTGGACGGTAGCTGAGAGGCTTTCGGAGACTTCGGACCGCAAATACTCCTTGACTTCTCACCAATTCCAATTAATGATAGTCATAGATTAAGTGATGCGGGCCACATGACCCGTCACCGGTGCCATGAACGGAGACGAGATGAGCTTTCTGACCATCGACAAGAGTCGCTGCCAGGGGCACGGCCGTTGCTACAGCGTCGCGCCCGACCTCCTGTCCGACGACGAGCAGGGATACGTCGAACAGGAGGGCACCCTCGAGCTGACCGACGACCTGCGGTCGCAGGGCGAGGCCGCCGCGGGCGCCTGCCCGGAGCTCGCGCTGCGGCTGTCGGTCGGAGCCTGACCGTGCTCGGCCATCTGAAGGTCCTCGATCTCACGGACGAGCGCGGACTGGCGTGTGGTCGACTGCTCGCCGACCTCGGGGCG
The DNA here is from genome assembly GCF_055230935.1 of Rhodococcus ruitaii. Taxonomy (NCBI): domain Bacteria; kingdom Bacillati; phylum Actinomycetota; class Actinomycetes; order Mycobacteriales; family Nocardiaceae; genus Rhodococcus; species Rhodococcus ruitaii. The sequence continues at coordinate 129,824 of NZ_JBUYWC010000013.1, read as the reverse complement.
GACGTGGTGGCGGTGGAGCCCCCTGCTGGGTCCCGAGCCCGCGCCGCCCACCCCGTCGATGCGGTCGACCGGTCACTGTTGTGGGAGTCGTTCGCCGCGAACAAGCGATCCGTCGCACTGGACCTCGAATCTCGTGAGGGCACTGAGGTCATGCACGAATTGCTGGTCGCCGCAGATATTCTCGTCACGTCTTCCTCGGTGCCCGAGCTCGAGCGCTGCGGTCTGCACCCGCACGACACGACTGCTGCATTCCCGCGACTGGTCCACGTCGCCATCACGCCGTTCGGCCTGACGGGGCCCAAGAGCCGCTACCTGGACTCGGATCTCGTCGTGTGGGCTGCCGGTGGGCCACTGGACCCGCACCGCGACGGTGACCGGCCGCCGCTGCGGATCAGCGTCGACCAAGCGTACCTGCACGCGGCGACCGACGCGGCGACCGGAGCGCTGCTCGCGCACCGTGCTCGTCGCGTCACCGGCCGCGGTCAGATCGTGGATGTCTCTGCCCAGGCGTCCCTCGGTGTTGCGACCCTCGGCCGCGTCCTTGCGCACACGGCCGGCGACGAGGCTCCGCAGTGGCACCGGCAACCCACGCCTCGCGCCGCAGCGAAACCTGGCGGCAAGGTCGATCAGAGCGGCAGCGGCGCAGGTACTTCCAGTGCCCTCAAGAAGTGGAACTGCATCGACGGAATCGTCGAGTTGCACCTGGCGATGGGGCCGGCGTCCGGCGGCTTCACCAACAACTTTGTTCGCTGGATGCACGACGAGGGTGCCTGCCCCGATGCACTGCTCGGCTGGGACTGGCGGGCGTTGCCCGGACGGATCGAGGCCGGCGAGATCGGCGAGGACGACATCCTCGAGGTGCGCCGCCTCACCCGGGAGTTCCTCGCGGGCCGGACCAAGGCCGAGGTTCAGGAGGCTGCCGTACGGTATCGCCTGCTGTGCATCGGGATCTCCGATATCTCCGACATCGCCGCCAGCCCCCAGTTCGCCGACCGTGGCCTCTTCGCGGACATCGGCGACGGTGACAGGCGGGTGCGGATCCCGGCGCGCTGGGCCCACGTCGGTGGGGACGCGAGCCCCGGACTGTCCCGGCCGGCACCGTTGATCGGCGAGCACACAGTGGAGGTCCTGGAGAGCTGGCTCGGGTCGTCGCACGCACTGCTCGGCGACCACCGTAGAACGGAGGCGGTCGTATGACGGACGCACTGAGCGGTCTGCGGGTCCTGGACCTCTCGTGGGTCGTCGCGGGTCCGCTGGTCGGACGCACCCTCGCCGACTTCGGTGCCGACGTGATCCGGGTGGAGTCGTCGAAGCGGGTGGAGACGGCCCGGCTGATGCCCCCGTTCCGAAACGGGGAACAGGGTGTCGAGAACTCGATGCTCTACGGCAACGTCAACGCCGGGAAGCGTGGTATCACGATCGACCTGAGTACCGAGGCAGGGCGCGAGATCGTGGTCGCGCTCGCGGAGAAGGCCGATGTCGTCGTCGAATCCTTCTCGCCGGGCCGGATGGCGCGCTGGGGACTGGACTACGAGACGCTCGCCGAAACGAATCCGCGACTGATCATGCTGTCGACCTCGCTGATGGGACAGTCCGGGCCGCTCGCGACGCTGGCGGGCTTCGGGAACATCGGGGCCTCGGTCAGCGGCTTCCAGAACCTGGTCGGCCACGCGGACCGGCTACCGTTCGGGCCCTTCGGTCCGTACACCGACTATGTCGGGCCCCGGCTGGCGCTGGTCGCGTTGCTGGCGGCACTGGAGGACCGCGAGCGCACCGGTCGCGGACGGTACGTCGACGTCGCGCAGGCCGAGGTCGGGGTGTTCTTCCTGTCGCCGCAGATCGCACACCACTTCGCCGACGGCGTCGTCGCCGAGCGGCACGGCAACGACGACCCCAGGCACGCCCCGCACGGCGTGTACCGGTGCAGGGACGAGCAGGGCGCGGACGGCAGTGTCGTGGAGCGATTCGCGGCGATCGCGGTGACCGACGACGACCAGTGGCAGCGGCTCGCCGCCGAGATCGGTCGCGCAGACCTCGCTGCCGACCCGACACTGGTGACGGCACCGGGTCGCCGGGCGGCGCGCGACCTGCTCGACGAGGGGGTCGCGGCCTGGACCCGATGTCGGACCGCGGCGGAGGTCGAGGAGACCCTCCAGCGGGCGGGGGTGCCTGCCCATCGATCCGCGTCGAGCCGGGACTTCACGGACGATGAGCAGTTGCGACATCGTGGGCACCTGGTGACGGTGCCGCACGCACGCCTCGGCGATATCGTCGTCGAGGGCCCGCGATACCTGTTGTCGGAGACACCCGGCCATCCTCGATCAGGCGCCCCCACCCTCGGTCAGCACACGGCCGAAGTGCTCGCCGGCGACCTCGGCGCGAGCGACGAAAGCATTGCCGCCTTGCGGGACTCGGGCGTTCTGTCATGAGACCTGCGCCGCTCGGCCGCCCCCATTTCGCACGACGAAGGAGAGCTACACATGACTGAACACGCGGTGGTGGACGCCGCCCCCGAGATCGAGGACTGGACGTTGGCCTGGCAGCCGGTCGTCGACGCGGTCGGCCGTGACTTCTCCGACGGCGAGATCCAGTGGGGCGCCGACCCCGTCGAGCGTGGTGCCATCCGGAGGTTCACCGAGCCGCTCGAGCTGGACTGCCCGCTGCACACGGACCCGGAGGTGGCTGCCGCCCACGGATTCGGCGACGTCACGTTGCCGTGCGTCGGGATCATGGCCTGGACGATTCCGGCTATGCGGGGGCCGGGCGAGGTGCTCTTCGGCTCGGAGGAGCGTAATGCCCAGCCCGCGCGCAGCCCGATCAACAACGAAGGGCTCGGGATCGGCCCGAAGACGACGGGGTTCATCGGCACCGACATCGACATGGACTTCCTGCGCCCGGTCGTGGCCGGAGAACGCTTGGGGCGCCGTTCGAATCGGCTGGTCTCTTGCTCGCCGAAGGAGACCGCGTTGGGTCGTGGTGCCTTCCTGAAGTGGGAGTGCGACATCGTCACCGAATCGGGCGAAGTCGTGGCCCGGCAACGCACCGGGACGTTTGCCTACGTCCCGCATCGGAAAGAGGCACGGTGACCACAACGCGCTGGTTCGAGGACGTCGAGGTCGGGGAGCGTACCCCTGCGGTCGAGTTCCCGCTCACGGTCTACCGGATGGTGATGGCCGCGGGCACCACCCGCGACTTCAACTCCATTCACCACAACACCGAGGCGGCGCGCGTGAGCGGTGCCGACGAGATGTACGCCAACACCGGGTTCCTCCTGGGCACCTGGGAACGGTGCGTGCGGGACTGGATCGGGACCGAGGGGACCATCCGGTCCATCGAGAAGTTCCGGATGCGCTCGTTCAACTACGTGGGAGAGACGATGGTGGTGCAGGGCACCGTGCTGCGCACGGAGACCGAGGCCGACGGCACCGGCGTGGTGGCGCTCGAGGTGCAGGCGTCGAACCCGCGGGGAGTATCCGTCGGGCCAGGTGTCGTCACGGTGACGCTGCCCCGGCGCGCGGTGGTCGCGGCGTGACCGCGCGGGAGGCCACGTCGGCGGTGGTTGGGCTCGGTCTGACGCCGATGGGCAAGATCTACGGGAAGTCCGCGACGGAACTGGCGGTCGATGCGATCACCCTGGCCGCGGCGGACGCGGGTATCGCGATCGGGGACATCGACGGGTTGCTCGTCAACTCCGGCATCGGCGGCGACATCGGCATGCAGTTGCAGTTCTCGCTGCAACTCCGCAACCTCGGGATGCTGTCCGCGATTCAGGCGTTCGGGTCCTCGGCCGGGGCGATGGTGCAGTACGCGACCCTCGCGATCGAGGCGGGAATGGTGGACACCGTCGTGTGCGTGTTCGCCGACGCCCCGCTCACCCGGGGGAAGGGGTCCGGGGCGGCGTACGGCGGTGCGGGACGCAGTCTCACCGGTCTCGGTGCACTCCCCGCCGCAGCCGGATTGCGCAGTGCACCTGCGAAATACGCGATGGCTGCTCGGCGGCACATGGAGGCGTACGGCACCACATCAGAACAACTCGGCGCGGTGGCAGTGGCGGCACGCGCGTGGGCACAGATGAATCCGCTGGCGCAGATGCGGGATCCGCTCGCCCTGGAGGACCACCAGGCGTCCAGGATCGTCGCGGACCCACTGCGCCTGCTCGACTGCTGCCTGGTGAGCAACGGCGCCGTGGCCGTGATCGTCACGAGCGCGGACCGCGCGCGTGATCTCGCCCAGCCGCCCGTCTACGTGCGTGGGTGGGGGCAGGGTCATCCCGGCTACGAGCAGGCGGCAGGCAGCGACTTCGGGTTGGTAACGGGGGCGGCACGATCGGGTCCGGATGCGCTCGCGATGGCCGGCATCACGCTGGCCGATGTCGATGTCGCGGAGCTCTACGACTGCTTCACCTACACAACGCTGGTCACTCTCGAGGACTACGGATTCTGCGAGAAGGGTGAGGGCGGCAAGTTCGTCGAATCGGGAGCGCTCGCTCCCGGAGGCGCCCTGCCCACGAACACCGGTGGCGGAGAGTTGTCCGGCTATTACATGTGGGGGATGACGCCGCTGTCGGAAGCGGTGATCCAGGCCCGTGGGCAGGGCGGTGAGCGGCAGGTGTCGGCGCACGATCACGTCCTGGTCAGCGGCAACGGTGGGGTGTTGGACTTCCACTCCACCCTGATCCTGAGCCCGCAGCGGTCGGGCAACTGAGACGAGGAGGCAATCATGGGTCTGTCGGCGGTGATTCGGGACGAGTACTCGGCTCCGTTTTTCGACGGTGCGGCGGCGAACACGTTGATGCTGCGCCGGTGCGGTGACTGCGACCACTGGTCCGAGCCGGCGGCGCTGCTCTGTGCGCGATGCCGGAGCCGGAACTTGTCGTGGTCGGCGAGCACCGGTGGCGGCGAGTTGGTGAGTTGGACGATCGTGCCGGGCCGCGCGCGGGACGGTGTGACGCCACCACCCGACGTGGTGGCTCTCGTGCAGACACCGGAGGGCCCGTGGGTTCACATGGCGATCGTCGACTTCGACGGTCGTGACCTGACTGCAGGTACGGAGGTGGCGGTGGAGTTCGTCGCTGTCGACGGAGGCGAGGTGCTGCCGGTGGCGCGACCGGTGTGAGCCGGCCCCGGTGGGCGACGACCGGCGTCGCAGCCGGCGCCGATGTCGCCGGTTGCCAATTCATGAGTATCATTAGACGGATAACATGAGATGAGAAGGGTTACCGGGATGAACACGAGAACCGCGCGGCCGCAGAAGACGGCGCTGATCGTCGCGCGGAGGATCGTGGCGGACATCCTCGCCGGCGATTGCAGGCAGGGGGATCGCCTGCCGTCGGAGAAGTACATGCTGGAGAGCTACGACGTCGGTCGCGGCACGCTCCGGGAGTCCCTGCGCTACCTGGAGCTGTCCGGCGCGATCTCGTTGAAGCCGGGTCCCGGTGGCGGGCCGATCGTGGAGAAGCCGGAAGCCTCCCATCTCGCGAACAGTCTCGGTCTCGTACTGCAATTCGAGGGCGCACCCTTCAGTTCCATCGTGGAGGTGCGTGAGGGTCTCGAGCCGCTGATCGCGAGTCTCGCCGCGCATCGGATCGCTGCGGATCAACTCGGTGAGTTGGAAGCGTCGGTGTGCCTGATGCGTGAGAACCTCGATGATCGAGAGGTCTTCCTCCGGGCGAACCAGGACTTCCACGACATCATCGCGTGGTCGTCGGGAAACCCGCTGTTCGGCTACCTCATCGACGCGATCGAGGGAATCTTCGAAGGGGTGGCGCTCGGCGTCGACTATCCCGTGCACCGGCGCCGCGCTGTGCTCCAGGCGCACGCTGCAATATTCGACGCCATCGAGGCGAAGGACGCGGGTGCGGCCATGCGGGCGATGGGGGAGCACATCGCCGAGCTCAATCGCTACCTCCGCAAGAAGTATCCCGACGCGCTGGAGCGGCCTGTCACCTGGGATTCATTGCGCTGACGGGCCACGTGCCGGTCCGGGCGTGGTCAGTGCGCTGCCACCGAGGCGAGGAGGAAGTCCACGAGTTCGGTGGTGTACCGGCCACGTTCGCGTTCGACCTGTTCGCGGAGGTGCGGCGGGGTGGCCACCGCGTGGGTCATCGCTGCTCCGCAGAGTGCGTCGAGCAGAATCGTGACGGGGGTGTCGGCGCGGAGTTCGCCGCGCTGCACACCGCGGCGAACGATGGTTCGGGCGGCCTGGATCTGGGATTCGCGTACGGATTTCCAGAGTTCGGCGACCCCGGGCGTGGCGTGCGACTCGACCGTCATGCGACGGGCGGCGAGCCCGTGCCTGCCCCCGAACAACTCCAGTAGCGTCGAGGCCATCTCCAGGAGGTCGCCGCGCACACTGCCGGTGTCGATTTCGGCTATCGGCGCGACTCGGGCCGCGACGGCATCGGTCAGCAGTTCCTCCTTGCCTGCCCAGCGGAGGTAGATCGACGCCTTGCCCACGCCAGCGGCCCTCGCGACCCCGTCCACCGAGAAGCCTGCCCATCCCGCTGTCGCGAATAGTTCCATGGCTGCCTCGCTGATCCGGTGGTCGACCTCTGGATCACGCGGCCGCCCAGTTTTTTCCGTCATCTGTCTGTCCTCCGTTGGTGTTGACTTATTGAACGCTATCCGTTCATATAGTGAATTACTATCCGACTATCGTTCAGTAAAAGGGTGGTGTCATGACGACGATGCTGGAACCGGACGCCAACGAGCGGGCCGAGTTCGCGAATTCTGTTGCGCGCATGCTGGATAGATACTGGGGCGACGCCACCGCTGCGCCCACCGGCGATCTCGGCGCGCTGTGGGGGGTCGCCGCGGCCCAGGGATGGTTTGAGCTCACCGGGAGCGGCCTGCTCGGGCTCCTGCTCGCCGCGCAGCGCGAACTCGGTCGGCGTAGCTGCCCACTTCCACTCGTCGACGGTGTCGTCGTGCAGACCCTGCTGGGCGCCGAACTCGGCGATGTCGTTGAGCGAGGGGTCATGCGTCCGGTCCTGGTCTTCGACGACGAGCGGCACCTCCCCGCCCCGACCGTCGAGGTTGCGCATCTCGACGCCGCTGTCGCGACGCACGCTGTTCGGGTTCGGAACTCGGGTGAGGTGACCGTGCTGCCGATCGTGGACCGCCGGGACACGGCGGGACTCGCCGTGCCGCGGTGGGTTCGGGTGGCCGTGGGCGAACCTCACCTGGTGACGTCGGTGAGTCCGGCATCCGTCCGGTCGGCGCGCTCCGCGGCGGCACTGGGTCTCGCCGTCCGTGCCCTGGGAGCCGCGCAGCGGGCACACGACCTCGCCATCGAGCACGCCCGCACCCGCACCCAGTTCGGGCGCACGATCGGATCGTTCGGCGCGGTGGCGCAGCGCACCGCGCAGACTCACATCGAGCTCACCGCAGCCGACCTTCTGGTTCGCGAGGCCGAGCGCAGGCCGCACGATCGGCTGGTGAGCGCGCTGGCGGTGCAGCACATCCGCGATGCCATCATTCCGGCGCAACTCGCCGCACAGCACACCCTGGGTGCCATCGGATACTTCGAGGAGCACGAGGCGAGTTGGTTGTTGCGGCGCGTGCACGTGGACGTCGCCCAGCTGGACCGGATGCACGGTCCCGAGCCGGAGGCCGCCGAGTGCCTCGTCGCCGATCCGGCAGGGTTGCCCGACCTCGGTGCTCCGGGCGACGACAGCTTCCGGGATGAGCTGCGAAAGCTGCTGCAGCAGTGGGCAGCCGACTCCGGCGATTCGGACTCCGACGCGGCGAGCCTTCGGGACGAGTACGCCCGCCGGGGACTGTTCGCGCTGGGCTGGCCGGAAGCGGCCGGGGGGCGTCCGGCATCGGCACGCGACCGGGCCGCTCTCGCCGCCGAGTCCAAGTACTTCCGGGTGCCGGTTCCGGTGGATCGAGCACTCAGTGCATCCACCCTGCTGGGGCACGCCATCCTCACGCACGGTACCGAGGAACAGCAGGCGGAGTTCCTGCCGCTGATCCGGCGCGGCGAGATGGCCTTCTGCCTCGGATACAGCGAACCCGAGGTGGGATCGGACCTGGCCTCCCTGCGCACCAGGGCCCGGCGGGACGGCGACCACTGGGTGATTGACGGCCAGAAATCCTGGACCACGAGGGCACACACCGCGACGCACGTCTGGCTGGCGACCCGTACCGACCCCGACGCGACACCACGGCACGCTGGCATCACCATCTTCCTCGTACCGATGGACACCCCCGGAATCGAGGTCCAGCAGCACACTGCGCTGTCCGGTGAGATCTCCTGCACCGTCTTCTACGACGGCGTCCGCGTGCCGGACACCGCACGGGTCGGCGCCGTCCACGGCGGCTGGACGGTCGTGACGGGTGCCCTCGCGTCGGAGCGCCTCGTCATGGGCGGGGTCGCGGCGTCGCTGCACCGGCAACTTGACGATCTGCTCGGCATCGTGCGCCGGGACCCGGGACTGCTCGGCGGACCCGACTCGCGGCTGCGGTGGCGGTTGGCGACGATGGCGGCGCGCCTGCAGGCTGCGCGGGCGCTGGTGGCACAGGCGACCGCCGAAGTGGTCGACGGTACGGGTACCGCGGACACCGCCCCGATGGCCGCGGTTCTCGCCGGAGAACTCGCGGAGGAGCTGGGGCAGTTCGTCTTCGAGCTCCTCGGGCCGGATGCGACCCTCGCAGCCGGTGCCGACGGGGGCATCGGTGACGGCGTCTTCGAACAGGCGCTGCGCACGGCACCGATGTTCGTCATCGGCGGCGGCACCAACGACATCCAGCGTGGGCTGATCGCCCGCAGGCTCGGGTTGGGTCGGGAATGACGGCAGTGCACGCAGGAACAACCGATACGCACGTGCGGGTATCCGCAGGGAGGACAGACATGTCACATCCGATCGATCCCGTTTCGGCGATCACGCCCGCGAGGTTGCGTGCGGCACTGGCCCCGACGAGCTTCGCGCTGATCGGCGCCAGCGACAAGTCGAACTTCTCGAAGCTGGTGTACCGCAACCTTGTTTCGGCAGGACACGCAGAGACGACCCATCTGGTCAATCCGAGCTCGGCCCGGGTGCACGACCGGCCCTCCCACCCCACCTGCGTCGCCGTCGGATCCACGATCGACCTCGCCTTCGTGATGGTGCCTGCGGCGGCCGCGGGGGGTGCGGTGCGCGATGCGGCCGCGGCAGGTGCGACGGCGGTGCTCGTGCTCAGCTCCGGTTTCACCGAGGCCGGGCCGGACGGGGCGCGCAGGCAGCGGCAGCTCGCAGACCTGGCGGCCGAACTCGGCGTTGTGCTGCTCGGGCCGAACGTTCTCGGATTCGTCGACGTCGCGGCGGGGATCCCGGCCATGGCCCTGGCCGACCCGCCGCGACGGGCGGGCGCTGTGGCACTGATCTCGCAGAGCGGTGCGAGCTGCGGGGCGATGAAGGATTTCGCGGCACTGTCCGGAGTGGGCCTATCCCATGTGTTCACGGTGGGCAACGAGGCGATGGTCACCGTGGGGCATCTCGTCGACCTTCTCGTCGAGAATGATGCGGTCGACGCGATCGCCGTGTTCATGGAAGGCATCCGCCGCCCCGAGGTGTTCGCCGCCGCGTGCCGGCGGGCGGTGCGGGCGGGCAAGGCTGTCGTCGTTCTCAAGGCGGGCCGGAGCGAACTCGCGGCGAGAGCGGCGACCGCGCACACCGGGGCGCTGGTGGGGGACAACCGCGTCGTCGATGCCGTCTTCGAGCGACTCGGTGTCATTCGAGTGGACACCATCGAGGACATGCTGGTCACCGCCGGTTTTGCCGCCCACACCGGACCGCTCGACCGGGACGGGCTCGGGGTGGTTTCGATCTCAGGCGGCGCCTGCGACATCGTCGCGGACCTCGCCGACGAAGTGGGGGTTCGGATACCGGAACTGTCCCCGGACACGGTGAGTGCGGTCGGCTCGGCGATGCCGTCCTACGGGCACGTGCAGAACCCGCTCGACGTCACCGGTGCGGCAATCGTGGACCCGGAACTGTTCACCACCGCGGTGACGGCAGTGGGGTGCGACCCGAAGGTCGGTGCGGTGCTCGTCGTCAACAGTCTGCCGCTCGGAGATGGTGGTGAACAGTTCTACGGGCAGCCGCTCGTCGATGCCATCGGGGCGGGAATCGCGAACGCCGTGGTGCCGGGCAGTTATCTGACCCAGGTCACCCAACCGATTGGATCGGCTGCGCGGGCGGCGCTCGAGATGGGACGGGTTCCGCACGTGATCCCGGGGCTGCGGCTGGGTGTGGACGCCTTCGCGCGAGTCGTTCGCTGGTCGGCGCGACGCCCCGCAGTGGAAAGGGCTGCCGCGGAGCCCGCGTGGCGGGCGATGGGTGTCGCGGGCGACCGGCCGGCCCCTTGCTCGGAGGTCGACGCGCGAAAGCTGATGGAGGAGGTAGGGGTTCCGGTTGTGCCTGCTGCGCACGTCGATTCGGGAGCGGCGGCCGCCGCGGCCGCACGTCGATTCGGGGTGCCGGTCTCGATGAAGATCGTCTCTGCGGACATCCCGCACAAGAGCGACCTTGGATGTGTCAGGCTCGGGGTCGCGGCGGAGTCCGCCGCCGTGGTGTACGACGAGATCGTGGCTGCCGCTTCGCCACCCGAGACGAAAGGGGCGGTGCTCGACGGGGTGCTGGTCTCGCCGATGCGCGCCGGTGGGATTGAGTTGCTGGTGGGGGTGACGCGGGAACCCGATTGGGGTCTGATGGTCGCCGTCGCGTTCGGTGGAGTGCTGGTGGAGGTGCTCGACGACGTTGTGCTCGCGCCGCTGCCGGTGGACCGCGCGGAGGCGCGCAGGATGCTGGGTCGGCTGCGTGGCGCTGCGATCCTGGACGGTGTGCGTGGCGGCAGGCCCGCAGATATGGACAAGGTCGCTGCGACGATCGAGGCAGTGGCCGGGCTGGCGGCCCGGCTCGAGCCGAATCTCCAATCGCTGGAGATCAATCCGCTCCGTGTGGACGGCGACGTCGTGGAGGCATTGGATGCCCTGGTCGTCTGGCGAGACGGTAATTCATGCGCACAATCTCTTGACCTTCCGTGAATTCAGGCGAATGATATTCATGGTGATGTGAATCACTTGATTGCGCGATATGACGCTGAGCAACGAACCGAAATCGACTTTGCTGACGGTGCGTCGGCAACCTGAACTGACGGAGTGACCTATGGCCACAATGCGAGGCAACCGGCAGGACTTCGCTCGCGGGACCCGGCTGCGGGGGTTCGCTCGCTGGACTGGACGGCGGGGCTTCGCCCGCGGTGCTGCGCTCGGGATCGTGAGCGTCCTCGCGCTCGCCGGATGTGCCGAATCATCCGGTACGACCGGGGGTAACAGCGGCGGTGATGGACTTGCTTACGGGGCGACCAAGGAGGAATACCAGGGAGCGTTCGCCGTCGTCGAGCCCATCCAACTCAACACCCAGAGCACAGCTCCCAAGGGCTCGGTCACCGGACGGAACCTCGAACAGTACTTCGCGGACATCACCGACTGGTCCGACGGGAAGATCACCTTCGAGATTGCGTACTCCAATGCCATTGCGCCGCCCGCCGAAGTGGATGACGCCCTCCTCGACGGCCGCCTCGATATCGGCCAGACCCTACCGATCTACGAACCCAAGGAGTACCCGGCCAACGCCGCCTACGTCGAATCCACATTCATGTCCGACCAGAGTGTGATCCGGGGTGCGCTGCAGTCCAACGCCTGGCCGCTCGAGGTCGCGTTCCAGACGCCGGAGGTTGCCCAGGAGTTCACCGATAAGGGCCTGACACTGCTCATGCCGTCGTACAACTCCGGTCCGAACGCACTGCTATGCAACAAACCTCGAAACAGTCTGTCGACGCTGAGCGGTGCCCAGTCTGCGTCCGGCGGCACCGCGCAGAGCGAGCAACTCGGTGCACTCGGCGTCACTGCCGTCTCGGTTCCGTACACCGAACAGTTCGAGAGTCTCGAACGCGGTGTCGTCGACTGCTCGGTGTCCAGCCTGACCGTCGCGGCGCTGGGTGGATTCATCCCCGCAGCGCCGCATGTGGTGGTGGACCCGACGGCAGGATTCGCGCTGGCTCCGGGGTCGATGTCGATCAACACCGAGGTGTGGGAGTCTCTTCCGCTGGTCGCACAGCAACTCTTCTACGATCGCCTCGACGTGTTCCTGAAGGGCAACATCGAGAAGATCTGGGAGAACACCGCCGAGGCGGGCACCCAGGTCGCTGCGGCGGGAGGCCGCTTCGACGTCTTTACCGACGACGCCCGGTCCGCGATGCACACCGTCAACGACGACCTTCTGAAGGGTATCGAGGGCAACGCCGCGCTCGACGGCGCGGCATACGTCGAGAACGTCAAGGCGAGCACCGCGAAGTGGAGTGACATCGTTGCCGAGCTGGGCTACGAGAACACGGTCGACTTCAACGGATTCACCACCTGGTACACCCCGGGCAAGATCGATCTCGACCCCTACGTGAGCAAGGTCTACGAGGAGGTCTTCCTCCCGCATCGTCCCTCCTGAACTCCGCCCCTGACCGGGGTGGACACTCGCGTTGAGCGTTCACCCCGGTCGCCGCTCCTGATGGAGAAGACATGACCGACACCTCTCTGGTGCCCGACGCGCGCGGATTTCGTCCGCTCGAACTACTCATCGAGGTACCCGCAGTGATCGTCACCTTCGTGATGATGGTGCATATCACCCTGAACGCACTGCTACGCACCATTGTTCATCAACCACTACCAAACACACTCGAAATCGTGCAGTACTGGTACGTCCCGATCGTCGCGTTCCTCGGTTTCCTTGCGGCGCAGCACCGTGGTCAGCACATCGCCGCCGACCTCGTCTTCCAGATACTGCCCAGTGTCACGAAACGGTACGCGCTCGCCCTGATGCTCGTCCTCAGCTCCGCGGTCACGGTCGGATTCGCCTGGTTCGGCTGGGGTGAGGCAGTGCACGCCATGGAGATCGGGAAGACCGCGGGTGTCAGCACCGTGATCTCGTGGCCCACCTACTTTCTCGTCCCCCTGGCATTCGCCGGTCTGACCGCCCAGTTCCTCTGGGCCGCGGTGCGAGCCATCATGCACCCGGAGCGTGACCACATGGTCGGTGACCTCGAGGAGGAACTGGTCCTCGAGCAGGTCGCTGCGGATTTGGAGAAGAAATGACCAGCACCACTGAATCTGTCATCACCACACCCGGCCCGACAGGAAATCACGCAGCAGCGGGCCCCGAGGACCGCTCGTCGGGAGTCCGTTCGTGGACAGCGCTCGCTGTCACCGCTGTCGTCCTCGTGGGATCCACGGTCGGCATGTTCCTGCCACTGCAGCGCGAGGTCATCGGTGTGCTCGCCTGCACGATGATGCTGGCGCTGATCTTCATGCGTATGCCGATCGCCGTGGCCATGATCCTGCCGGCACTGCTCGGGATGTATGCCTTGCGTGGCGAGCAACTCGTGATGAGCACCATGACTACACTACCTTACACCGCAGTCGCGAGCTGGACCCTCAGCGTCGTGCCGATGTTCATCCTCATGGGTCTGCTGCTGTGGCGTGCAGGCCTGACGGAGAGCGTCTACGTTGCGGCGCGTCAATGGCTCGGCTGGCTGCCGGGTGGACTCGCGGTCGGCACCAACCTGGCCGGCGCCGGGCTGGCCTCGGTTAGCGGTTCGTCCGTCGGCACCACCTATGCGCTGGCGCGCATCGGAATCCCCGAGATGCTCAAGGCCGGTTACGACAAGCGTCTCGCCATCGGCTCGGTCGTGGTCGCGGGCCTGCCCGGACAGCTGATCCCGCCGAGCATCATGCTCGTCATCTACGCCGGCATAGCCGAGGTTCCGGTGGGCCCGCAACTGCTCGCGGGCATCGGCCCGGGCATCCTCGTTGCAGTCCTCTTCACCGTCATGATTGTCGCGTTCGCCAAACTGCACCCGGGATGGGCGGGCAAGGGCGCAGCGTATGAGCAGCCATCGATCGCCTTGGGACAGCGGTTCCGGAGCCTGGCGTCGATCTGGCCGGTCGGCCTGCTCATCGCAGTGATCGTCGTCGGCATGTTCTCCGGGCTGTTCACCGCCACCGAGGCGGGGGCGGTGGCGGCGGCCCTGTCGCTGGTCGTCACTGTCTGGTGGAAGCGGCGCGACAAGCCGTTGCGGGCCGTCACCGATGCCTCGGTGGGCGCGGTGAGCAGTGTCGGCGCGATCTTCTTCATGCTGGTCGGCGTCGAGGTGCTGTCCCGGATGCTGACACTCACCGGAATCAGCTCCGGATTCGCCTCCGTCATCGAGGGCATGTCGCTTGGACGGGTCGAGTTCCTACTCCTGATGATGGTCATCTACATCGTGATGGGCACGTTCATGGAGCCGCTGCCGATGATGGTGCTCACCATTCCCATCCTGATGCCCACCCTCGAGGCGCTTGACATCTCGCTGCTCTGGTTCGGAGTCTTCGCGGTGTTCATGGGCGAGCTCGCCGTGGTGACCCCGCCGGTCGGCATTCTCTCGTTCATCATCCACAGCATCACCAAGGACCCCGAGGTGAACCAGGGCCAGACGATCAGCATGAACGACGTCTTCAAGGCCGTGTGGTGGTTCATGCCGATGGCGATCCTCGTGACCGTCATCCTCATCTTCTTCCCCCAGATCGCCACCTTCGTCCCGAGTCTCACCTCGGGCGGTTAGGAGACAGAAACGCAATGCGCGCGGCAGTACTTCACGAGTTCGGCAGTGACCTGGTCATCGAGGACGTCACGATCGCGGACCCGGCCCCGGACGAGGTGGTGATCCGGACGGTCGCGTCCGGTGTGTGCCAGACCGACCACACCATGCAGCACGGTGCTCAATCCCTCGCCCTACCGCTGGTCCTTGGTCACGAGGCGGCTGGCATCGTGGAACGGGTGGGCCAGGGCGTCACCTATGTGAAGCCGGGTGATCATGTTGCAACGTGTGCGTCGGCGTTCTGCGGGGTGTGCCGCTGGTGCATGGCGGGCGAACTGCAACACTGCGAGGACAAGAAGCGCGCCAGGTCCAACGACACGACGCCCCGCTTGTCTCTGGGCGGCAGGACGGTCGACGCCTTCGTCGGGTTGGGTGGGTTCGCGGAGGAGATGCTCGTCCACGAGCGCACCCTGGTGAAGCTGCCGGAGGAGATGCCTCTCGACCGGGCCGCGTTGCTCGGCTGTGCCGGGATCACCGGGCTGGGGGCCGTCCGCCGGGCCGCTCGGGTGCAGATGGGACAGACCGTCGCCGTGATCGGTTGCGGTGGTGTCGGATTGAACGTCATACAGGGAGCGAGGCTGGCGGGGGCGTCGCGAATCGTCGCGATCGACAGACTCCCGCAGAAGCTGGAGTTCGCGAAGGCATTCGGTGCCACCGACGTCGTCGACGCATCCGCCGTAGACCCCGTCGAGGCGGTGCGCGAACTCACCGGGGGCGGTGTCGATCACGCGATCGAAGTGGTCGGCATCGCCGCGACCGTCGAGCAGGCCTTCGCGATGCTCGACACCAAGGGGGTTGCCACCGTCGTCGGGGTGGCCCGGCCCGATACGCAGGTGCGGATCCGGGCCACCGACTTGCTGCTCGAGAAGCGGCTGCAGGGGACGAAGATGGGATCGACTCGCTTCCGCCTCGACATCCCGCTGTACTGTCGGCTCTACCTCGACGGGCGAATCGAATTGGATTCCCTGCTCAGCGATCTCATTGAACTCGACGCTGTCAACGATGCGTTGGACGGGCTGAGCAACTCGGTCGGTGCGCGTTCGGTGATCACGTTCCGTTAGTGGTCGCAGTCCAGCGCGGACAGGGTTGACAATAGACGAATGATTATCATTAATTAGAGAATCAGACGCACAGCGGTGGCGGCGCGCCATCCGACGGAGAGGCGAACATCATGACCATCCAAGACGAACGTTCGGCAGCCACGGGATCCGGTGGTGCGGAGGCCGAAAAGCAGTCCGGCTGCCCCTTCAATCACACCGACTACACGGCCGACGGGCCGATGCTGAGTCACTACGCAGTACTCGACGCAGACCGGGAAGCATCGCGGTTCCAGTTCAACGACACCACCGAGCGTGGATTCTGGATGCTCACTCGCTACAACGACGTTCTCGAGGCCTTTCAGCGCGCCGAAGAGTACACCACCAATGTCACCAGCGCCCTGAACCCGAGCCGGACCGTGGACCTGCTGCCGCAGCACCTGCACGGGGCTCCGCACGTGGCGCTGCGCAAGGTGATCAACCCCTTCTTCGCGCCCGCTGCGGTGCGCCGCCTCGAGCAGGCGGCCACCGACCGGTGCATCGAGCTGATCGAGGAACTGAAGCCGGCGGGGAAGTGCAACTTCGTTCAGCAGTTCGCGATCGAGTACCCCACGGACATGTTCCTGCACCTGCTCGGACTGCCCGTCAGCGACGGAAAGTTCTTCCTGCCCTGGGTGGATCAGGTCTTCGACGGATTCTTCGGCGGGCCGAAGGACGTCGCGCAGGCAGCCGGGCGTGAGATCATGGACTACTTCGACGTTGCGGTCGACGATCGGCGGAAAAATCCGAAGGATCCGAAGGAGGATCTCGTCAGCCGCCTGATCGAGGCGCGGATCGACGACGAGCCGATCTCCCACGAGGACATACTGACCATCTGCATGACGCTGATGCTCGCAGGCCTGGACACCACGCGCAGCGCGCTCGGGTATATGTTCGCGCACCTCGCTCGGTACGACGAGCACCGCCGTGAGCTCGTCGAGGATCTCTCGCTCGTCCCGGCGGCGGTCGAGGAATTTGTTCGACTCTACCCGCTGGTGTTCCAGGCGGGCCGAGAAACGTCACACGACAACGACTTCAACGGTCTATCGATGTCAGAAAAGGACGTGGTGTGGCTCGGTATCGGCTCGGCGAACCGGGATCCGCGCAAATTTCCGAACCCGGACGAGTACATCCTCGGACGCCAGGGCGTCAACCAGCACCTCGGGTTCGGCGCTGGTGCGCACCGGTGCCTCGGCATGCACCTGGCGCGTCTCGAGCTTCGGATCGTGCTGCGGGAGTGGCACGCGCGCATTCCGAACTACCACATTAGGCCCGGTGCGGAACTAGTCGAGCGGGGTGGTCAACTGTCGCTGATCGAACTCCCGCTCGAGTGGGATGTGTGACGACCGAACCGTAACGAGAAGCCCCGTGTGCGGCGCGACAGCGTCGCACACGGGGCTTCGTCGTCCGGTGACGTGTGTGTTACCCACGGACGGTTCCGTCCACGAGAAGAGGGGTGCAGGCCCGTGCAGGAACCTGCACCCCTCCGGAGATCGGATCAGCGACGCTGGTCGAAACTCCGGCCGAGTAGTTCGGAGACAATGCGGGTGCGCTGCATCGTGGGTGTTCCACCCGCCAGCGCCCAGCCGTGCGCATCACGGTGCAGGCGCTCGAGGCCGTACTCTTCGGTGTAGCCGTTGCCGCCGTGCAACTGCATCGCAAGATCGGTCACCCGCTTGGCCATTTCGTTGGCCGTGCACTTTGCGAGCGAGACGTCGAGGGTGTTCGGCAGCGTGCCCGGGAGGAAGTCCGCCGCCCGCTCCTGCAGTCTGCGCGCCGCCTCGACCTGGAGCACCATGTCCGCCAACGTCATCTGCACCGCCTGGAACTCGATCAGAGGCTTGCCGAACTGGGTACGCTGCTGCACGTACTCGACGGTGCGATCCAGCGCGGCCTGCCCGATCGCCAGGCTCATCGTGGTATTGCCCAGGCGTTCGATCGAGAACGCCGAGAACAGCGTGCGGAAGCCGCCGGGGCCGACGACCAGGTTCTCCTCGGGCACCTCGACATCATCGAAAATAACGTCGGCCGAGGGGATTCCGCGGAAGCCCATCAGCTTCTCCCGCGCACCGAAGCTGACGCCGGGCCGGTCTGCCTCCACGAGGATCGCGCCGAGGCCCTTGGCGCCTGGAGCGTCGCTCAGTCTGCAGTAGACCAGGTAGGTGTCGGCCTCACTGCCATTGGAGATCCATCGCTTGTTGCCCGTGATCCGGTACCCGCCGGGTACCTCGACGGCCTTGGTCGTCATGTCGGTGGCCGCGGATCCGGCGTCGGGCTCGGATATCGCCACGGCCATCGTGGCATCACCGGTCACGATGCTCGGCAGGAATCGTCGTTTCTGTTCCTCGGTCCCGTAGAGGGAGATGACGTGGGCGGGGCCGGTGTTGGATTCGAATACCTGGAAAGCCGCTGGACGGCAGTGCTTTGCGAGTTCCTCGATGACGACGAGGGCGTCGCGCAGGGGAGCGTTGGAGCCGCCGTACTCCTCGGGAAGGGCGATTCCCAATAGGCCGAGGGATCCGAGGCGGCGCCGCTCCTCGTGGGGGAAGGCCGTACGGTTCGCGTCCCATTCCGCAGCCAGCGGGGCGTAACGCTCACGGCCGAGGGTGGCGGCGAGCGCGCGTACTGCGTTGTGCTCGTCGGTGTCGGTGGTGGTATCGGCAGTCGTCGGAGTGGTCATCGGAGCATATCCCTTCATTAATGATATTGGTGAGCATAGATTAATGAGAGCGGCTGCGACTAGAGGGAATTCCCGGAAGGCTCTCGCCACCGCGGCATCGCCGCGGTATCGTATTCATGACAATGAATAGGAGAAATTATGGCTGAAGTCGTCATCGTCGACGCGGTTCGGTCGATCATGGGTAGAGGCAAGGCCGGCGGCGCGTTGTCCGTTCTTCATCCATCCGACCTTCTTGCTGGAGTATTCACCGGACTTGTCGACCGAACCGGAGTCGACCCCGCCCTGTTCGACGATGTGATCGTGGGATGCGTGAACCAAAGTGGTGAGCAGTCCGCGACCCCGGGACGTCAGGCCTGGCTCGCGGCAGGCTACCCCGACCACGTCCCCGGCGTCACCGTGGAACGCAAGTGCGGATCGGGCCAGCAAGCAGTCGATTTCGCCGCTTGGGGTATCGCGGCGGGTGCCTACGACATGGTGGTCGCCGGCGGTGTCGAATCGATGAGCCGCGTCCCCATGGGATCGGCCGCGATGGGGAAGGACCCCCACGGGCCCGGTGTCCGCGACCGGTACCCGGGCCTCGTGTCCCAGGGCGTCGCAGCAGAACTCGTCGCCGACCGGTGGAAGCTGTCCCGCGCCCGGCTCGACGAGTATGCGGCCTGCTCCCACCAGCGAGCCGCGGCGGTCGCCGACACCGGCGGCTTCGACGACGAGATCGTCCCCATCACAGTGGACTGGGTCGTCCAGGACTCGGACCAGAGCATCCGACGCGGAACCACGACGGCCAAGCTCGCATCGCTGGACGCCGTTTTCGACACCGATGAGAACCGCGCCCGCTTCCCCCACCTCGAGTGGAAGGTGACGGCAGGCAACTCCTCCCAGATCACGGACGGTGCGAGCGCACTGCTGCTGACGTCGGCGGAGCAGGCGCGCCGCCTCGGCCTGAGACCGCGAGCGCGAATCGTCGCGTCCGCCGTCGTCGGCTCCGATCCCGAACTGATGCTCACCGGACCGATCGCCGCAACACGGAAGGTGCTCACGAAGGCGGGTCTCGGCGTCGGCGACATCGACGTGTTCGAGGTCAACGAGGCCTTCGCATCGGTTCCGTTGATGTGGCAAAGCGAGTTCGGCGTCGACGTGGGCAAGCTCAATCCCGCGGGCGGAGCCATCGCCCTCGGTCATCCCCTCGGTGCCTCCGGCTGCCGGCTGATGACCACGATGATCAACCAACTCGAACAGCGGGGCGGCCGGTACGGGCTGCAAACCATGTGCGAAGCAGGCGGAATGGCGAACGCCACCGTCATCGAACTGATCCAGTGAACGACACCACGATCGACCGAAAGGTATCGGTGCACCGATGAAACTCGACAACTCTTCCGCCGTGGTCACGGGCGGTGCCTCCGGACTCGGACTCGCCACCGCGCGACGCTTCGTCGACCGGGGCGTCCCGGTGGTGCTGCTGGACCTGCCTCAGTCGCAGGGCAAGGCGGTCGCCGAGGAACTCGGCCCGCTCGCAACATTCGGGGCGGCCGACGTCACGGACCCGGAGGCCGTCGACGCGGCGCTCGATCTCGCGGCGGAGCGGGCGCCGATCCGGGCGCTCGTACACTGCGCAGGACGGGGCGGCACCGTGCGTCTCGTGAACCGGGACGGCACGTCCGGCGACCTGGAGCTCTACCGGACGTTGATCGACATCAATCTCGTCGGCACCTTCAATGTGCTGCGATTGGCCGCGACCAGGATGGCGGCGAACGAACCGGTCGACGGTGAACGCGGAGTCTGCGTGCTCACCGCGTCCGTCGCGGCCTGGGAAGGGCAGATCGGCCAGATCCCCTACGCCTCGGCGAAGGCCGGCGTCGTCGGCATGACCCTCGTCGCCGCTCGCGACCTCGCGACCAAGCTGATCCGGGTGTGCTCGATCGCGCCGGGCGTCTTCGACACCCCCATCCTCAGCCGGTTCTCCGACGAGATCAAGAACGGACTCGCGGCGCAGATCCCGCATCCGTCACGCCTCGGCGAACCCGACGAGTTCGCTTCCCTGGCACTGCAGATCGTCGACAACGCGATGCTCAACGGCGAGACGATCCGGATCGACGGCGCCATTCGCATGGCGCCGCGCTGACCCGTCACGAGAGGAAAATTCCATGACCGCAACCCAATTCGATTCCGACACCGCTGACGTCTCGGACGTGCCCGTCCTCGTCGAACAGATCGACGGCGTCCAGGTCGTCACCCTCAACCGTCCGCAGGCGCGGAACGCGATCAACCTGGCGACGGCGCAGGCCGTCGCGGCCGCCCTCGAGAAACTCGACTCCCGCGACGATCTCGTCGCCGGCGTCATCACCGGTGCAGGCGGCACCTTCTGCTCGGGCATGGACCTCAAGGGTTTCCTCGCAGGCGAGCGACCGTCACTACCCGACCGCGGGTTCGCGGGCATCGCCGAGCAGCCTCCGGCCAAGCCGATGATCGCGGCAGTCGAGGGATACGCACTCGCCGGTGGCTTCGAAATCGTGTTGGCGTGCGACCTGATCGTCGCCGCCGACAACGCGAAGTTCGGTCTGCCGGAGGTGAAGCGCGGTCTGGTCGCGGGAGCCGGTGGCCTGATGCGGCTGCCGCGACGCGCGCCGTACCACCTGGCGATGCAGTGGGCGCTGACCGGTGGATTCATCACCGCCGAGGACGCCTACCGTGCCGCGTTGGTCAACGTCGTGACCGAACCGGGTCGTGCGCTCGCGGAGGCACTGTCGATCGCGAAGGAGATCGCGTCGAACGGCCCGCTGGCGGTCGAGGCCACCAAACAGATCATCGTCGAGTCGGTGGACTGGCCGCTCGAGGAGCAGTTCGTGCGACAGCGTGAGATCAGTGAGCCCGTCCGGGCTTCCGCGGACGCGAAGGAAGGTGCGCGTGCCTTCACGGAGAAGCGCGCACCACGCTGGCAGGGAAGGTAGGGCGCTCCGCGCCTCGTGCGTGAATTCGGTAACTTCGACTACCGAATTCGCGCACGGGGCAGAAGTGGGCGGACAGCCCGCAGTCCACTCGCGCCGGTCACGGCTTCCCGGCGTGCGGGACGGTGACGCGCACGGCGAGCAGGCTCGCATCACGGGTGTGAGTGCGCTTGTGCTCCGACGACGACGGTGCCGCGCAGGCATAGAGGGTACGCCCGTCCGCCCCGCCGAGCATGCAGGCGAACACGCCGGTGTCGAAATGGATCTCGTCGACGATACCGATGTTCTCCCGGACCCGGACAAGACGTCGGTTCAGGGCATCTGCAACCCAGATGGCGCCGTCGGCGTCGAGGCAGATTCCGTCCGGGGCGACAGCGGATGCCGACATCGCGTCCCGCACGGATGTCGTCGGGACGTCATCCCCGAACGCCGCCCACGTGCGGCGGTTCACCAACTCGCCATCGGCGGCGAGACCGAAGGCGGTGAGCCGGTTACCCATGCTCTCGGCGATCACCAAGGTGCCCTCCGGGGTGACGACCGCGCCGTTCGGGAAGCGCAGACCCGTCGCGGCGACCGTGATGGTGCCGTCGGGGTCGACACGGATCAGATCTGCGGGTTCAACGGCCGAGGTGCTGCGGAACTCGAATCCGAAACTGCCCACCCATGCCCGGCCGGCATCGTCGACGACCATGTCGTTGATCTTGGTCGGGGACAGGACGGACAGGTCCGCGTGTTCGACGATCTCACCGGAATGTTCGCGGCGCAGGATCCTCCGGTCCAGCATCGAGGCGACGAGTAGGCGGCCGTCGGGTAGCCAGCCGAGACCGGAGGGCTGCCCGTCGAGTTCGATTTCGATTCGGACGTCACCATCCTCGCCGATGGACAGGACCTCGTGGGCGTAGAGGTCGGACACCCACAGTCGGCCGTCGTGCCATCGGGGGCATTCGAGGAACGCCCGGTCGGCGATGATCGCGCGGATGTCGGCGGGATCGAGGATCTGGGTCATGACTGCGTCCTTGTCATTACGGTCGGGTGATCGGGAGTGCCGTGGCCCTGGCGGTTCGGGGTGTTCACTGCGGATCGGGGAATCGTGGAGACCGCCTCTCGATGAAGGCGTTTGCGCCCTCGAGCATGTCGTCGCTGCCGATGGCCTGCACGAGCATGCCCAGTCCGGCCGAGAACGAGTCACGGGCGCTGTTCCACCACACGTTGGAGCTGATCTTGGTGATCTCGAGGTAGCGCGGACTCAGCGCGGCGATCTCCTCCGTCCAGCCGACGACGGTCTCCTCAAGGAGGTCGTCGTCGACGACCTCGTTGATCAGGCCCAACGTGAGCGCCTGATCGGCGGTGTAGCGGCGGCAGAGCATGGCCATCTCCTTACCGCGCTTCTCGCCGATCTGGACGCCGAGAACATTGGTCGCGCCCGTGACGGGTGAGCTCCCGACTCGGGGGCCGGTCTGGCCGAATGTCGCGGAGCGGGCGGCTACGGCGAGATCACACGCGACCACGAGTTCGTTCCCGCCGCCCGCGGCGGGGCCGTTCACGGCGGCGATCACCGGGCGGGGGCAGTTGCGGATCGCATCGAACAGTCGGAGGGATGCGCGGTACAGTCCGCGCATCTCGGTGACCGTCGGCGTGGCGAGCGCGCCGAGAGATCCGCCAGCGCAGAAGCTGCCCGGTACACCGGTGACGACCACCGAGCGGTAGCCGGACGCCGACTCGAGCGCGTCGGAGATCGACGCGGCCATCGCGCCGTCGTATGCGTTGCGCCGTTCGGGCCTGTTCAGTGTGATCCAGAGTGCGGAACCGCGTTCGGTGGTCTCGATGTCGCCCATGAGCTCCTCGTTCTCGTCGTTCGATGTGCTGCGATTCGGGATGAATAAATATTAATGGTGCATATGAATTAGATCACCGTCAAGGAGGTGGGCGCGGCTGGGGTGGTCGCTCCGTGCGACTCGGGTCTTACGGGATGGGCGCGAAGAAAATGATGCTATTGATGCGCATTGAATGTATGGTGAGCGTGGCGCGCATCACGTTCCGTCTGAAAGGGTACGAAATGTCTCACACCTCGGTCTCGTCGGCTGCGCGAGTTCACCCGGACCAACCCGACTGGGATGTCGTGGTGGTCGGAGCGGGATTCGCCGGTCTCTACGCACTGCACAGGCTGCGCGGTCAGGGACTGTCGGTGCGGGTGCTCGAGGCCGGTGACGGTGTCGGCGGGACATGGCACTGGAACCGCTATCCGGGTGCCCGTTGCGACGTGCAGTCGATGGAATACTCCTACTCGTTCGATCCTCAGATCGAGCAGGAATGGAACTGGACCGAGCGGTTCGCGACTCAACCCGAGATCCTGCGGTACATCGACCACGTTGCGGATCGGCTGGATCTACGCCGCGACATCGAGTTCGGGGTTCGCGTCATCAGCGCCCACTTCGACGAGACCCGATCGCGGTGGACGGTACGCACCGACGACGGTGTTACCCGCACAGCACGTTTCGTGATCATGGCCACCGGATGTCTTTCGTCCGCCCGGATTCCCGGCTTCGCTGGGCTCGATTCCTTCGATGGTGAGTGGTACCACTCCGGGGACTGGCCGCACGAGGGCGTCGACCTCACGGGCAAGCGGGTCGCGGTGATCGGCACCGGATCCTCCGGTGTCCAGTTGATTCCGCTTGTTGCCGCCCAGGCCGAACACACTACCGTGTTCCAGCGGACGCCGAACTTCGTGCTGCCGGCCCGGAACGCGCCCCTCGCCGACCGGTACGTGGCGGACTTCAAGTCCAACTATCGGATGCTGCGGGATCGGGCGCGCTACGCGCCCGGTGGCCTGCTCCGTGAGCTCAACGACATGTCGGCGCTCGACGAGACGCCCGAACAGCGCCGGAATCGGTACGAGAAGCACTGGAAGACAGGCGGATCCGACATCGCAGGTGCGTACGGAGACCTGCTGCGCAACCAGGAATCCAATGACACCCTTGCCGACTTCGTTCGCGGGAAGATCGCCGAGATCGTCCGCGACCCGGACGTCGCCGCGAAACTGAGCCCGCACTACGCAATCGGCGCGAAGCGGATCGCGCTGGGCACCGACTACTATGAAACCTACAACCGCGACGACGTCACCCTCGTCGACGTGTCGTCGGCGCCGATCGAGTCGATCACCCTGGCGGGTGTCCGGACCACCGAGGCGGAGTACGACTTCGACGTCATCATCTTCGCAACCGGGTTCGACGCGATGACCGGGGCACTGCTGAGCATGGACATTCGCGGCGAGAACGGCACGAGCCTCCAAGAGAAGTGGCATGCGGGACCGCGCACCCTGCTCGGTGTCGCCACCGCCGGATTCCCCAACCTGTTCACCGTCACCGGTCCCGGCAGTCCGTCGGTGATCAGCAACGTGCTGATGTCCGTCGAGCAGCACGTCGAGTGGATCACCGACTACATCGAGCGCCTCACGGAACTCGGTCACACCTACGCCGCCGCAACCGTCGAGGACGAGGAGGACTGGGGCCAGCAGGTGCAGGACGCAGCCGCGGGCACCCTCTACCTCACCGCGAACTCCTGGTACCTCGGCGCGAACGTACCCGGCAAGCCGCGCGTCTTCATGCCCTATGTGGGCGGCGTCGGCAACTTCCGGCGGCATTGCGAGAAGGTTGCCGCCAACGACTACGAGGGCTTCATCTCCCGCTGACAGCCAGACGCATCGACCACTACCGGATTCGTAACGAGGTGCTACGCAACATGACCAGGGTGTACGAGGATCTCGAACCCACCTTCACCGACCCGCACGACTGGGCGCTGCCCACGGTGCTGCGCCATCATGCGGCGCGCACCCCGGACGCCACCTTCCTCGTCGCTCCGGAGGAGTCGGCGCACTGGACGTACGCAGAGATGCTGCGCGAGAGCGAGATTGTCGCCGGGACGCTGCACCGGGGCGGCGCCGTCGCGGGGGATCGCGTCCTCATCATGGCAGGAAACTCGTCTCGCTTCGTGCGGACGTGGTTCGGCTCCGCTTTCGCGGGACTGGTCGAGGTGCCCATCAACACCGCGTACGAGGGTGAGTTCCTCCGGCACCAGATGGACACCACCGCACCGGAATGGGCGGTGATCGACGACGCGTTCGCCGAGCGTTTCGTCGCCGTCGCATCCAGTTCGGCTCGTGTGCAGCGATTCTGGGTGATCGACACGGGGACCGGTGCGCTCGGGTCCGCGCTCCGGGTGCTGCGCGAGCAGGGCTGGACCGCGGATCCGTGGGAGGCGCTGCTGGACGGCGAACCCGCCGTACTGCCGGCGCCCCGGCCCCAGGACATCGCGTCGATCCTGTTCACCTCCGGCACCACCGGCCCGTCGAAGGGGGTCGCGATGCCGCACGCGCAGATGTACTTCTTTGCCGAGGAGGTGGTGGCACTGACGCGGCTCACCGCGGCCGACACCTATCTGACGATGACGCCGCTGTTCCACGGCAATGCCCAGTTCATGGCCGTGTACCCGGCCCTGATCGCGGGCGCCCGACTGGTGGTCCGGCCCAAGTTCAGTGCCAGTCGATGGGTGGACTTCGTTCGGGAGAACCGGGTGACGGTGACCAACTTCCTCGGCGTGATGATGGACTTCGCATGGAAGCAGCCACGACGGCCCGACGACGCGGACAACTCCCTGCGCTGCATCTTCGCCGCTCCGACCGCGTCGATGGTCGACGAGTTCGCGGAGCGATTCGGGGTGGAGGCGTTCGTGGAGGTGTTCGGGCTCACCGAGACCTGCGCACCCATCCTCTCCCCGTACGGCGAGAAGCGCCCCGCGGGCGCCGCGGGGCTGGCGGTGTCGGAGTGGTTCGACGTTCGACTCGTCGACCCGGACACCGACGAGGAGGTACCCGTCGGCGAGGTCGGCGAACTGGTGGTGCGCCCGAAGCTGCCGTGGACGTGCAGCCAGGGGTACTACGCGATGCCCGACAAGACCGTCGAGGCGTGGCGGAACCTGTGGTTCCACACCGGAGACGCACTGCGCCGCGACGGAGACGGGTGGTACTACTTCGTCGACCGCTACAAGGACGCACTGCGCCGGCGCGGGGAGAACATCAGCTCCTACGAGGTGGAGCAGGCGATCCTGTCGATCGACGAGATCGTCGAGTGCGCAGTCATCGGGGTGCGGGCCGACGTGGACGGCGGCGAGGACGAGGTGCTCGCCGTCATCGTTACCCGGGAACCGATTGCCGCCGAGGAGATCTGGGCTCGGTGCGAGGGCCGGATCCCGGCGTTCGCGGTGCCTCGTTATGTCCGTTTCGTCGACGTTCTGCCGAAGACGCCGTCGGAGAAGGTGCGTAAGGCCGTGCTGCGTGACGAGGGCGTCACCGCAGACACTGCCGACCGCACGCTCGTCCCTGCTGGGTGAATGGAAATGTCGATGAAGCCGTACCGCACCCTGCTGTTCGTGCCGGGGCACAAGCCGGACTGGGCGTTCAAGGCACTGGGTTCCGGCGCCGACGCGATCGTGCTCGACCTCGAGGACTCCGTCCCGACCGCGGAGAAGGAGTCCGCGCGTAAGACCGTCGCAGAGACGGTGATCGCGATCCGGGAAGAGGACCCGCGCGTCGGACTGTTCGTCCGGCCGAACGGGCTCGGCACCCGACTCACCGGCGCGGACCTCGAGGCCGCGGTGGTGCCGGGCCTCACCGGGATCTTCGCGCCGAAGATCGAGACGGTGCACGACGTCGTCGCCTACGACGCGCTGCTCGACCATTTCGAACTGCGCGGTGGCGTTCAACGCCTTCGGCTGATCGTGCCGGTCGAAACGGTGCGGGCCATTCACAACTGTCGGGAGATCGCCCTTGCCTCGACACGCATCGGGGCGATGATCGGCCCGACCGCCGAACATGCGGACATAGCCCGTGAGGTCGGGTTCGAGTGGAGTCCCGAGGGTACCGAGACGCTGTACCTGCGCAGCCGGATCCTGTTGGCCTGTCGCGAAGCCCGCATTCACGCTCTCACCGGCCTGTGGGAGGAACTGAACGATCTGGACGGCCTCGCGACATTCGCGGACGACGGCCGCCGCCTCGGATTCCGTGGAATGGTCGTCATCCATCCCTCACACGTGCCGGTCGTCAACGCGGCCTTCACCCCGTCGGCCGCCGACGTCGACTTCTACCGAGGGTTGGCGAGCGCCTACGAGGACGGGGAACGCGCCGGGCACGGCGCCGTCCGCTATCGCGGGCTGCACATCGACCGAGCGCACTACGACAAGGCACTCGAGTGGCTCGCGGATGCCGCCGAGCTGACGGAAGGAGACACCGCATGACCGACTCGTCGACCGCACCCCTCCATGGCATCACCGTCCTGGAACTGGGCACGATGTACGCCGCCCCCACCGTCGGCCGGATGCTCCGCGACTTCGGCGCGCGGGTGATCAAGGTGGAAGATCCGCAGACCGGTGATTTTGCCCGGCACTGGACTCCGCAGAAGGACGGGCTGTCGCTGGGATTCACCCGGCTGAACGCGGGCAAGAGCTCGATCGGCGTCGACCTGCGCACCGATGCGGGTCGCGACCTGGTCCGTCGGCTCGCCGCCGAGGTCGACGTCGTCGTCGAGTCGTTCCGTCCGGGCCGCCTCGAGAAGTGGGGGCTCGGCTACGACGAACTCAGTGCGGCCAATCCTGGGCTGGTGCTGGTGCGGGTGTCCGGATTCGGTCAGACCGGACCCTATTCGGATCGCCCGGGATTCGGCACCGTCGCCGAGACGGCCAGCGGCTTCGCGCACGTCAACGGCTGGGCCGACAAGCCGCCCACGTCCCCGCCGTTCGGATTCGCGGATTCGATCGCGGGCATCTCCGCGGCGATGGGCGCGGCGATGGCGCTGTTGCGGCGGGAACGCACCGGCGTGGGGGAGGAGGTGGATGTCGCACTGTACGAGCCGCTGATGTTCATCCTCGGTGACATGGTCCTCAAGTACACCGCCACCGGGGAGATCCAGGACCGCGTGGGGAACGGCACGGGATCGGCATCCCCGCGCGGGATCTACCAGGCGTCGGACGGCAAGTGGCTGTCCATCGCGGCATCCAACCAGGGGATCGCCAAACGACTCTTCCACGCGATGGGTCAACCGGAGCTGCTCGACGATCCCCGCTTCGCGACGAACCCGGCGCGGATGGAGAATAACGACGCCATCCAGCAGAAGGTGATCGACTGGGTTGCAGGTAATCCACGGGAGACGGTACTTCACATCCTCGACAAGTGCGAGGTGGTGTGCGCTCCGGTCAACGATTCCAGCGACATCGTGGTCGACCCGCACTTCCTCGAACGCACCCTCGTCGAGGTCAAGGGTGTCGAGGTGTTGCAGTCGGTGCTGATGCCCGGCCCGATCCTGCACATGAGGGACAGCCCGCAACCGGAATACGACGGCGTGCCGCGGATCGGTCAGCACACCGATGCGCTGATCACGGAGTTGCTCGGGGAGCCGGTGGAATCACTTGCCGCGCTGCGAAGCAGCGGCGTCATCGGAGGGGCCGCTTGACGAGATCCGCGCGTCACGCCGCGGGCACGGTACCGGATCGGTGCCGGGCCCGCGGCGTCGATGTCATATCGCTCAGGGGTGTCCGCCGTCGACCGGGATGATCGCGCCCGTGGTGAAACTGGACATTTCGCTCGCGAGATACAGTGCGGTGCCGACGACCTCCTCGGGCCGGCCGCCGCGTTTCAGAGCGAAGCCCTGGGCCCGCCTGCCGAACGCCTCCATGTCCCACGACTTGCTGACGTCGGTGAGGAAGGTGCCGGCCATGATCGCGTTGCAGCGCACCGTCGGCCCGAGAGTGTGCGCCATCCCGACCGTCATCGCGTTCAGAGCAGCCTTGGCGGCGGCGTAGGGGACGACGCCAGCGCGAGGGTGGACTGCGCTGGCACTGCTGATGTTGATGATCGAGCCGCCGCCTGCCGCGGCCATCCGGCTGCCGATGTTCGCGGACAGTCGGAACGGTCCCTTGAAGTTCACCCCGACCACCTTGTCGAACAACTCCTCGGTGACCTCGTCGATCGAGTCGTAGAGCGGCGACATTCCGGCATTGTTCACCAGGACGTCGACCCTGCCGAACTCGTCGTAGGCGCGGTCGGCGAGGGCGTCGATGGCGGCCCAGCGGCCCACGTGCGCGCCGACGCCGAGTGCCCGGTGGCCCGTGCGCTCGGCGATCTCTGCCGCGTACTTCTCGCAGGCCTCGCCGTCCCGGCTCGCGATCACGACGTTGGCCCCCGCCGCGGCGAACCCGGCGACCATCGCGCGGCCGAGCCCGCGGCTGCCACCGGTGACCAGGGCGACCTTGCCGGTGAGGTTCGGGGTTGTCAGCGGATCGGTGTGTTCGGTGGGCATCGGCTTCCTTTCGAGGGGACGAATTCGGGCCCGGCCGGGCCGTGACATGAATCTCTTGATACGTATTGACGAGAGTTAGATCATAGATAATGATGATAAGAGATTTGGAGTCGGGCCGCCAGGCCCCGCCATCGACGAATTGAGCGCTGCACCCGTGTGAGCGCGAAACCAGGAGAAGGGACGCCATGTCCGTGGATCAGGACCCGCAGCCGTTCGAGCTTCCGGAGCGCTACCTCGAACTGCGTCACGAGGCGAGAGACCTTGCGCGGCGCGTCGCCCCCATCGCCGGCCGCGCCGACGAGTCCGAGGTCGTTGACGAGGAGGTGCGGGCACTGCTCACCGCGAGCGGTCTGACCCGCATCGTGGTTCCTGCCGCGTACGGCGGGCGCGACGAGAAGGTGGACTCGCTTGCCGTCACCGTCGTGCGAGAGGCGCTGGCGTACGAGTGCGCCCACCTCGACTCGCTGTTTGCTATGCAGGGCATCGGCAGCTTCGGTCTCTCCACCTCGGACAACGAGGACCTCAAGCAGCAGTGGCTGCCCCGGGTCGCGCGTCTCGAGTCCATCGCCGCGCTCGCGCTGACCGAGCCGCACGTCGGCTCCGACCTCAAGGCGCTGAGCACCACGGTCAAAACCGAGGGCGACACCATCGTCGTCAACGGTCACAAGTCCTTCATCACCAACGGCGGTGCGGCCGACTTCTATTCGGTGCTCGCCAAGGAGGACGACGGCTACTCGCTGGTCCTCGTACCAGCCGATGCGCCCGGGCTGTCGATTCGGACGCCGCATCAGGTCATCGCCCCTCATATCCTCGGCGACATCGTCTTCGACAGTGTCCGGGTGCCGGTGGCAAACCGGATCAGTGCTCCCGGTGAGGGTTTCGCGCGAGTGCTCGAAACTCTCGCGACCTTCCGGGTGTCCGTGGCCGGTGCCGCCGTCGGCCTCGCCCAAGCCGCACTGGACGAGGCGATCGCCCACACCGGCTCGCGGGAACAATTCGGGGTGCCACTCTCGCGGCTCGGCCCCATCCCGAACCAGCTCGCCGAGTCGTGGGTGGACGTCGAGTTCTCCCGCACCTTCGCCTACCGCGCCGCCGCGGCAGCCGCTCGTGACCCCAAGGCCAACCTGCACCTGTCGTCCCTCGCCAAGGCCGGTGCCACCGAGGCCGCGGGGCGCGTGGTCGACCGGTCCGTGCAGATGATGGGTCGATTCGGCCTCGTCCGCGGCAGCAAGATCGAGCGGCTGTACCGCGAGGCGCGGCCGATGCGGATCTACGAGGGTTCCACCGAAGTCATCAACGACTCCCTGGCAAAGAAGCTCGTCAAGGGCGGTCTGCAGTGACCACCGCGACCCGCGCCGACACCGCACCCACTCACGGCGGGCGCCTCTTCGTCGGCGGGCGCTGGACCGACTCCCGCGACGGCGGAACCGTCGACGTCCGCAATCCGACGGACGGAACCATGCTCGCCACGGTGCAACTCGCATCCACCGCGGACGTGGACGCCTCGGTGGACGCGGCCCGGACCACGTTCGACGCCCGCACGTGGGTCGAGGCTCCTGCCGACGAGCGGGCCGCGGTGCTCGAGCGTGCCGCCGACCACCTCGAGGCGGAACTCGGCCGCGCCGTGGACGTCCTCACCAGCGAGCTCGGGTGCCCGCGCAGCTTCAGCGAGCGCGCGCACGTACCGAATCCCATCCGCATGCTGCGCTACTACGCAGACCTGATCCGGCGCTACCCGTTCGACGAGATCCGCGGGGACGGTGACGGTTCGAACGACACGCTGCGCAGCCTTGTCACCCAGACCCCGGTCGGCGTCGTCGGCGCGATCACCCCCTGGAACGGCCCGCTGAGCAGCCCCGTCCTCAAGGTCGCTCCCGCACTCGCCGCCGGGTGCTCGGTCGTCCTCAAACCCGCACCCGAGACGCCGCTGTCCGCGCTGCTGCTGGCCGAGGCGTTCGACGCCGCCGGACTCCCCGAGGGTGTCCTCAGTGTGCTGCCCGCCGGTCGCGACGTCGGTGAGCACCTCGTTCGCCACCCCGAGGTCGACAAGGTCGCGTTCACCGGCAGCAGTGCCGCGGGTAAACGGATCATGGCCCTGTGCGCGGATCGGGTGGCCCGCGTGACGCTCGAGCTCGGCGGCAAGTCCGCGGCCATCGTCCTGGACGACGCCGACCTGGACGTTCTCGCTGCCCGGGTGGTGCCGATGGCGATGCTCGTGAACGGTCAGTTGTGCATCTCGCAGAGTCGAATCCTCGCCCCCCGAAAGCGATACGACGAGATCGTCGACCGGTTGGCGGATGCCGTGACGGGACTGCGGGTCGGCGACCCGTTCGGCCCCGAGACCGACATCGGGCCGCTGGTCAGCGCCGCCCAGCGCGATCGTGTCGAGGGCTACCTCGAGGTCGGGGCCCGAGAAGGGGCGACCGTCATCGGCGGTGGCCGCCCCGCGGACCTCGACGCCGGACACTTCGTGAACCCCGCCCTGCTCATCGGTGTCGACAACGGGATGCGGGTGGCGCGCGAGGAGATATTCGGGCCCGTCGTCGTGGTGATTCCCTACGAAGACGAGGCCGACGCGGTCCGCATCGCCAACGACTCCCCGTACGGGCTGTCGGGCTCGGTGTGGTCCTCCGACACCGAGCACGCCGTCACGGTGGCGCGCCGGATCCGAACCGGCATGGTCAGCATCAACGGCAACCCGCAGGCGCCAGGGACGCCGTTCGGCGGGTTCAAGCAGTCGGGAATCGGCCGAGAGATGGGGCCCGAGGGACTTGCTGCCTATCTCGAGAAGCAGTCGATCGCGATCGGCGGCGCCTGACGTCCTGTGCGCGGGGGTGGCAGCGGGCGCTACCACACCCACGCACAGCAGCAGAGAGGGAAAACGATGAAGTTCGGCTTGGCTATCATGAACGACTTCCCGCCCGGCACGCTGAACGCGACCCGGCTCGCGGAACTACACGAGCAGGTCGCACTCGCCCGCCGATCCGGATTCCGGTCCGTCTGGGCACTTCAGCACTACCTCGGCAACATGCCTACGCTGCAACCGGTTCCGTTGCTCGCTTCCATTGCCGGGCTGGCCGGGGGCATGGACGTCGGCACCAACATGTTCATCCTTCCGCTGCGCCATCCGGTAGCGGTGGCGGAGGAGTTTGCCACTCTCGACCATCTGACGGGCGGTCACGTGGTCGCGGGTTTCGGAATGGGATACCGGGACAACGAGTTCGAGTCGTTCGGCATCCCGCTCGACGAACGGGTGGCGCGATTCGAAGAAAGCGTGGAGATCATCCGAGAGCTGTGGAGTGGCCGCACCGTCACACACCGCGGCAACCACTTTCGTATCGAAGAGCAGCGGATCAGCCTCGAGCCCGTTCTGTCCGGCGGACCGCAGATCTGGATCGGCGCAGGCGCGCATCGGACCGGTGCCCGTCGCGCGGCCCGCCTCGGCGACGCCTGGATCGTGCCGCCCCACGTGACACCGGATCGTCTCGACGTCGTGTTGGGCCACTACCGCGCGGAACGGGACCGGCTGGGCAAGGATTCGGCCGCCGAGCTCGTCGTCCGCCGCGAGCTGGTGCTCCGCGAGGATCCGGCTCTTGCTCGCGAGATCGGTCTCCGGGCCCGTGGTGCGCTCACCGCTAAGTACTCGGCGTTCAACGCGCCGGACGCCTCCGGTGTGTACCGGCACCTCGATGGTGCTGGCGTCGCCGAGACGGTTGCGGACGAGTCGTACCTCTTCACCGATCCCGACACCGCGATCGAGAAGCTCAAGGCGCTTGAGAAACAGGGCATCACCTACGTGATCTTGCGGATGCAGTGGTATGACCTGCCGCAGGACCAGCTGCTCGAGACGATGGAGCTCTTCCGGGACCGGGTGATTCCCGAGTTCGATCAGGATACGGAGCCAATGAGATGAGCGGGATGCCGACGCCGCTGGACCGGCGGCTGCGTGAACTGCTCGACCGCGGGCAGGCCGCGGGCAACACGCCGATCCACCTCGGTACCGTCGAGGCCGCCCGGCAACGCGTCCGCGTCGGCAACGCCCTGTGCGCCGCGGGGCCGGCCGTCTCGCGGGTTGTGGAGTCCCGGCTCGGGACAACCGGATTGTTGTCGCGTCGCTACTTACCCGTCCGTCCGGATCCGCTTGGGGTGCTTGTGTACTTCCACGGCGGCGGCTGGGTCACCGGTGATCTAGACTACTCCGACAACGTGTGCCGCTACCTCGCAGCGCATGCCGGGGTAGAAGTGGTTAGCGTCGATTACCGGCTCGCACCGGAGGCCCGGTTCCCGATCCCGGTCGACGACGCCGTTGCTGCGGTGAAAACGGTGGCCGCGCTTGTGGGCCGAACGCCGGTCGGAGTCGGCGGGGACAGCGCGGGCGGCAACCTCGCCGCGGCCGCCGCTGCGGTCCTGCGATATGCTGTGGACCTCGCGGCGCAAGTGCTGATCTATCCGGTGCTCGACCACGACACGGAACGGGCATCCTATCGGCGATCGTCCAGCGCGGACGGAATCGGTACCGACGAGATGCGGTGGTTCATGGGCCACTACTGTCCGGATGTCCGGTCCCGCCGAGACCGCCGCTTCACCGCACTGTCCGATGACTTGTCGGATCTGCCGCCGACCGTGCTGCTGGTGGCCGGTCACGACCCGCTGCGCGACGAGGCCGTCGATCACGCCGGCCGTCTGCGGGCGGCAGGCGTCCCTGTCGAATTGATCGACCATCCGAGCATGAACCACGGCTTCTTCCGTTTCGAGGCCGTCCTCGGAGATTATGTCGCCACTGCCGCGTCTGAGCTGGCCTCCGCCGTCGCCACGACTTTCGAACCGCGTCTCTCCGGCGCCCGCTGAGAAAGAGCTGCCATGGATCTGCTGACCGCGATCAAGACCCGGCCGATGCGCCGGTACCAGTACGTATCGATGATCGCCTGTCTACTCGTGGTGACCGTCGACGGATTCGACGTCTTCGTCATGGGTTACGTATTGCCTCATCTCCCGGAGGGATTCTTCGCGAGCTCCGCGCAGAAGGGATATCTACTCAGCGCCGGGCTGGTGGGTATGGCCGCCGGATCGATCCTGCTGGCACCAGTCGCCGATCGAATCGGCCGCCGCACGCTCGTTCAGATCTGTCTTACGATCAGCCTCGTCGGCATGATCGCGAGCACCGTCTCTCCGAATGTCGAAACTCTCCTCGTGGCGCGTCTGGTCACCGGAATCGGAATCGGAGGCATGGCTGCCAGCCTCGTCGTCCTCGTGCAGGAGTACTGCTCCGATCGCCGCCGCAATCTGATCCTCGGTATCTACTCGATCGGGTTCCCCGTCGGGAGCCTCGTCGGCGGCGGCATCGGTGCGCTGCTGGTCGGAGCGCTCGGCGGTTCATGGCACGTGATGTTCGGCTTCGGTGTGGTCGTGACCCTGCTCGCCCTCATCATCGCGTCGCTGTTCATGCCTGAGTCGATCGACTTCCTGATCACCCGGGACACCCCGGAGGCGCAGGCGCAGCTCGACCGCATCGCGGAGAAGCTCGGCGACGCGGACATCGACCCGTTGGCCCGTCCCGCAGTGGTTGCCACGCAGATCGAGGTCGAGGAGGGTAATGTCCGCACACTGTTCCGCGGCGGGCTGACCGAGCGCACCCTGCTGAGCTGGCTCGCCTACTCCTGCCTGATGTGTGCGTTCTACTTCGCGAATACGTGGACGCCGGAGCTGGTGAAGATGGCCAGCGGGGACGCCTCCCTCGGGACGGCGGCGGGCCTGATCCTCAGCCTCGGTGGTCTGTTCGGTGCGCTGGCCTTCTCCGTGTGGACGCTCAAGACCTCCGCACCAAAGGTCCTGTGGATCTCGATGCTGAGCGCCGCGGTGTCGATCGTCGTCTTCGCTGCGTTCTTCAACCATGCCGTGGTCGCCATCACCATCACCATCGCGGTCGGTCTGTTCACCTATGTCGCGATCACCGCTAGCGCCGGCGTCGTCCCGCAGCTGTACCCGGCGCAGGCGCGAGCCACCGCGATGGGATGGATGCTCGGCGTCGGCCGGCTCGCGTCGATCTCGGCCCCAATCCTGGTGGGGTACGCGCTAGCTGTGGTGGCCCCGCAGACGATGTACTATTTCATGGCCATTCCGATGCTGGTCGGCGGCTGGGCCACCTACCGGTTATACCGGATCGGTCGCACCGATCGGACCGCCCGGCTGATGGCATCCCAGGTCGACGTCACAGCGTGACGTCCGTCGGGTCAGAGCGCCGACTCCCACGTCACCGGCTGCGCGAGGATGTCGGATGCACCCTTGCGCAGGTGGGAGGCCATCTCCTCCATATGGGTGCGCATAAGCGACTCGGCGCGGTCCGCGTCGTGTTCGCCGACCGCGTCCGCGACCTCGGTGTGCGCGAGCAGATCCTTCTTCCGGTGCGCCACCGAGTATGCAGTGAACTGGGGACCGCGAAATATCCCGTTGATCGCGTCGATCAGGTAGCCGAAAAGGGCGTTACCCGAGGCCCACGCCAGGATGTCGTGGAACTCCTTACTGGTCTCGTGGAAGACCTCGAGGTCCTTGATGTCTTCGCCCATCCTGGTCACGGTTCCGTATAGCGCGTCGAGCTGCTCGGCGGAGATGCGTTCGGCCGCCAGCCGGGCGTTCATCGGCTCGAGGCCGACTCGCGCCTCGAGGATCGCGTCGAGTGGTGCCTTCTCGAACTGCAGCAGCAACGCGATGCTGTCCATGAGATGCGAGGCGTCCGGCTTCTCGATGGTGGGCCCGCCCCCCGGACCTGGCTTGAGGGAGAGCGCACCCGACAGCTCCAGATAGCGCAATGACTCCCGCAAGGTGCCGCGGCCGACCTCATACTCGTCGAGCATGACCCGCTCGGAGGGAAGCCGGTCGCCGGGCTGCAAACCCCTTCTTGCGACCTCGGATACGATCCGGCGCGCCACGATCATAGCGGTTTTCTCAGGCCGATCGGCTCTGCCCGGCACAACGTCCTCCCGGTCGGATCAATGGGAAGCCAATCGTACAAGTCCAGCCGTACGAATGCGCGTTCGCCCCGCCGCGGCGCGCACGCGAGAGTAAACCCGGCAAAAGGGCCGCGCAACCAAGTGCGCCTGGTCGCCGACGTTGTTCCGGTGCTCGATGCGAGCCCCGCCACCGTGTTTCCACGCCGCGACCTGACTGAGCGCCCATACGTGCGGGACTTAGTCGGCGGACTCGTTTCACCGGATTGCCTTGGTGCACTGTACCTTCGATCGATCGAGCCACTCGGCGGCGGGTGTCGATCCGATGCCGAGGATTATGACGTCGGTCGCGACTTTTCGCGCATTTCGTCAGCAGGGTGTCAAGGTCCGGGCGCACGCGGACGACGTCGTCCGCGTGCGCAGCACGTGGATCCCAGCACTGGGGGATTGGCTGGTCGCATTCCGGTCGCGATGAGCAACTTCTCATAGGGTACCCGCGAGCCGTCGGCGAACACGAGAACGCGGGCTCCGGTATCGAGTGCGACAGCCGCGAATCCGAGGCGCAGCTGTCCGTGCCGCGTGGCCGCCACCGACCGCGACAGCATGTGGTCGACCTCGACAGGCACGATGGCCTATCAGACGAGTTCGTCTGCGGGGTTCGACGCGCGGAGCATGTCGTTACGTTCGACGACCTTCACGCGCTCACGCCCCTCGGCCTCACCCAGGCTGCGTTCGTGTGCGTCGAGCCGGTACCAGCCCTGCCACGTGGTGTAGGGGAGTTGCTTGTCTTCGAGGAACTTGACGATCTCGTCTTCGCCGGGGGCCTCCGGGGTGTTGAGGCGACCTGCGGAGCGGTCTTCGAGGAGGTTGGCGACGGTCTCGTTGGCGTCGCCCTTGGTGTGGCCGATCAGGCCGACCGGGCCACGCTTGATCCAGCCGGTGACGTAGGTGTGCGGCATGAACCGGTCGTGGCCGTCGACGGTCTCGTCGGCGAGCACGCGTCCGGCTTCGTTGGGGACGGTGCCGGCCTGGTCGTCGAACGGCAGGTTCGCGATGTTCTGCGACAGGTAACCGACCGCGCGGTACACGGCTTGCACATCCCAGTCGCGGGTCTTGCCGGTGCCTCGGACGTTGCCGGTGCCGTCGAGTTCGGTGCGCTCGGTGCGCAGGCCGACGACCGTGCCGTCCTCGCCGAGGATCTCGGTGGGTGATTCGAAGAAGTGCAGGAACAGCTTGTGCGGGCGGTCGCCGGCGTCGCGGATGGCCCAATCCTGCAGGGTGTTGGCGACCATGTCGACCTGCTTGGAGTTGCGCCGGGCGGCCTCGGAGCCTGCGTCGTAGTCGATGTCCTCGGGGTCGACGATGACCTCGATGGTCGGGGAGTGGTCGAGTTCGCGCAGTTCGAGGGGGGTGAACTTGGCCTGTGCCGGCCCGCGGCGCCCGAAGACGTGGACCTCGACGGCCTTGTTGTTCTTCAGGCCGTCGTAGACGTTCGGTGGGATTTCGGTGGGCAGCAGTTCGTCGCCGGTCTTGGCGAGTACGCGCGCGATGTCGAGTGCGACGTTGCCGACGCCGAGGACGGCGACCTTCTCGGCGTCGAGTGGCCAGGTGCGGGGAACATCGGGGTGGCCGTCGTACCAGGACACGAAGTCGGCGGCGCCGTAGCTGCCGTCGAGGTCGATGCCGGGGATGGTCAGTTCACGGTCGGCGTTGGCGCCGGTCGAGAAGATCACCGCGTCGTAGAAGCGGTACAGGTCGTCGAGTGTGATGTCGACGCCGTAGTCGAGGTTGCCGAGCAGGCGCACGTTGGGTTTGTCGAGCACCTTGTGCAGCGCGGTGATGATGCCTTTGATGCGGGGGTGGTCGGGGGCGACGCCGTAGCGGATGAGGCCGAACGGGGCCGGCATGCGTTCGAACAGGTCGATGCTCACCCCGGGATCCTGCGCAGTGTCGGACTTCATGAGTGCGTCGGCGGCGTAGATACCGGCGGGGCCTGCACCGACGATGGCCACGCGGAGTAGGCGATTCTTGTCAGTCATTTCGAAACCTCGCTTCGATGGAAACTCATTTGATAATGATATGAATCATAAGCATGAATATAAGGCGAGGCAACGGCAATCCAGACCCGCAGTGCTGTGCCCATCCGACGCCCTGTGTCGGTATCTTGGAAAGGGCTATGACAAATCCGAACGATCCGCGTACGCCGCAGGAACGTGCCTATCCGCACGACGAGCCGGGCGACGACGAGACGCGCGTACTGCACACCGACGACCCGACGGAGGCATACGGGCAGCCGGTGACGAACCCCACGCTGGCGTACCCGCGGTACGATCCGCGCTTCGATTCGGCAGCGCCACCCCCGAACCCCACCCAGCAGCTCGGCGAACCGCTGGGGCAATACCCGCAGACCCAATACCAGCAGGGGCAGTACCCCCCGGCCGGCTACCCGGGCGGGGGGTATCAACCGCCCGGCGCACCCCCACCCGGATACGGACAGCCCGGATACGGACAGCCCGCCGAACCCGAGAAGAAGCCGCGCGGTACCCGCTGGGGTGTTCTCGCTCTCGCGGTGGTCGTGCTCATCGCTCTCGGCGGGATCATCGGCTATCTCCTGAGTGGAAGCGGCGACGAGCCCGACACCACCGCGACAGGGCCGACCACCACGCAGGCGCAGCCACCGGCACCCACGACGACACCGTCGCCGGTTCCCGCACCCGGCGCAGCGCCGGATCTTCCGCTCGACGACCTTCCCGGCGGGCTCGGTGAGGCCCTCGGCCAGACCGGTGCCGTCGTGGGGTCGATCACGGCCAACGACGGCACCAGCATCACCCTCAGTGGTATCGGTGGGTCGCTCACCACGGTGCTGTTCACACCGGAAACCCAGATCATCACGTTGCGGGGATCCTCCCCGGAGGCACTCGAGATCGGTGCGACCGTCGTCGCGACCGGCAGCCCGGTCGAGAACGGACAGATGACGGCCGAAACCGTCATCAGCGCGTCGCTCCCGTCGTTCGGCAGCCCGGGCAACTGAAGACGCTAGGCTGATCGCGATGACATTCATGTGGTTCGGTCTGGCGGCGATCGCGCTTCTCGGCGCGCTCGCTCTGCTGTACGTCGACCGCACGCGGAGGGAACAGTCCGGCCGTGTGCGGGAGATCTGGGCGCGGGCCCAGGGATACAAATACACCGATTCCGACGAGCGGCTGCCCTCCAACTGGCATCGCGCGGCGTTGGCCAAACAGGAATACCTGGGCGCGATCGACGTCGTGCGCGGGGTGCGGCGGGGCGAGGAATTCATCCTGTTCGACATCGAGGAAACCGCCACGATCGTCGCAGTGCGCCGCAAGGTCGGGTCCGACGTCGACATCGATCTACGCCTCAAGTCGACACCCCCGCCCAAGGATTCCGACATGAATCTGCTCGGGTCGATTGGCCCGCGCATCGTGTTCTCCACCGATCTCGAGATCGCCCGCCGCGTGTGCGACCAGCGGATGGTCTCGTTCACCCAGTCGATCCCGGAGCATGTCCAGATGCTGTGGAGCGAGGGTCCGTGGACGCTCGGTTCGATCCCGGTGGGGAGCAACGGGCGTGAATGGGATGCGGCGATCGAAGCGGTTGCGCGCCTGTCGGGCATTCTGCACGTCCTCCCGCCCGTGGTCGATCCCGACAACGTCGATCGCAGCTTCCATGATCCGGGACGCCCGTCTGCGCATCGCTGAGCCGCGCCGGTCAGGTCACGGTACGGACACACCCGGGCTGACACGCCGGATCCGTCGTCGTGCGAACCGATCGGAGTCTGTACATTTCTCGCCGTGACACCTGTGGCTCTGGTGATAGTTGTGGCAGTCGTGGCCGTTGCGTTGCTCTGGATACGGTTGGGGATGTACCGGTTGCGGACGCTTCGCGCCCGACGTAGAGACAGCCTGCATCTACTGTTGAACGAACTCGATGATCGCTACGATCTGATTCCCGCGCTCATCGCGGCATCGGCGGGTGCCGGTGTCGAGCGCAGCCGCATCAGCCCCGTCGTGGGAGCACGCTCGCTCGCCATCGCGATGCGCGACCAGCGCCTCGACCTCCCCGAACGTGCTGCCACCGAGAACGCGTTGTCGGCCGCGTTGCACGAGCTCATCGGGGTTCTCGACGGAGTCAACCACTGGCCGTTCATCCGTGTCGCCCGCGAACTGCACACCCGCGAGCAGCGCATCGCCGGTGCGGTTCGCGTCCACAACGACCTCGCGGACAAGCTCAACTCCCAGGTGTCGAGCTTCCCGACGTCGATGTTCGCGATGCTGGCAGGGGTGCGGGCCGTTACCGTATTCGCGGTTCCGGCGGCGCCGGCGGCAGATACCGAGTCCGAGGCTCCGGCGACGGCCGAGCAGACCGAAGGGCAGGCGCCCGCCTCCGGCAAGAGCGACGAGAAGGACTCGGGGACCGTCGCCGCCTGAGGTGCACCGGGCAGCGACTACGCTCGATTTCGTGCCGGTTCCGCCACCGGCGGTGAACGAGACGACGGTGAAGGATTGTGCGATGAGCGATCGCGACGAATTGGCTGCGCTGGTACGTGAGCTGGCAGTAGTGCACGGCAAGGTGACGTTGTCGTCGGGCAAGGAAGCCGACTACTACGTCGATCTGCGCCGCGCAACCCTGCATCACCGCGCAGCCCCGCTCATCGGCTCGCTTCTACGCGACCTTGTCTCGGATTGGGACTTCGATGCGGTCGGCGGGCTCACCATGGGCGCCGACCCGGTCGCCATGGCCGTCATGCACACACCGGGACGCCCGATCGACGCGTTCGTCGTCCGCAAGACCGCCAAGGCGCACGGCATGCAGCGGCAGATCGAAGGCCCCGACGTCGTCGGCAAGCGAGTGCTCGTCGTCGAAGACACGACCACCACCGGGAACTCGCCGCTCACCGCCGTCAAGGCCCTGCGCGACGTGGGAGCGATCGTCGTAGGTGTCGCAACGGTCGTCGACCGCGCCACCGGAGCCGACGAGGTCATCACCGCGGAGGGCGTCGAATACCGATCATTGCTCGGCCTCTCCGAC
The DNA here is from genome assembly GCF_055230935.1 of Rhodococcus ruitaii. NCBI lineage: Bacteria > Bacillati > Actinomycetota > Actinomycetes > Mycobacteriales > Nocardiaceae > Rhodococcus > Rhodococcus ruitaii. Next base: position 88,113 of record NZ_JBUYWC010000013.1, on the reverse strand, counting down.
CTGGGCCTCGACAACTCCTGATCCCGTGGTCCCACGGATGCGGCAGACCGTCACACAACTTGCGGACGGTCGCGAACTGATCTTCTTCGACGACACCGAACCGTACGCCGAGGGAGCAGTCACCCGTGCCGCACACGACCGTCGGGAGCTTCCGGCGGTCGTGGCGGCGTCGGAGGTCCGCATCGACCCGCTCACCGGGGATCCGGTGACATTTGCCGCGCACCGCATGGACCGTACGTTCCTGCCGTCGGTCGCGGACTGCCCGCTCTGCCCGACCCGGCCCGGCGCCTCCACCGAAATCCCTGCGGACGACTACGACGTCGTGGTTTTCGAGAACCGTTTCCCGGCGCTCTCGGCGGGTGACGGCTCGGCGGGTGGCCGTTGCGAAGTGATCGCCTTCACCGCAGAACACGACGCGCGGTTCGCCGACCTCCCCGCGGCCCGTGCCCGTACCGTCGTCGACGTGCTCGCGTCCCGCACAGCGGTGCTGTCGTCGCTTCCGGGTGTGCAGCAGGTCTTCTGTTTCGAGAATCGCGGGCTCGAAATCGGTGTGACACTGGAACATCCACACGGCCAGATCTACGCTTACCCATTCCTGCCGCCGCGGACGCGGACGCTGCTCGATCGCGCCCGCGACCATCACGAACGGACGGGCCGGTCGCTCCAGCGCGACATCCTCGACGCCGAACGCCGCAGCGGAACCCGCGTCGTGTGGTCGGGCGAATGGTGGACCGCGTACGTGCCCGCGGCGGCGCGGTGGCCGATCGAGGTGCACCTCGCACCGCATCGCGACGTCCCCGATCTCACCGCGCTCGTCGACGCCGAACGCGACGAACTCGCCCTCGCCTATCGCGACCTGCTCGGACGCATCGATGGGTTCTTCGACGGACTCGACCGCGTCCCGTACATCGCTGCATGGCACCAGGCCCCCGTCGGGGACGGACGCGAGCACGGCCGGTTGTTCTGCCAGATCTTCTCGCTGCGCCGTGCCTCCGACAAGCTCAAATACCTGGCGGGCTCCGAATCGGCGATGGGCGCCTGGATCAGCGACACGACACCCGAGCGCATCGCCGGGCGGCTACGCGAGCTCGCACCGTGATGGTTCCCGACGGCGCGGTGTGCGACGACGCGTCGCGCGCGTTCACCACGGTGTTCGGTGGCGACGCCGACGGCATCTGGTGCGCGCCCGGTCGCGTCAACCTGATCGGTGAGCACGTCGACTACGCAGGCGGGTTGTGCCTGCCGATGGCGATCCCCCAGTCCACGGCGGCCGCGGTGCGTCTTCGTGCGGATCGGCGGCTCCGCATGCACAGCACCGGATTCGCTCCCGTGGACGTCGAGTTGGGTCGGCGCGTCGACGGCTGGGGCGCGTACGTTGCCGGTGTGGTGTGGGCGCTCGACCCACCCGGTTTCCGCGGAGCGGACATCGCGATCGAGTCGACGGTTCCGGTTGGTGGGGGTCTGTCGTCGTCCGCTGCGCTCGAGGCGTCGGTGGCGCTCGCGCTCGCCGACCTGTGCGGGCTTCCCGTCGACGACAACGGACGCGATGTCCTCGCCCGTGCGTGTGTGCGTGCGGAGAACGACTACGTGGGGGCGCCCACCGGGGGTATGGATCAGCGAATCGCTCTGCGTGGCCGCGCCGGCCACGCGTTGCTTCTCGACTGCGCCGACGGGTACGTCGAACACATCCCGGTCGACACCGCAGCGGCCGGCCTCACGGTCCTGGTCGTCGACACCGGAACAGGACACCGCCTCGTCGACGGCCGGTACGGTTCGCGTCGTGCCGCTGTCGAGGAAGCGGCACGACGGCTAGGTGAGCCACTACGCTCGGTGGAATCCGTTTCCCCACTGGAAGACCCGATGCTGCAGCGTCGCGCGCGACACGTGGTCACCGAGATTCGGCGGGTCCGCGCTGCCGCCGACGCCCTGCGCGCCGGTCGTGTGCGCGACCTCGGTCCGCTGCTCGACGCGTCGCATCGGTCTCTGCGCGACGATTTCGAGGTCAGCTGCGCCGAACTCGACTGCGCCGTCGATGCTGCGACTGCGGCGGGTGCACTCGGCGCACGCATGGTCGGGGGAGGTTTCGGTGGATCGGCAATTGCCTTGTGCGAGAACGATGATGTGCCGAGGGTCGAATCGTGTGTGACTACAGCGGCCGCGACTCGCGGGTTTCCGTCCCCGGTGTTCCTGCGCGCTGTTGCGTCCCCTGGTGCGCGCCGCTGTTGATGGCAGGCCCGGTACTGTGCGCTCATGGGTTGGTTCACTCGGAGCAAGTGGGGTATCGAGCACGCTGTGTTCGCGGCTGCGAGCGCGGCGACGGTGGTCGGCGGGATACTGGGGAACGAGTCGGTGCAGAAGGTCGCGAAGCCGCTGATCGCGCCTTCGCTCGCCGTCCGGGTGCTGCGCCGCTCCCGCGACCTCGACCGCGCCGACGCCGCGCTGCTCCTTGCCGGTCTGACCGCCGCGACCGCGGGTGACGTGTTCATGATCGATCCCGACGACGACCGGAGGATCCTTCGCGGTGCACGTTCTTTCGCAGTGATGCAAATATCGTATTCGACCTTGCTCGCGCGGCGCGGCGCGCGCCCGACCCGAGCCGCGGTGCTGCAGCGTGTGCCCGCGATCCTGGGTGCCGCCGGACTGCTCGGGCGGCGAAGCCGCTCGGTGGCGGTTCCGCTCACCACGTACGGCACCCTGCTGGCGACCACCGCGGCACTTGCCTCCGACCCTTCCCTTGCGCCCGGAGCGAAGTCCTCCGGAGGTCTCGTGCTTCCGACTGCAGACCGGCGCAGTTGGCTCGGTCTCGGCGGGCTCGTGTTCACGATGTCCGACGGCACCATCGTTGTGCGCCGGACACTGCTGAAACACACGAGCGCGCGGGCGGCGGCGGAAGGGTTCGTACTCGCTACGTACGCGGCTGCGCAATTGCTTCTGGTCGAGGGGATGCTCGCGCGGGTGCGGCGCACGTGATCAGTCGGCGCGCATGATCGATCAAGGATAGATCAGGATCCGGGTGCGGTCGTCGGGGTCGACGAGCACCGACACCACATGCCCGGCCACCAGCCGCGGCAGGTCACTGCGATCGGCTTCGAACACCACCTTTCCGCTGTACGGCTCGGATCCGGGCACCATCAGATCCAGATCCAGCTCGGTTCGCTGCACGTCGCCGATCACAGCGCCGAGCGGGGTGGCCGCACGGATCGTCGCCCAGCCCTCGAGTCCGTCGCGCTCGATCTTGCGGTCTTCTCTGCTGGTGCGATCGGCGATCAGCATGCCCACACCGAGCACCGCGCCGTACAGGCAGACCAGGAACATCACCTGGAATTCCGCGGTGCCCTCGGCGGAGATCGGATAGAAGAGGTTCAGCCAGAGTGACAACAGAATCAGGTATCCGGTCGTGATGAACGCGACCGCGCGCAGGATGCGCTTGTGCTTCATGGCTCCTCCGTCTCCCAGACTAGCGCGTGTGTGTGCTTCGACCGCCGGTCGATAGAGTGGCACTTTCTGAGCTCGTCGGAGGGAGCGGTGTGAAGGTGCGTGTGTCGTCGGCAGCGGTTGTGTTGGGAGCTGTGCTGGTTCTGAGTGGATGCGGGGGATCCGGCGGCGAACCGGATGATGCGGCCCAGCAGGCCGCTACTGCGACTTCCACCACGGCCGCTGCACCGACCACGACGGAAGCCGCCACGGGGGAAATGACGGACACACCGACGTCCGAGCTCCCGCCTGCAGAAACGACGACCGAGCTTGCTCCCGAGGTGCCGCCGACCTTGGAGGCCGTCGCGTTCGAGCAGGGCGAATCGTACTACTTCACCACACCCGACGGCGCGTTCGCGTGCGGCATCGTGCAACTCCCGGGCCGCACCGAAGCGGGTTGCGAGGGCGCCACAGATCCGGTGCCGCCACAGCCGGAGAGTTGCGTCGTCAACTGGGGGCACGGAATGCGCGTCGTGGACAGCGGTCCCGGTGAGTTCCTGTGTTCGGGCGGCCCCGTCTACCTGCCCGTCGAGGGGTCTGCAGAGGTGCTGCCCGCGGGGTCGACGCTCTCGCAACTCGGGTACACGTGCGGAACCACCGAAGTCGACGTGACCTGCACCAACGACAGTACCGGGCACGGATTCACCGTCGCATCCGGCTCGAACGAGACGTTCTGACCGTGACGGACCGGGGAATCGTGCTCGGCCGAGAACCACGGCAGGAGCCGGGGCCGGACCCGCTCGCCGGACCCACCGAATGGGGCGAGCATCCACACGGCATGGCGTCGTGGACCGACGAGTTCGGGACACCTCCACCGACCGACCCGAGGTACGACCCCGAGTTGCTCGAACACGGCGACCGGCGCAACGTTGTCGATGCCTATCGGTATTGGACGCGCGACGCGATCGTCGCCGACATCGACACCCGCCGGCACCCGCTGCACATAGCGATCGAAAACTTCGCGCACGACGCCAACATCGGCACCGTCGTACGCACCGCCAATGCGTTCGCGGCAGCTGCCGTCCACATCGTGGGCCGACGGCGCTGGAACCGCCGTGGGGCCATGGTCACCGATCGCTACCAGCATCTGCATCATCACCCCGATATCGATGCCCTCATCGACTGGGCTGCCGAGCACGATCTGACCATTGTCGCCGTCGACAACACCCCGGGCTCCGTGCCGCTCGAGACGGTGGAGTTGCCCCGCAACTGCCTGCTGTTGTTCGGCCAGGAAGGACCGGGGGTGACCGAGCGGGCACGCGAGGTGGCGACGAAGACGGTGTCGATCGCACAGTTCGGTTCGACCCGCTCCATCAACGCCGGCGTCGCGGCGGGAATCGCCATGCACGCCTGGATCCGCCAACACGCCGACCTCGGCGACGCCTGGTAGATGATTACTGCATGCCAGAAATGTGGGCGGGCCGGGCGGACGCAGCCGAAGCCGCCGTCGTTGCCAGACACCTGCGTCGATTGTGGGGTCTGCCCGGCACCGAACTCGGGGTCGTCGGCTGGCCGGCGACCAGGCGCGAGCGCCTCTTCGGTTCGTGGCACTACTGGTGGCAGGCACACCTGATCGACCTCGTCGTCGACGCGGCAGAGCGGCAGGTGAAGGCCGGCGACGACACCGACCGCCAGGTCGGTAATCGACTCCGCGCGCACAGTCGACGGCGCGTCGTGCAACTCACCCGTAGTCACCGCATCCGCAACATCACCGGCTGGACCAACAACTACTTCGACGACATGGCCTGGCTCGGGCTCGCCCTCGATCGCGCTCGACGGCACCTGCGCGTCGATCATGGTGGCGCAATCGCGACCCTCGTCAGTGAACTTCACGATGCGTGGCAACCCGAGCGCGGTGGGGGAATCCCGTGGCGTCGTGGAGACGCCTTCTTCAACGCTCCCGCCAACGGTCCGGCAGCGCTGCTGCTTGCGAGATCGGGCAAGGTCGAGCGGGCGCGCGCGATGGCCGAATGGATCCACGAGCACCTCGTCGATCCCCGGACCGGGCTCGTCTTCGACGGCATCCGCCACGGTGTACTCGAGCGTGCCGTCTACTCGTACTGCCAAGGTGTGGTGCTCGGAGTCGAGACCGAACTCGCGACCCGATGCGACGACCCACGTCACCGCGCTCGGGTCCACACACTCGTCGACGCTGTCGACAACCAACTCACCGACCGCAGCATCATCACCGGCGGTGGGGGCGGCGACGGCGGCCTCTTCAACGGCATCCTCGCGCGCTATCTCGCGATGGTCGCAACCACCCTGCCGGTGCAGGACTCCGACGACGTGCGGGCGCGCGCTGCGGCCCGGCGTATCGTGCTCACCTCAGCGGAGGGGGTGTGGGAGAACCGGCTGCAGATCGAGGGGCTTCCGCTGTTCGGAAGTGATTGGTCCACACCCGCGACGCTACCCGGCTCGCCGGGCGGTGCCACCCTACCCGGCTCGCCGGGCGGTGCCACACAGTTCGTCGCCGGTAGCGTGCGGCCGTCGTCGATCGCCGAACGTGATCTGTCGGTGCAGCTCGGCGGATGGATGCTCATGGAAGCTGCGTACGCGGTGGCTGTACCTGCCTGACGGGATGCCTGCCTGATCGGTGCCGCGGTTGCGTCTGTCGGCGAGGGACCGACCCTACGGCCGGCTCTTCGGGTCCGTCTCGACCGCCCGGATCGGCGCCGTCTGCGCGGAAGTCTGTGCAGTCGGGATGGGTGTCGTGGGTGCGTGCTCCGCTGCCGGCGACACAGCAGCAGGCCCGTCCTGCTCCGACGCCGTCCCGTCCGATTCGGTGCCCTGCGCTCTGGCATTCTTACGCGAGGCCAGGAAGTGCTTGCCGACCTCGTTGATGATCGGGAGCACCGACACGAACACGATCAGCAGGAAGATGACATCGACGTTGTCGGCGATGAACGTGATCTGACCGAGAAGGTAGCCCAGCAGCGTCACGCCGGCGCCCCACACGATGCCGCCGAGCACGTTGTATGTGATGAACACCCGGTACGGCATCTTCGCGGCGCCCGCCACCAGGGGGGCGTAGGTACGGACGATCGGCACGAAACGGGCGAGGAAGATCATCGCGGGGCCGTGGCGCAGGAAGAAGCGGTGCGACTCGTCGAGGTACTTCTTCTTGAACAACTTCGCGTCGTCGTTCTTGAACAGCTTTGCGCCGCCCTTGGTGCCGATGAAGTACCCGACCTGATCGCCGAGAACTGCCGCGATCGGAATGGTCACCATCAGGACCCACAGCGGCGCGAACGGGTCGACCTCCGCCGACTTCGACGCAGCGATGAGCCCGGCGGTGAACAGCAGCGAGTCGCCGGGGAGCAGCGGGAACAACAGACCCGACTCGATGAACACGACGACCAGCAGGCCGACGAGCATCCAGGTCCCGAACGAATTGAGAAGATTGACCGGATCGAGGAAGCCGGGCAGCAGCGCCAAGTAGGTCGGGGTGTCGAGAAGAGAATCGGTCACGACGGTCCAGACTACCGCGACACCGCCGATGTGTAGAAGTTCCGGCGGCCCCGGACGGGCGGGCCGGCGTCAGTCGGACGCGGTAGCCGACGCGCGCGCATCGGCGATGTACGCCTTACGCTGCACGAACGCAACCACACCGACGATCGCCGCTCCGACAACGAACAAGCCGAGGGCGAGCGGCCAATCATCACCGACACCGAGCACTGCCCCCCTGTCCGTCTGCCACGGCCACAGGGCACGCAGTGAGCCGAGCAGCAAGCCTCCGGCGGCGACCATGGCAACAGTGTGGTGGTGTTCCAACAGCCACTCGAGCACTCGAACGAAGCTCACCAGGCCGACGATTGCTCCGAGCGCGAACACCGCCAGGTACGACAGGTTCCAGTTGTCGATGGCGGCCATGGTGGGCGCGTAGAGGCCGACCACGAGTAGAAAGAACGACCCCGAGACCCCCGGCAGCACGAGCGCGCATATCGCTATGGCGGCGGCACCGAAGACGATCGGCAACGGAGGGTCGTCGAACTCGCTGCGCGGTAGTGATGTCAGCGCGAACGCAGCGGCGGCCATCACTATGAACAGGACGACCGCACGGCCCTTCGCTTTCGCTGAGCCGAGCGCGCCTGATTCGATTTCGAGGAACGGTACGATCACCGACATTGCGATCATGCCCATGAACAAGGCCTTGGAGCTGACCGGATGGTCGCTGACGAACGACTCCATCACACCGGCGATCGAGACGACGATGACCGCCATCCCGAGCGCTACCGGTAGCAGTAGCCACCAGTCGACGCGCCGGAGACACGATTTCCAGTCCGACCGGGTGACCAGCGCGCGAGGTACGTCGGTGAGGTGTTTGGCGGACGCGATCAGTCGCCCGTAGATCCCCGTCACCAGGGCGACCGTCCCGCCGGATACGCCCGGTATGGTCTCGGCTGCGCCGATCAGGCCGCCGCGGAGCACATTCCCGAGCAAGGCGGTCGGTGTCGGTCGAGGACTTGATGGGTCCGTCTCGGTTGTCGCCGTCGCGCGGGATTCTGTCGTCACGGGTGCCATGCTAACTGCAATCGGACATCGGCCCTCCGGCCCGCTCCTGGACGCACTCGCCCCGTCGGCGCCCGGAGTTGCCATACTGCTAGGACAACACACAACCGCTCGGACAACACACAGCCGGCCCTATCGGCCGAGCGCGCCGACACGTCGACATGGAGGTCACCTGCCGTGCCTATCGCAACTCCCGAGGTCTACGCCGAGATGATTGCCCGCGCCAAGGAGCACTCCTTCGCGTTCCCGGCCATCAACTGCACTTCGTCCGAAACCATCAACGCCGCTATCAAGGGCTTCGCGGACGCCGGTAGCGACGGCATCATCCAGTTCTCGACCGGTGGCGCGGAGTTCGGCTCGGGCCTCGGCGTCAAGGACATGGTGACCGGAGCCGTCGCGCTCGCCGAATTCGCGCACGTCATCGCCGAGCGGTACGACGTCACGATCGCCCTGCACACCGACCATTGCCCCAAGGACAAGCTCGACGGCTTCGTCCGCCCGCTCATCGCGATCTCCAAGGAGCGTGTCGACGCAGGCAGGAACCCCCTGTTCCAGTCGCACATGTGGGACGGCTCGGCCATCCCCCTCGACGAGAACCTCGAGATCGCTCAGCAACTCCTCGCCGATGCCGCGGCTGCGAAGATCATCCTCGAGATCGAGATCGGTGTCGTCGGCGGTGAAGAGGACGGCGTCGAGAACGCCATCAACGACAAGCTCTACACCACCGTCGAGGACTTCGAGAAGACCGTCGACGCGCTCGGCGCGGGCGACAAGGGCCAGTACCTCCTGGCCGCGACCTTCGGCAACGTACACGGTGTCTACAAGCCGGGCAACGTGAAACTCAAGCCGAGCATCCTCGATGACGGCCAGAAGGCTGCGTCGAAGAAGCTGGGTCTCGGGGACGGTTCGAAGCCGTTCGACCTCGTTTTCCATGGCGGCTCGGGCTCGCTGAAGTCCGAGATCGACGAGGCGCTGAGCTACGGAGTCGTGAAGATGAACGTCGACACCGACACTCAGTACGCGTTCACTCGCCCGATCGCGGCGCACATGTTCAGCAACTACGACGGTGTGCTCAAGGTCGATGGCGAGGTCGGAAACAAGAAGGTCTACGACCCGCGCAGCTACCTGAAGAAGGCAGAGGCGTCGATGACCGCTCGCGTGATCGAGGCGTGCACCGACCTGAAGTCGGCCGGTCGCTCGGTATCGGCCAAGTAGCCGGTAGTGCGGAGAAGGGCGCCGGCGCGGGCCGGCGCCCTTTCGTCGTCTGCGGACTGCCTGGTGTGCGGAACTGCACAGCTATTCGCTGCACACCTTCCAGTCCTCACCCTGGAGCGCAAGATCGAACGTGCGCGCTGTGACATCGGACGGATCGCCCGTCGGGTGAGCCGTGACCTCGGCGATTGCGGTGTTGTCGGTGATCTGCACCTTGTCGATACTCGACACGACCGGCACCGATCCCTGCTCCTCGGCCAGCGCATGAATGCTGTCGAATTCCTCGGGGTCGACCGTCGCGTAGAACTCTGCGAGCCCACCGCACGTCGAATTCTGCAGCGTCGCGAGGTCGCCTGAGCTCAATGCCTGCACGAATTCGTCGATGCTGGCGCGGATGTGGGACTCGGGCGAGTTGCTTCCCCGGTACTGCACGAACGCTAGGACAGCGACGACGGCGATCACTACTGCGGCGGCGACACCGGCGAAGGCCATCCATCCTCCGCGCTTCTTTCGAGGGGACGGAGGAATCCGGGTCGGAGCCGGTGTGGGCTGGAAGGGTGCAGGCTCCGAACGCGGCGGCTCGGGTACGCGCGGCACGATGCGCTGCGGCTCCGCCTTCGGGGTGTGGCTCCGGACAGGGATCTGCGTCGTGGGTGCCTCGGACGGCTCCGGTGCGGGTGGCTCGGGTCGCTGGGGCTCGTCCGGCTGGCCGGCTCGCTCGACGGTCGGCATGGCAACCGTCTTTTCCTCGGCGGGATCAGTGGCACTGTCGTCCGATGCAGTCTCGGACAAGGCCTTCTCGACGGTCGGCATGGCAACCGTCTTTGCATCGGCAGGATCCGATTCGGCGGCCTCATCGTCCTTCGCCGAGGCGGCGGGTTCGCCGTCCTCGGGCTGGGCATCGTCCGGTTCGTCACCGTCCGGTTCGTCACCGTCCGGTTCGTCACCGTCGGGTTCGTCGCCGTCGGGTTCGTCGCCGTCGGGTTCGTCGCCGTCGGGTTCGTCGCCGTCGGGTTCGTCGCCGTCGGACTCGTCACCATCGGACTCGGCATCGTCCGAGTCGTCCTTCGCTGAGGGGTCGGCATCTTCCGACGTGTCGACGTCGTGTGGTGTGTCGGCCGATCCGGTCTCCGCAACCTCGCCTGCTGACGATTCCGTCGAGTCGTCGGTCGGGTCTTCGTTCTTCGGGTCCGGCACTCGTTGCACCTCGTTCGGATGATGGGTGATTATGTGGGGAGCTTATCGGGGGTCGGCGGTCGAAGGGCAGAATGGGCGCCATGACCTCATTCGGTGATCTGCTCGGACCCCAGCCCACTCTCCTCCCCGGTGACGACGACGCGGAATCGGAGTTGCTCGATCACAAGGAGCCGGCGAAGGTCGCGGCCGAGCATCCGACCGCGTCGATTGCATGGGCATACCTCGCGGAAGCAGCGCTCGACTCCGGCGAGACGATCGCTGCCTACGCGTACGCACGCACCGGCTACCACCGGGGTCTCGACCAGCTGCGCCGTAACGGGTGGAAGGGCTTCGGCCCCGTACCCTACGATCACGAGCCCAACCGGGGCTTCTTGCGCTGTGTCGCCGTGCTGGCCAAGGCAGCGAAGGCGATCGGCGAAGCGGACGAGCACGCTCGGTGCCTCGATCTGCTCGAGGATTGCGATCCCCGTGCGGCCGCGGCACTTGGCGTCGAGTAGGTCGTTTCCCACCCGCGACGACTTCCGCACGAAACTGCGGAAGTCGTCGCTGCGACTCCGGTCGTCTGCGCTGCCGATCGTGCAATGCGCACTCGCTGCGGGTTTCGCCTGGTGGGTTGCGACGGTATTGATCGGACACGCTCAGCCGTTCTTCGCGCCGATCGCCGCAGTGGTGTCGCTGGGCCTGTCCCTGGGCTCCCGATTTCGGCGCTCTGTCGAACTCGTGTGCGGCGTGACGGTCGGAATCGGCGTCGGCGACCTGCTGGTGTCGCAGATCGGCAGCGGTCCATGGCAGATCGCGTTGGTTGTGGCGATCGCCATGGCGTCGGCGGTGATGATCAACAGCGGGCCGATCTTCTCGATGCAGGCGGGAAACTCCGCGGTCCTGGTGGCAACGCTGATTCCTCCCGGCGGTACCGGAGGCATCGACCGGATGGTCGACGCGCTCGTCGGGGGCCTCGTAGGCATTGCCGTTGTCGCGCTGATACCCACGCACCCCGTGCGTCGGGCGAGGAAGAACGCGGCAGACATCATCGCGACCGCGGCCGAGGTACTGCGGAACGTGGAGTCCGGCCTCGTCGAGAACAATCCGGCACCGATCGAGAAGGCCCTCGACCAGGCACGCGCCACCCAATCGGCGATCGATGCCATGCGGAGCAATCTGCAGGGTGGCCGCGAGATCAGCCGAATCTCGCCACTGTATTGGAACAGTCGGCCACGCCTCGAACGCATGACGGCTGCGGCCGACCCCATAGACAATGCGATGCGCAACATTCGTGTACTGGCGCGACGGTCGTTGAGTCTGGTCCGCGACGACGAGATCCTCGATCCCCGGCTCGTCGTCCTCATCGGAGAGCTCGCCGACGCGGTCGATGTGCTCAGCGAGATGATCCTTGCCGAGCCAGGTGAACAACCGGATCAGGCCGAGGCCGCGCGGGTATTGCGTAGCGTTGCCAAGAAGCTGCACCCCGATCTCGTCGAGGGTTCGGGAGTGTCCGCAACGGTGGTGTTCGCTCAGATCCGCTCGCTGCTCGTCGACCTGCTGCAATCCGCTGGACTCAAGCGCATCTCGTCCATCGCGATCTTGCCTCCCACCGTCGAGAAGCCTGCGTACAAACCGGAGGACTGAGGGGTGTGCGCGTGATCCAGCACGCTGTAATTCTTGACACTATTTCGCATTTCGTCTAGTTTTTCCTGGCGGTGAACAGGCAGGACGTGCCGATTCGTGTCCCAACACGCCGCACGCCCCCGATCAAGGAGAACCGAGTGTCTGTCAGCGCATATCCTCGCCGGAAGCTCGGGCAGGTCGGGAAAGGGCGGCGCCCTGGCGTCGCTGCACGGATCCGGCGCGCCACCGCCGTCGCCACCGTTGTGTGCGCCGGCGCGGCAACCGCCGCCGGACTGACCGCCTCACCGGCCGCGGCGGCGCCGGTCGACGACTTCTATCTTCCGCCTGCCCAGTTTGCGGAGGCCCCGGGGTCGGTGATCAAGTCCGAACCGTTGGATGTGCTCGCCCTGCCGCCGACGGACGACGGCGCGTGGCCGGTGCACGCCGAACGGGTCATGTACACCTCCCGCACTCAGGGCGGTGACCCGGTCGCGGTCACCGGAACGTACGTCGACACGTCGGCCCCGTGGAACGGACCGGGCGAACGCCCGACGGTGATCGTCGCGCCGGGCACGGTTGGTCAAGGAGATCAGTGCGCACCGTCGGTGGCATTCGCGAACGGGCTGCACGCCCAGGTCGACCCCTCGATGTCGTTCTCGGTCAACCAAGAAGCCCTGTCCACAACGCAATGGACTGCGCGGGGAGCCCGGGTGTTCGTCACCGACTACATCGGCCTCGGGACACCCGGCATCCACACGTACGTGAACCGGCGCGAGAGCGCCCATGCCGTTCTCGATGCCGCACGGGCGGCGAACGCGCTGTCCGGCACCGGAGCCGAGACGCCTCTCCTGTTCTGGGGCTACTCGCAGGGTGGCGGTGCCACTGCGGCGGCGGCGGAGCTGCAACCGAGCTACGCGCCGGAACTCGACCTGCGTGGCGTGTGGGCAGGCGGGCCGACCGCGGACCTCGCGGCGGTGCTCGGGCAGGTCGACGGCACCCTCATCGGTGGCGCCATCGGGTTCACCCTGAACGGACTCGTCGCGCGCTATCCCGAACTCGGCCCCCGAATCGACGAGGTAGCCACCCCCGAGGGCAAAGCGATATTGCAGGAACTGAGCACGGCATGCATCGGTGACGTCATCTTGACCCGGCCGTTCATGCAGACGAGCAGTCTGACCGTGGACGGGCGCAGCCTGCGAGACTGGCTGCCGGACATCCCGGAGGCGATGGCTGCCCTCGACGATCAGCGCATCGGCCGCCTCACCCCGACCGCACCGATCGTGATCACCAGTGGACTCAACGACGACAGCGTCCCGTACGGGCAGGCCCGGCAACTCGCCGAAGACTGGTGTGGCAACGGCGCCTCGGTGAGGTTCATCACCAACCCCTTGCCGCCGATCGCGCCCGGCACAACGCTGCCGAATCACTTCGGCCCGCAGATCATCGACGGGTACGTCTTCGATACCGTAGCCGTGCATCTCATCGATCAACTCGGCGACCGGCCCGCGACGGGATGCTCGTTCGACTGATCGCAAGGCGAGGGGAGGCTACCGGGCGGCTTGGTCGACACGCGTGCGTAGTCGCGCGTGTCGTTCGGCAGGTGTGTGACGGGGACAGCTCATGCACTTGTTCTCCCCGGTCGCGACGTAGATCAGGCAGCACGAACCACGCTTGACGAAACGCTCGGACCGAAGCCCGCTCGCGACGTCCACGTATCTCGGCGTCAGCATCGGTGCAACGGCCAGGGCGTCGGCGAGCGCACACGCCTCGTCGACCCTGCCGAGTTCCCGGCCGGCTGTGAGCGCACGGCCGGCGACGGAGTCCGTCGCGATGGCCCACAGCGCACGGGGTGACGCTCCCGATACCGCTGCGAGCACGGTGATCACAGAGTCGTGTGCGGCCGCGATCGCCGTCGCGTAGTCGTCGACGCCACGCACGAGCCGTGACGACCGCACCGCCGCGAGATATCCGTTGTCGCGCAGTGCGCACCGCAACCGCGACGGATCCGGGTGGGGTGCGACGCCGTCGGTGAGCAACATCGCCACGGCCCCGGCGACGAGGGTGGAACTGGCCGAATACCACCACAGGGTGCCGTTGACGCGCGCATCATCGCAGTCCCACCGCACGCCCGTGTCGGCGACACGGGCGGCGAGCCAGTCGGGGTCGGTCAGCAACGCGCCGGGAAACTCGTCGTGACCCGCGAGATCCACGGTGTGCGCGAAATCGCCGAGCGCGACCCGAATCCGGCCGTACAGATCCGTGACATTCGCAGCGGTATCACTCATCGACGAGCCCCAACAGATCGAGAACGCGCCGGCCTTCGACGGTGCGCATGGCACCCCGCACACCGAAGACGTCGCCGAGCAGGTCGGGGGTGAGCACGTCCTCGGGTGTCCCGACATCGACCACGTTCCCCTCACGCAGCACGGCCATGCGGTCGCTATATTCGGCCGCGAGGCGCATGTCGTGCAGCGTCACCAGCACTGCGAGCCCGTCTGCGGCGAGTTCGCGCAGCATTTCCAGCACACCGAGTTGGTGGCGGAGGTCGAGGTGATTGGTCGGTTCGTCGAGCAGGAGCACCTTGGGTTCCTGCGCGAGCGCCCGCGCGATCGACACCCGTTGGCGTTCACCGCCGGACAACGCCGATACGTCCCGGTCGGCGTGTGCGGTGAGTGAGACTCGGGCCAGCATGGACTCGACCACGGCGTCGTCCTCGGATCGGAACGGCTCGAACCATCCGCGCTGCGCGGACCTGCCGAGGCGGACGGATTCGCGCACCGTGACTCCGCCGAACGCCGTGGGTTCCTGGGAGCTGACGCCGATGGTGCGTGCCACGTCTCGTCGTCGCATCGAGCCGATGTTGTGGTCGTCGAGCAGGATCGCGCCGCCGGTCACCGACAGCGCGCGGTAACACGTGCGCAGCAGCGTCGTCTTGCCGCTGCCGTTGGGTCCGACGAGTGCGAGTACTTCACCGGGAGCGATGTCGAGGTTCACGCCGTGCAGAACCTGGCGATCACCGAGTACGGCCTCGACAGCGGACGCGTGCAGCCGGGTCACGAGGCGGCCCGCCCGTATCGGCGCCACAGCATAGCGATGAAGATGGGTCCACCGACGAGGCCGGTGATCACCCCGATGGGGAGTTCGGCGGTGCTGCTCACCGAGCGGGCGAGGATGTCGGCAACGACGAGAGCGAGCGCGCCGAGCAGCGCAGCGGTGGGGATCAGCCGTGCCGCGTTGCGGCCCACCAGGTATCCGGCGACGTGCGGGACGAGCAGGCCGATGAACCCGATGGTGCCGGACACCGCGACGGCCGCGGCGGTGAGCAGCGACACGGCCAGCAAGATCAGGATGCGGAAGCGTGGCACGTTCATGCCGAGCGCGGTGGCGCCGTCGTCACCGGTGAGCAACAGGTTGAGCTGGCGGCTGCACAGGAGCACGGCCGCACCCACGACGAGCAGGACGACGGTCGGGGCGATCAGCGTGATCCAGGTGGCGTCACCGAACCCGCCCGCGAGCCACCTCATCACGGTGCCGAGATCGTGGGCGTCGCCGAGCACGAGCAGCACGAAGGTGATCGACGATGAGAACACCATGGACAGCGCGACACCGACCAGCACGATCGCCGTCACCGAATGCGCGCGGAGGGTCACCACGATGGTGGCGGCCAGCGGTATGAGGGCACCGACGAAGGCTGCGAGCGGCAATGTGAAGACCCCGACGATTCCGGCACCGAAGCCCAGGACAGTCATGGTGGCGACACCGAAACCCGCTCCCGACGACACGCCCAGCAGGTAGGGGTCGGCGAGCGGATTGCGGGTCGCCGCCTGCGCCACCGCGCCCGCGATGGCGAGCGCTGCCCCGACCACGGCGGCGGTCAGCGCGCGGGGGAGGCGTGAGTCGAAGACGATGGCGTCGCGCGCCGCACTCCACCAGGGGTCGCCCACCAGTGCCCCGAACGGCGTGGGGGCGAGCCGGTGGCCGACGATTGCCCACACGTCGCCGATCGGGATGGTGACGGTGCCCAGCGACACGGCGACCACGATGGCGAAGGCGAGCCCCACCGCGAGCGTCACAAGTACCGACCACAGCGAGCGTCTGCCCGGAGTTCCCTTACCCGAAGCCCCGGTGTCCGGGGTCGCCGCTGCCGGTGCCGGCGCGGTAGGTGCCGGGGTGTCGGCCACCGTGCTCATGCGCCGAAGGCGCCGGGATGCAGCGCGCGTGCGATGGTGTCGACGGACGTGACCATCCGATAACTCTCGAAGAAGTCGTCGAGTGGGACCACGATGAATCGGTTGTTCTGCACCGCGGGGGTTGTCGTCATGATGGGGTGGTTCTTCAGGAGTTCGATCTTGTCTTCGGCACTGGTGGAACCGTAATCGAGGACCACGATCGCCTCGGGTTGCCGTTCGCCGATCACTTCCCAGCTGGTGTAGAAGTAGGGCTTGTCGCCTTCGGACGTGATGTTCTCGGCGGCGGTGTAGTCGCTGATCAGCTGGCCGATTCCGACCCCGCCTACGGTCATCGGCTCGGCGTCACCTGAGTCGTAGAAGAACGTGCGGACCGGTTGCGCACCGGCCGCGTCGAGGTGTTCGCGGACGGCGTCGAGTTCGGAGATGACGCGCTCGGTCAGCGCGGCGGCGCTCTCCTCCACGCCGAGAATCGAGCCGAGTTGCGCGAAATCGTTCTCGAGCAGGCCGATGTCGGGGAAGCCGTCACCGCAGTACTCGGAGAACAGGAAGGTGCCGATACCTGCGGCTTCGAGGCTGTCGCGTGCGAAGCCGGTCTTCTCGTCGAACGCGCTGCTCATCCCGCCGACGATCAGATCGGGTTCGAGGTCGAGCACCTGCTCGGATGTCGGGTACTTTGCGGCGAGCGAGGGGATCTCGGCGAACTGTGCAGCGGTCTCCGGTAGCGGTTCGGGCTGCTCGCCGTAACCCATACCGACGATCCGGTCGCCCACACCCATCTGGATGAGCGTCTCGGTGACGTGGTCGTTCATGGTGACGATGCGCTGCGGCGGCGCGTCGAAGGTGGCGGTGCGGTCGCAGTTCGTGATGGTCACCGGTTCCGCGAACGCGATGGTGTCGGCGGCGTCAGGGGCAACTGTGCCGCGGGAACATCCGGCCAGCAGCACGGCTGCGGCGGTGAGAGCGGTGAACGCAAAGATACGGCGTGCTGGACGGACATGGGGGAGCATAGGGCCTCGTGCTCTGCTCGGGTGGGCCGGAGCCGACGTCCGGCACGGCAGCGGCCACACCGTATCCGGGTGCGCGAACTGCCCTGCTGGACTCCGTCTCGCAGACCACGGCGAATGTCGGAGTCGCAGACACCCACGCAGGTTTTCGGGCTCACTGCCGGATTCGGCAGTCCACCGTTGCGGGTCAGCGCCGGATTTCGACCGGACTTCCCCTGCTGCGAGTGTCAGCAACGCTGGCGTCATTATGCACAGGCGGGCCGGGGGTGCCGGAAGCCGGGACGTAGCCGTTGAATACATGCGCATTTATGCATACGATGGCCCGGATCTGGAAGGAGTCTCATGAGTTCGGGTCACGGACATTCGCACGGCATCGGCCAAGGCCAGGGGCGCGAGTCGGGACCGACGAATCGCACCATCCGCAGGATGGGTATCTCTCTGGCGATTCTCGGCGTGTTCCTCCTCCTCGAAGCGGGCGTCGGATTGTGGATCGGGTCGCTGGCGCTGCTCGCCGACGCCGGCCACATGCTCACCGATGTCGTGGGTGTGTCGATGGGCATGGTCGCGTTGATACTGGCACGTCGCGGCAGTGCCGCCGCTGCCCGCACGTTCGGCTGGCACCGCGCCGAGGTGCTCACCGCGATGGCCAACGCGGTTCTGTTGCTCGGTGTCGCGGCGTGGGTCATGTACGAGGCGATCAACCGGATCGGCGACACACCCGACATTCCCGGCGTCCCCCTGATTCTCACCGCGATAGCCGGCCTCGCAGCAAATGTCGTCGTGATGCTGCTGTTGCGTGCCGACGCCAAGGGGAGTCTCGCGGTGCGCGGCGCGTACATGGAGGTCCTTGCCGATGCACTCGGCTCCGTCGGAGTCCTCGTCGCGGGTGCGCTGGTCCTCGCGTTCGGATGGAGCTTTGCCGACGTCATCGTGGGTGTGCTGATCTCGTTGTGGGTAGTGCCGCGCGCACTGCGCCTCGCCGCCGAATCGCTCCGCATCCTCACCCAGGCGTCGCCGAGGCACCTCGACGTCGACGCTGTCCGAGCCGATCTCGTTGCATTGCCCGGTGTGTCCGGCGTCCACGACCTGCACGTGTGGACCCTGACCACGGGCATGGACGTGGCGACCGTGCACCTCGTCAGCGACCACGACGCGAACTGGGTGCTCGATTCCGCCCGGACCACGTTGTCGTCACACGGCCTCGACCACGCCACCGTGCAGGTGGAACGAACGATCGACGGGCGCAAATGCGAGGAAGACGTGACGTGGTGAACCTCAGCCCAGCCGCAGGGTCCAGCGCCTGCCCCGTCCGCTGAACCGCGTCACACTCAGCGGACGGACGTCGACCCGCCAGAACGCCGCAGCGGGAGCCCCGAGCGCACATACCGTCGCGGCCTTGACCACCGCCGGATGCGCGACCACCCCGACACGCTCGGAAGAGTCGCCGACGGTGTCCATCCACGCTCCGACACGCGCAATCATGTCGACGACCGATTCACCGCCGTGCGGTGCGGCCTCGGGATCGGCCAGCCACGCTGCGAGTTCATGCTCCGGGACGTCGTCCATCGGCATGCCCGACCAGTTTCCGCAGTCGAGGTCGCGCAGGGCCGGTTCGATCGCCGTCGACCAGCCCAGCGCTGCCGCCGTGTCGCGCGCGCGTGCCTCTGGCGCTGCGAGCGCGCGGTCGATCACCGGTGGCGCGGCGCGGGTCAGTTCGCGTCGTCCGCGTCGGGAGATCGGATCGTCGGCGGGAAACCGCACGTCGCGCTGAGCGTCGGTGGAGGCATGGGAGATCAGGAACAGGCGGGTCACAGACACAAGTGTCCCTGCTTGACACGGTAGACCTGCGGTGCCAAAGTTCGTCGGTACGCATGTGCCGAGGTGCAGGGAATCCGGTGAGAGTCCGGAACGGTCGCGCCACTGTGGACCGGGGATCGCAGATCTTCCGGAAGTCAGAACACTCCCACGGCACATGGCCTTTCGGATGGGACGCGTAATCCCAGGAGGTTGTCATGGCCGTAGTCCACATACCCGGCGACTCACTCGGCTCTGCGGCGCTCGCCGTAGCGGTGGTCGCGACGGTGATTCTCGCTTTCCTCGTGCTCTATCTGGTCGGATTCGATCAGGGCGCGATCTCCCGCACCGGCATGTTCATGCACGAACTGATGCACGACGGCCGGCACCTACTGGGTCTTCCGTGTCACTGAGCGAGACCCGGCCGACATCGCCGGGCGCACAAGCACCCCTGTCCGGAAGTTTCGTCCAGTTGTTGCTGCGCGGCCTCGTTGCGGGATTGCTCGCCGGTCTGCTGGCCGGTGCGGTGGCGTTCGTCGTCGGGGAACCCCATATCGACTCCGCCATTGCGCTCGAGGAAGCGGCAGGTGAAGCGCACTCCCACAGCCACGATGCGGCGGGCCAGGACGAAGGCGGCCACAGCCACAGTCACGGCGACGACGCCGAGGTGAGCCGTACCGGCCAGAAGGCCGGGCTCTTTCTCGCGACCGGTCTTGCGGGCCTGGCACTCGGCGCGCTCTACGCATCGGTACTGCACTTCGCGCGTCGCCACACCGACCTGCCCGGCTGGAAACTGGCATTGACCGGTGCGGGCGCCGCGTGGCTGGCGATCGAAGCGGTTCCGTTCGTCAAGTACCCCGCGAACCCGCCCGCGGTGGGCGATCCCGACACCATCAACGAGCGAACGCTGTGGTGGCTTGCTGCGGTCGTGCTCGGCGTGGTGGCCGTCGCGGTGGCGGTTGCGGTGGCCAGGGCACTCGCGAAGGTCGACCTGCACACTGTCCGCATCGCCGGTCCGGTGGTCGCGTTCCTCGTCGTGGTGGGTCTGGGATATCTCGTGATGCCGACTATCGACGAAGTGGGTGAGGATTTCCCGGCGAGCCTGCTGTGGCAGTTCCGGGTCGCCTCGTTCACCGTGCAGGTCACGTTGTGGGCGGCACTCGGCTTCCTCTTCGCCCTGCTGACCGAACGCGCAGCCCGCGCCGTAGCCTGACACCGTGGGTAAAGGCATTCTCGTAGCCGGGACGACCTCGGACGCAGGTAAGTCCGTGGTCGTCACCGGAATCTGCCGGGCGCTGTCGAGGCGCGGTCTGGCAGTTGCGCCGTTCAAGGCGCAAAATATGTCCAACAACTCGATGGTTGCGCTCGACGCTGCGACCGGCGACGGGGTGGAAATCGGGCGCGCCCAGTGGATCCAGTCCGTCGCCGCACGTGCCGTACCGGAATCCGCGATGAATCCGGTGTTGCTCAAGCCCGGCAGCGACCGGCGCAGTCACGTCGTCGTGTACGGTCGCCCCGCGGGAACTCTCGAGGCCGGAGAGTTCGCGGGTGGACGGAAGCACCTCGCCGACGCGGCCTTCGCCGCATTCGACGATCTGCGCAGCCGCTTCGACGTGGTGGTGTGTGAGGGCGCGGGGAGCGCTGCCGAGATCAACCTGCGCGCACACGATTACGTGAACATGGGGCTCGCGCAGCATGGCGGGCTACAGACCATCCTCGTGGGCGACATCGACCGCGGTGGCGTCTTCGCGTCGATGTACGGGACGGTGGCGCTGCTCGATGCCGTAGATCAGCAGCTGATCCGCGGGTTCGTGATCAACAAGTTCCGCGGAGACGCCGGATTGCTGAAACCCGGCCTGGACTCGTTGCATGAACTCACCGGTCGTCCCGTTCTGGGAGTGTTGCCCTGGCAGCGCGACCTGTGGCTCGATTCCGAGGACTCTCTCGCCCTGACGTCACGTCCGGCGCACGACGGCGACGGCGCCCTGACGATCGCGGTGGTGATGCTTCCGCGCGTCAGCAACTTCACCGACGTCGACGCGCTCTGCATCGAACCCGATGTGCGGGTGCGTTTCGTCGACGATCCGCGGGCCCTCGCCGGCGCCGATGTCGTGATCGTACCCGGCACACGTGCCACCCTCGCCGATCTGGAGTGGGTGCGGTCGCGCGGACTCGATACCGCGATCGTCGACCACGCACGTGCGGGCGGCGCTGTCCTGGGGATATGCGGGGGCTTTCAGATGCTCGGCCGCGAGATCGGCGACCCGCACGGCGTCGAGGGGCACCCCGGTGCATCAGCGCAGGGGCTCGGACTGCTCGATGTCCGAACAGAATTCGAGCCGGACAAAGTGTTACGGCTGCCGTCGGGCACTGCGCTGGGTGCGCCCGCATCCGGCTACGAGATTCATCACGGACGTGTGAAGGTCGGCGACGCCGACGGGTTTCTCGGCGGCGCGCGCAGTGGCAACGTGTTCGGGACGATGTGGCACGGAAGCCTCGAAGGAGACGAACTGCGTGTCGCGTGGCTGCGTGAGGTCGCAGCATCGGCGGGTCGTGAGATCCGCACGGGAGCGGTGAGTTTCGCGGAGGCGCGTGACGAACGGATCGAGCTTCTCGCCGACATGATCGACGAGCATCTCGATGTCGATGCCCTGCTGTCGATGCTGACGGATGCGCCGGTGTTGCCGACCCTGTCGGGAATCCTGCAATGACCGTGCTCATTCTCGGTGGCACCGGGGAAGCACGAGCGCTCGCGGGTGCCCTCCGCGACGGCGGAGCCGACTTCGTGTCGTCGCTCGCCGGCCGTGTCCAGAATCCGCGTCTCCCGGTGGGAGCGGTGCGAGTCGGTGGCTTCGGAGGCATCGATGGACTCGCGAACTATCTGCGCGACAACAAGATCGATTCCGTCGTGGACGCGACGCACCCGTTCGCGGCGGGGATCAGCGCAAATGCGGCAGCAGCCTGTGCATATACGAACGTCCCACTCCTGCGGTTGCAGCGGCCCGGGTGGACGGGCGACGACTCCTGGGTCTGGGTCGACGGCCACGACGCCGCTGCCGCGGCAGCCGCGACCGGCGAGGCAATCTTTCTCAGTACCGGACGTCAGACGCTGGGAAGTTTCGTCGGTCCGCTCGGTGGGCATCGGGTGACGGTGCGGGTGGTCGAGCCGCTCGACCACGAAGTTCCGGCGTCCTGGACGGTGCTGGAGGCCCGCGGCCCCTACACCGTCGACGGCGAACGGAAATTGATGCAGGACAATGCTATCGATACCCTCGTCACGAAAGACTCGGGCGGGGACCTCACCCGCGCGAAGCTCGTTGCTGCCGGTGAACTCGGGGTGCGAGTCATCGTGGTGCACCGCCCCGCAGCACCGGCCGGGGTCGCGACGGTGGCGTCGGTCGACGATGCCCTCGCCTGGGTGCTCAGATCTGTGGCCCCTCCGATCTGAGATCGTCCACCTTCTTCATCGCCTCGCGGAGTTCGGTGAGCCACTCGTCGGTGTGTTGCCCGGCGAGTCGCACCGTCCACTTGAGTGCGTCGGAGCGTGATCGGGCCACTCCGGCATCGACGAGTGTGTCGAGGACCTTGCGCTCGGGTTGACGCAGCCGCGTCATGACGGGCACCGAGAGATGAGTGAACAGGACGTGGTGGTGGCCGAGCGTGACACCCCACGCGACCTTGCGACCGTAGCGGGCCTCGGCTTCGTCGGCGATGCGCATCCGTTCTGGGCGGGTGCTTTCCCGGAACCGGGAGATGCGCCCTTCGACGGCTGCGTCGGAGGTGTCGTCGGGAGCGGGAAGTTCGCCGGTCACGATGATTTCTTCGCGGTCGACCTCCACCGTGGCGGGGCCGGTGAACCAGTCGTCGGGTAGGCGTCCGGAAAACCAATCGTCGACGTCGCCGGCATCGGGCACGTCCGCCTGTTGCCAGCCGCCGGGGCGGCCGAAGCCATGTGAGTGTATGCGTGGATTTCGCATGATCGTCCTCCTTGGACGGATCGACGTGCGCTTTTGCACTGATTACAGTGTTGCACCCTAATGGGGTCGGCGCCACGTTGTTGGTCGAGCGTGCAGTTCTCAACCTCGAGACCTGGGCTTTCTCCGAAATCGCGAGCAGAACTGCACGCTCGAGTTTCGCGCGGACGTTCCCAGGGAATTGCCAGGTCCATCGCAAGGTTCCTCGAGCGCCACTTGTTGTACTCGCTCTGTTCACGGAAGTGCAGCGGCGACGAAGGGTGTTCCATGAGTGTGCTGGACCGGTTCCGGAGGGGCTCCCCTCGCGACGACGGGGCTGCTGAGGACGTTCCCACTCGCCCCACCGGTTACCAACAGACCGCGAGCAAGTTGCATTCGTTCAACCGCTACGAGATCAAATACCTCGTCGACGAACTGCGTGTTCCACAGCTGCGTGCAGAACTGGCCGCGCGTATGGAAGACGACCCGTTCTCCCCGCGCGGCGGCTATCCGGTGACGTCGGTCTACTACGACACCCCGAGCTTGCGGTTCTACTGGGAAAAGATCGAGGGGTTGAAGTTCCGCCGCAAGCTGCGGATGCGGCTCTACGGTTCGCCGCACGAGTGCACCGACGAATCGTCGGTGCAGATCGAGATCAAGCAACGCGTCAACCGGGTGACCCAGAAGCGCCGGATCGCCCTGCCCTACGGCGCTGCGCGGAGCTGGCTCGACGACCGGCGGGACGTCGAATGCGATCCCTCGCAGCGTCCCTTCGTCAACGAAGTGACCACACTGATCGGCAACCTCGACTTACGGCCGATCGTGACCACCGGGTATCTTCGGGAAGCGTTCGTCGGCGCGGATGCCGATCTGGGGTTGCGCGTGACGATCGACCACAGGATCCACGGCCGCGATCGCGACTTCCACTTCGCCTCGCCGGCAGAGAACCGTTTCACGATCCCGCCGAAGCTCGCGATCGTCGAGATCAAGGCGAATGAACGTGTTCCCTACTGGGTCACGGACATGACGGCACGGCTGGACATGTCGGTGAACCGGATTTCCAAGTACTGCCAATCCGTCGAAGCATTCGGGCTTGCACCTCGATCCCGGATGGGTGCACCCGAACTGGTGATGCCCGAGGGAATCGACGCGTACGCACCCACCGACGTCTTCCGCGCTGTTGCGGCGCGCTGACCCCGATACACAGGACCACTACATGAATTTCGATCTACAGGATCTCAGCGGGACGTTCACGACGCTCGACATCGTCGTGTCGCTGACGCTGTCGTTCGTTCTCTCGGCCATCATCGGCTGGGTCTACCGCTATACCCACAAGAACGTCTCCTACAGCCAGTCCTACGTTCAGACCCTCGTCATGGTGGGCATGGTCGTGGCGCTGATCATGCTCGTCGTGGGCTCGAACATCGCTCGGGCGTTCGCGCTCGTCGGCGCACTGTCGGTAGTGCGGTTCCGCAACGCCATCAAGGAGACTCGCGATGTCGGGTTCATCTTCCTCGTGATGGCGATCGGTATGACGACCGGTACCCGCTTCTACGTGCTGGCGATCGCCGCGACCATCGCGATATGCCTGGTGCTCGTGCTGATGAACAAGTTCAGCTGGTTCAAGCTCGACGTACAGCGGCAGGTGGTGAAGGTCCAGGTGCCGCCGGAGTCCGGGTACACCGACATGGTCTCCGATGTACTGATCCAGTACTGCTCCGAGTTCGAACTGGTATCCACCGAGTCCGTCCGCGGCGGCGCCCTGACCGAGCTGTATTACACGGCAACTCTGAAGAAGGGCAAGCAATCCAGTGATCTGATCACCGCATTGAATGAGGTCAACACCGGTCAACGAGTCACCGTCCTCACCGGATACGACCAGACGGACATCTGATGGACGAGCACACGAGTGCGGAGTCGCGAAAACAGTTGCGGCACCGGATTCCGACATCGCTTCGACAACACTGGAAGATCGCCGCAGCGCTGGTCGCTTTCGTCGCGATCGTCGGGTCGGTGTTCGGCAACAGTCGCATCCGCCCCTACATCACCGGTGACCCCACCGTCATCGCATCCGAGATTACCGAGAACATCGCGGGCACCGTCGACCTGTTCGACACGTCCGTCGACCATGAGGTGTCGATCGACATCAGCGATGTCGAGTACAACGACATGATCGACTCGTACGTCGACGACGGTGAGAAGGAGTGGGTCACCGCCGACATCACCATCGACGGCACATTGATCACCGACGTCGGCGTCCGGCTCAAGGGCAACTCGACACTCTCGGCGTTGCGAGGTGGAATGGGAGGCGGCCCCGGCGGCGATGACGGCGGGTTCCGGCCGCCGGAAGGAATGGAACCACCGGAGGGATTCGAAACCCCCGAGGATTTCGACCCCGCAGCGATGTTCGGCGAAGGTGGCGGTATGCCTGGGATGGGCGGCACCAGTATTTCGGTGGACGATCCGACGTCGCTGCCTCTGCTCATCGACTTCTCCAAGAATGTCGACGGCCGCGCGTACCAAGGTATGACCCAGCTGTCGGTGCGACCGGGAAGCCCGGTCCTCAACGAGGCGATGGCGTTGTCGCTCACGGCCGCAACCGACCAGGCGACGCAGCGTTACGCCTACTCGGTGTATTCGGTCAACGACAGTGCGACCGCGACGCGTCTACTGCTGGAGCACCCGGACGAGTCGTACGCGAATACCCTGTTCGACTCCGACGGGTATCTGTACAAGGCCGATGCGTCGTCGAGTTTCACGTACGTCGGTGACGACCAGGCCGACTACACCGACCAATTCACGCAGCTCAATGCCGAGGGCACGGGCGACGTCCAGCCGATCATCAGCTTCCTGAAGTGGATGGACTCGGCGAGCGACGAGGAGTTCGACGCGCACCTCGCAGACCGGGTCGACGTCGACTCGTTCGCGCGGTACGTCGCCACGCAGAATCTTCTGGTCAACGGCGACGACATGTCGGGGCCCGGCCAGAACTACTACCTCTGGTACGACCTCGATACGAAGAAGATCTCGGTCGTGTCGTGGGATCTCAACATGGCCATGCAGGGCGGCACGACGGCAGGGCCGAACGACACCGTGAGCATGGGCGGAGGTATGGGTGGGCCGGGCGGCATGCGCGGACAGGGCGGTCCTCCCGACGCTGCAGCGGCAGGCACGGCGCCGGCCGAGGGAATGGGGGCGCCACCGAACGGAGACGGTGGGGGCGGCCGCTCGATGGGTGGGAACACTCTGAAGACCAGGTTCCTCGACTCCGACGCGTTCACCGATGTCTACGAGGCGGCGTACTGGGACCTGTACGAGCAGATGTACGGAAGCGGCCTGGCCCTCTCGACCCTCGACGATCTTGCATCCACTGTTCCGGCCAGTGATGGATTGACCGCGGAAGGACTGCAGTCGAGTGTCGAGTCGATGCGGACCTGGATTCAGCAGCGCACCGACGCGCTCGCAGCGATATAGAAGCAACGCGCGCAGACAGCCGCAACCGTGCCGAACGGTTGTGGCTGTCTGTTGCTGCTGAACATTCGAATCAACGAGTGGCGCAGGCGATGAGCGTGGCCACTGCCAGCGCACCCAGCCCGACCCGGGACGCGAGCCGTGCGGTGGGGTCGATGTCGTCAGGTGTGGGTGTCGGCCCGTCGCCGAGCGTGCCGCGGTTCTCGGCGCCACCGTCGTAGATGTTGACGCCACCGAGCTGCACACCGAGTGCTCCCGCGAACGACGCCTCCACTGGACCGGCATTCGGGCTCGGATGCTGGGGCGCATCCCGTCGCCACGCACGCATCGCAGCCCGCGGCCGGGGGCCCAGGCCGGCGGCGAGCAGCGCCGACAACCGTGCGGGTGCGAGGTTGAGCAGATCGTCGAACCGCGCCGACGCCCACCCGAACTTCTCGAGGCGCGGGGTGCGATGACCGACGCGGGCGTCGAGGGTGTTCGCCGCGCGGTAGCCCAGCAATCCGGCCGGGCCGAGCAGTGCGCCCCAGAACAGTGGTGCAACAACGGCATCGGAGGTGTTCTCGGCGACCGACTCGATGGTGGCGCGGGCGATACCGTTCTCGTCGAGTCGCGACGGGTCGCGCCCGACCAGGTGGGTCACCTGTACCCGAGCCGCAGCAAGATCGCCGTCACGCAACTGTGCATCGAGGGTGCGGGCTTCGCGACCGAGGGAGCAGCCACCGAGGACGATCCACGTTGCGGTGGCGGTCACCACGACCCCGAGCCAGGGCCGCGACCGGGTGGCGCGGTCGGCGACAACGCCGAGCGCGGCCGCCGAACCGACGAGTACCGACGTGAACGCCACACCCGCGACACGGTTGTCGGCGTAGAGGACCTTCTCCGTGGCGCGCGCGAGCCTGCCGAAACCGCTCACCGGATGCCAGCGACGGGGATCGCCGAACACCTGATCGGCCGCGTACCCGAGCACTAGGCCCGCGGCTCTCGACGGGCCGCTCACAGGATCGATCGCCACGCATCCGTCAAGGCGTCGGTCACCCCGCGGTCGCGGACGGCGATCCGCACCCAGTCGTCGCCGAGCCCGGGGAAGGTGTCGCCGCGGCGTAGCGCAAAACCCTGTGCACGCAGCTTCTCCCGGGTTCCCGATGCCACGCGGACGAGTACGAACGGTGCAGCCGGAGAGCCGGCGACTTCGAGTCCGATGCCGGTCAATGCCTCAACCAGTGCCG
The DNA here is from genome assembly GCF_055230935.1 of Rhodococcus ruitaii. Taxonomy (NCBI): domain Bacteria; kingdom Bacillati; phylum Actinomycetota; class Actinomycetes; order Mycobacteriales; family Nocardiaceae; genus Rhodococcus; species Rhodococcus ruitaii. Next base: position 60,478 of record NZ_JBUYWC010000013.1, on the reverse strand, counting down.
CCCGGTCGGCGGCGATCTCACCGGCGATCAGGGTCGCTTCGTCCGTTGCGCGGGGAGCGGCGCACGCGATCATCGCCGCGGCCGCGGGTGTCGACACCGACCACGGAGGTTGCTGCGCCGCGAGATCGGCAAGGACCGCCGGATCGCCGACGACGTATCCCGCGCGCACCCCGGGGATCGCCCAGGTCTTCGTCAACGACCGCACCGTGATCAGTCCGGAGATGCTCTCGTTCGACAGCGATTCCGTTTCTCCGGGTATCGCATCCATGAACGCCTCGTCGATCACCACGACCCGCCCCGGGCGCACCAGTGACCGCAGCGTCGACGCCGGGTGCAGCACCGAGGTGGGATTGGTGGGGTTGCCGACGACCACGAGATCCGCGTCGTCGGGCACCGCGCCGGCATCCAGCCGGAACCCGTCGTCGGCGTGCAGGAGCACGCGCCGCACCTCGTGGCCGGCAGCGAGGAGCGCGGCTTCGGGTTCGGTGAACTGCGGGTGCACCACCACCGGCATCCGCCACGGCCGCGCACGCGCGATCAACGTGAACGCTTCGGCGCCCCCCGCGGTGGGTAGCACGTCGTCGATGCGGCGCCGATGCCGCCCGGCGAGCGCGGCGCGGGCCGCGCTCGGATCGGGATAGCGGTCGAGCACCTCGAGCGACGAGCACAGCGCATCGTCGAGCCACCGTGGGCGTGGCCGCCGGGACACGTTCACGGCGAGGTCGACGAGACCGTCGGTGGCGTCGCGGTCGCCGTGATGATTCAGGTCCGGACCCGCGACACGCGGCTTTCGAGGGGGCGCCGCCACCGGCGCCGCTACCCGGGCAGCAGCGACGAAGCGCTCCGCGAGCTGCGGATGCCCCGCCCAATGTGTGTGCAGGTACGACGCGTGCAGCGTCGCGGTTGCGAAGCCATCGGGACGTCCGTCCAGCAGCCACGCGGGGGAGGAGCCGGGTTCGACGGTCGTGCGGTGGAATTCGTGACCCGTCACCCGGGTTCCGGCAGGTCCGAGCAGGCCGTCGGCGGGTGCGATCGCCGTGCGGTAGCCGAGGGTGAGCCGCGGTGTCATGCAGGCGGACGCCTCCAGCGCACCGACCATGTCGGCGCCGTCGACGTCCCGGCACAGATACAGCAGACCGGCGCATTCGGCGACGGTGGGCACTCCGCCTGCGATGGCAGCGCGAAGATGTTCGCGCAACGGAGCATTGGACGAGATATCCGCCGCGTGGACCTCGGGGAAGCCTCCGCCGAGGTAGATGCCGGCGGTGTCGTCGGGCAGGGTCTCGTCGCGCAACGGGTCGAAGGTGACCGTCCGGCATCCGGCCGCGCGCAGGATCTCCTCGGTTTCGGTGTAGCGGAACGTGAACGCGCGTCCGCCCGCCACCGCGATCACCGGACCATCGGTGCCGGAGACTGGAGGAGCCCACGGGGAATCAGTCAGGTCGGGTGCGGACCGTGCGATACGCACGACCTCGTCGAGGTCGATGTGTTCGGCGATCTGCGACGCGAGCCGGTCGAGTTGGCCTGCGGCCTCGGCGCGTTCCTGAGCCGGAACGAGACCCAGATGTCGTGACGGCGCAGAGATCCCGTCGTCGCGCTGCAGTACACCGAGCACGGGTATGCCGGTGGATTCGAGTGCGGCGATCACCTCGTCCGAATGTCGCGGCGACCCGGCCTTGTTCAGGATGACACCGGCGATGCGGACACCCCGGTCGTACGACGCCATGCCGTGGACGACCGCGGCGACGGATCGCGACGCGTGCGAGATGTCGACGACGAGAATCACCGGTGCGCCCAGCAGTCCCGCGACGTGGGCGGTGGACGCGTACCCGTCGGTGCCGAGCATCCCGTCGTAGAGGCCCATGACGCCCTCGACGACCGCCATGTCGGCGCCGGTCGCGCCGTGCAGGAACAGGGGCGCAACCAGGTCGTCGCCGACGAGATGCGGATCGAGGTTGCGTCCGGGCCGACCGGTCGCGAGGGCGTGGTAACCGGGGTCGATGTAGTCGGGGCCGATCTTGTGCCCCGACACCGTGTGGCCGCCGCGGCGCAAAGCGGCCATGAGACCTGTTGCAACGGTGGTCTTCCCGTGCCCGGATGCCGGTGCAGCAACGACGAAGCGCGGAATCGCTACCATGCTGAAATCACTACCACGCTGCCCCCGCTACCATTCGATGCCCTTCTGGCCTTTCTGCCCCGCATCCATCGGGTGCTTGATCTTCGTCATCTCGGTGACCAGGTCGGCGACCTCGATCAGCTTGGGGTCGGCGCGGCGCCCGGTGATCATCACGTGTTGATGTCCGGTCCGCGACGTCAGCGTGTCGACGACCTCGTCGACGTCGATCCAACCCCAGTTGATCGGATACGTGAATTCGTCGAGCACGTACAGGCCGTGTTGCTGGGCGGCGAGGCGTCGCTGAATCTCGCGCCACCCGGCGAGGGCATCGGCGGCGTGGTCTTCGTCGCTGCCTTCCTTGCGCGACCACGACCAGCCCGAGCCCATCTTGTGCCACTCGATCGCGCCACCGGTGCCGCGCTCGTCGTGCAGCTCACCGAGGGTTTCGAATGCGGTCTGCTCACCGAGCCGCCATTTCGCCGACTTGACGAACTGGAACACCGCGACCGACCAGCCCTGATTCCATCCACGCAAGGCCAACCCGAATGCGGCGGTGGATTTGCCCTTGCCGTCTCCCGTGTTGACCATCAGCAACGGGCGGTTACGGCGCTGGCGGGTGGTGAGCCCGTCGTTCGGTACGACCTCGGGTTGTCCCTTCGGCATCAGGCTGCTCTCCCACGCACGATCGAGGTGAGGGCGTCGGCGTGAACCTCGCCCACATGTACATATTCGGCGCCGAGCCGGTCGGCGAGTTGCGCCGCGAGCCCCATCCGGAAGCGGCCGGTTTCGGAGTCGACGACGACCGCTGCTACACCCTGGGCTGCGAGGACGTCGGCGGCCTCGAGCGACCGTGCGACCGCGTCGGTACCCGAGGTTGCGCGTCCGTCGGTGACGACGACGAGCAGCGCCCGGCGGTCCGGGTCGCGCAGCCGGTGCCTGCGGATGGTCTCGGCGGCCTCGGCAAGTCCTTCGGCGAGAGGGGTGCGGCCCCCGGCCGGAAGTTCCCGCAGACGCGCGGCCGCGACATCCACCGAGTTCGTCGGGGGCAGCGCCACGGTTGCACTGCTGCCGCGGAACGTCACGAGGCCGACCGTGTCGCGGCGGCGGTACGCGTCGAGCAGCAGCGACAGGATTGCAGTCTTGACCTGCGTCATCCGCTTCTGTGCGGCCATCGACCCGGATGCGTCGACGCACAGCAAGACGAGGTTGGCCTCCCGGCCCTCGACGACCTTGCGTCGCACCTGCCAGCCGCGTGAGGTCAGCGCGCTGGCGCGGATCGTCGCGGGTAGATGGACTGCGCCCGTGTCGCCGGCGCGGTCGCCCACGGTGCGGCCGATCGTGGTCGCCGCTTTCGATCGTCGGCCCGCGACACCGTGCCCGGTGCGATCGACGGAGAACAGACGCGCGCGATACGGATCGGCGGGGGAATCCACCGAGGTCGAAGCGCTGCCGTTCGTCCCGGAGGTGGAGGTTGCAGGGTCGGGTGCGCCGCCACCGTCGGGGTCGTCGTCGGGGTCGTCGTCGGGTTCCGGTTGCGCATCGGGCCGGTTCAGCAAGTCGTCGAGCAGATCATCGCCGGTGTCGGGATTGTCGAACGGGTTGCGGCGTCGCCGATGCGGCAGCGCGAGTTTCGCGGCGACCGCCACGTCCTCGCGGGTCACGTCGTCGCGACCGGCCCATGCCGCGTGCGCGACCGCGGTCTTGGCGGTGACGAGATCGGCCCGCATACCGTCGACGCCGAACGCCGCGCAGATCTCGGCGATCGACACCAGAGCGTCGTCGCCCAGGCGCACCGTCGCCACCCGCTCGCGGGCCGCGGCGATCCGTCGCGACAACTCCTGCTCGGCCTCGGCCCACTGCGCGACGAACGAGTCGGGGTCCGCGTCGAACGCCAGGCGGCGGCGCACGATCTCGACGCGCAACTGCGGGTCGCGGGGGGCTGCGACGTCGACGGCGAGCCCGAACCGGTCGAGGAGCTGCGGCCGGAGCTCACCCTCCTCGGGGTTCATGGTTCCCACCAGCACGAACGAGGCGGCGTGACTCACGGACACCCCATCGCGCTCGACTGTCGATCGCCCCATGGCGGCGGCGTCGAGCAGCAGGTCGACGAGGTGGTCGTGGAGCAGGTTCACCTCGTCGACGTACAACACACCGCGGTGTGCGAGCGCGAGCAGGCCCGGCTCGTACTCAGCGGTACGGGCCGCCAGCGCTTTGCCCAGGTGCAGAGATCCGGTGACGCGGTCTTCGCTCGCGCCGACGGGGAACTCCACGAGCCGTGCGGGCCGGATGTGCGACGGCGTGCCGGCCGGATGCGGACCGTCGGGGCAGCGCGGATCGGGGGAGGACGGGTCGCAGGCGAACCGGCAGCCCTCGACCTCCGCGACCTGCGGCAACAGCCCTGCTTGCGCACGCACCATGGTCGATTTGGCGGTGCCCTTCTCTCCGCGCACCAGCACTCCGCCGATCGACGGGGACACGGCACACAACGTCAGGGCCAGCGCCAGGTCGTCGGACCCGACGACAGCGCTGAACGGATACACGAGCACTCCAACCTCCACAGGCTCCCGCTGGGATGTCCACTTCGGCAACCGATCGAAGGCCGGTCTTCGGACTTCCCGGTCGAGCGTCGTGCGATCGCCTTCCCGGACTGCTCCGGTGGCTGCGCTCACGCGCATGATCGACGACTCCCGGGTCACCGCAGCGGGCCTGTGCCGGATTCTCACCGGCTTCCCGATTATCCCTGCGAAGGGCACCTTCGATGTGTCTTGCCGCGGCCGAGTCTATCCACACCCGCCCACCTCCAGGGCCACGGGTTAGTGTTCACGGCCATGGGTTCACGGATCACCGTCGTCGGAATCGGTGCCGACGGCTGGAGCAGCGTGCCGGCGACCGGCCGCGAGCACGTGCTCGCCGCCGACGTACTGCTCGGCGGCGAGCGGCACCTCGCGATGATCCCGCCGACCGACGCAGTCCGCGAGCCGTGGCCGTCCCCGCTGCTCAGCGGTCTCGACGACCTGCTGGCCCGGCACCCCGGCAGGGTCGTGGCGCTTGCGTCCGGCGACCCCTTGGTATCGGGCATCGGATCTACCCTCCTCCGTCGTCTGGGCAGCGACGCAGTCGAGGTGATCCCCGCGGTGTCCTCGGTGGCGCTCGCCCGGGCACGCATGGGGTGGGCAGCCGAGGAATGCGACACCGTGACCCTCGTCGGCCGCGACGTCGACGCCCTGCGCCGCTACCTGACGTGCGGGCGACGCCTGATCGTGCTGACGTCGAACTCGTCGAGTCTTGCGGAGATCGCGCGGTTGCTCGTGGGGGAGGGGTTCGCCGAGGCGGCGGTGACAGTGCTCGGCAACCTGGGCGGTGACGAAGACAGAATCGACGGCACCGCGGGCGATCTCGTGGACGCGACCGCGCCGCAGCTCAGTCTGCTGTGCATCGAGTGCGGCGGCGCCGACGGGTCGGCCACGACACCGGGACTCCCGGACGACTGCTTCGAGAACGACGGTCAGCTCAGCAAGCGGCCGATCCGGGCTGCCGCGGTATGCGCACTGGCACCGCGCCCCGGAGAGTTGTTGTGGGACGTGGGAGCCGGTGCCGGGTCGGTCGGTATCGAGTGGGCTCGCACCGATCCGCGTTGCCGCACCATCGCGATCGAGAAGGACCCGGCACGCGCCGATGCGATCGAGCGCAACGCCGCCAGGCTCGGCGTGCCGTCCTTGCTCGTCGTGAGAGGTGGTGCACCAGAGGCGCTGTCCGGGTTGGAGGTACCCGACGCGATCTTCGTCGGAGGCGGAGGTAGCCAGGACGGAATAATCGAGACATGCTGGCAGGCAGTGCGGCCGGGTGGCCGCCTGGTGGTGCATGCGGTGACCCTCGAGACCGAGGCCGTGCTCGTGCCGTGGTGGAAGAAGTGCGGAGGCGAGCTGTCGCGGTTGTCCGTCGAACAGGCCTCATCGATCGGAACGTTCACCGGGTGGCAATCACTGCGCCCTGTCGTTCAGTGGAGTGTAACGAAAGGTAACCAATGACCGTGCATTTCGTGGGCTCCGGCCCCGGCGCCGCCGACTTGTTGACGCTGCGGGCCGTCAATCTGCTCCGCACAGCTCCGGTCGTGCTGTACGCGGGTACCTATCTCGACGCCGAGATTCTCGCGCACTGCAAAGGCGACGCCGAACTGATCGACACCCAGCATCTCGACCTCGAGCAGATCACCGCGCACCTCGTCGATGCCGACCGCCGCGGACTCGATGCTGTGCGGCTGTGCTCCGGCGACCCGTCGCTGTACTCGGCGCTCACCGAGCAGACCCGGCGTCTCGACGCCGAAGGTGTTGGGTGGGACGTCACCCCGGGTGTCCCGGCCTACGCGGCTGCCGCGGCGACGCTCGGCACGGAACTGACCGTGCCGGAACTCGTTCAGACCGTCGTGCTCACCCGTACGCAGGCGCGGTCGACGTCGATGCCCGACACCGAAGCGCTCGCGCGGGTCGCCGGTCTCGAGGCGAGTTTGGTGCTGCACCTGGCCATCACCCGGATACGCGCGCTCGCCGCCGAACTCTCCGAGACCTACGGTCCGGACTGTCCGGCGGCGGTGGTGGCGTTCGCGTCGCGCCCGAATCAGATCGTGCTGCGCGGTACGCTCACCGACATTGCAGAGAAGGTCGAGGTTGCGGGGTTGAAGCACACCGCAGTGATCCTCGTCGGGCGCGCCCTCGGTGTCCGGGACACACCCGACGTGGCGTGTTCACATCTCTACGATCCGGCGCGCGACCGGTCTATTTGAGCATCGCGCCGGCGTCGACCGGCAGGGTGACGCCGGTGATGAACCGCGACTCCTCGGACGCGAGGAACAGCACCGCGTTGCTGATGTCGATCGCGTCCACCCACGGGGTCGGCAGCACATGCATCATCTGCGACAGTGGAGCGAAATCGTCCTTCGTGGGGTGCTCGAGATCGGGGCGGAACATCTTGAATGTCGACTCGTTGAGAAGCATCGGGGTGCTCACCTGCGTCGGGCAGATGGCGTTGACGCGGATGCTCTCCTCGCCGAGCTCCATGGCGAGGGTGCGCATGATGCCGATCATTCCGTGCTTGGCGGAGACGTAGTGCCCGACACTCGGCAGAGCCCGGATGCCGCCGACGGAGCTGGTGAGGATGATCGAGCCACCGTTGCCTGCTTCGCGCATGTGCGGCACCGAGACGCGCGTGGTCGCCCATACTCCGGTCAGGTTGACGTCGATCATGTCGCGCCAGCCCTTTTCGTCGAGAGCATCGAGACGATCACCCGAGCTCGCGAGACCCGCATTGGCGCAGATGATGTCGAGACGCCCGAACTGTGCGACACCGTCGTCGACGATGCCCTGCATCGCGGCCATGTCGCGGACGTCGGCCTGTGCGGCGTGGATCTTGCCGCCCGCCTTCTCGACCAGCGAAACGGTCTCTTCGAGATCCTCGGGGGTCGACATCGGGATCGGCACACCGTCGAGCTGCTTACAGACGTCGACCGCGATGATGTTGGCGCCTTCTTCTGCCAATCTCACCGCGTGACTACGGCCTTGACCCCGTGCTGCGCCCGTGATGAACGCGACTTTGCCTTCGACCCGTCCGGTCATTGTTGCTCCCCTGTATTCGTTGTGGTGGCCGCGGCAGCTTTCACTGCCGCGATGATTCCCTGATATCCAGTGCATCGGCAGATGTTCCCGGACAGTGCTTCCCGGATCTCACCGTCGGTCGGCGACGGGTTCTCCTCCAGGAACGCCGTGGCCGATACGATGAACCCCGGTGTGCAGAAACCGCATTGGAGACCGTGGTGATCTCGGAACGCGGCCTGGACCGGCGACAGTGTGCCGTCGTCGGACGCCATGGCTTCGATGGTGGTGACCTCGGCGCCGTCGGCCTGCACCGCGAAGACGAGGCACGCGCGTACGGCCTCGCCGTCGAGCAGGACCGTGCACGCACCGCACACACCGTGTTCACAGCCGAGATGTGTTCCGGTGAGGCCGCAGTCGACGCGTAGGTAGTCGGCGAGGGTCAGTCGCGGCGGCACCGAGTGGCGGCGCGAACGTCCGTTGACATGAACCTCGATGTCTACATTGGTCATGCGAACCCCTCCCGAGCTGTTGCCTCGTCCACCGCGCGACGCCATGCACGTGCTGTGATCGTCGCCCCCACCCGCCGGCGGTAGGCGGCGGGGCCGTGCAGGTCGTCGGAGACCGTGTCGAGCGAACCGAGTGCGCTTCGTCCGACCTCGTCGGCATCGATGTCGCTGATGCTCCGGCCGAGAAGTTCCGACTCCACGGCGGTGACGCGGACGGGCGTGGGTGCTACACCGAACAGCGTGATCGCGCATCGATCGAGGGCCGATGCGGGATCGAGGCGGATCGCGATTGCTGCGCCGGCGAGTGCGAAGTCGCCGGCGCGTCGAGCGAATTCCTCGATCGCGAATCCGGAGCGCCCGCTCCACGTCGGGAAGTTCACTCCGGTGAGCAACTCGTCGGCGTCGAGATCGGTGGTCCACATCCCCGTGAAGAATTCCGAGGCCGGGATGGTGCGGCGACCTCGTGGAGACAAAGCCTCGATCTCGGCGTCCAGCGCCAATGCGACCGCGGGGTATTCGGCTGCGCCGTCGCCGTGCGCGATGGACCCTCCGAGGGTGCCGCGGTTGCGGATCTGGAAGTGGCCGATCAACGGTGTCGCGCGGGACAGCAGCGGGACCGCGGCCTCGAGTTCGGCGGACCGGCCGACTGTCGCGTGCGTGGTGCCCGCGCCGATCCACACCGCGTCGCTGCGCTGTTCGATGCCGCGCAGTTCCGCGAGTTTGCGCAGGTCCACGAGGTGATCGAACACAGCCAGCCGCAGGTTGAGCATCGGCATCAGGCTCTGTCCACCCGCGATGAACTTCGCTTCGTCGCCCAGTTCGGCGATGAGCTCGACCGCGTCGGTAGCGGTACCGGGTGCGTGATAGTCGAACGGCGAGGGCTTCATGCCTTCACCGCCCGGACCTCGTCGAGCATCGCGATGATGGTGGCGGGGGACAGGGGCAAGCGGGTCACTTCCACTCCGAAGGGGGCCAACGCATCGGCGACCGCGTTGACCACGGCCGGGGACGCTCCGATCGCGCCGCCCTCACCGACACCCTTGTAGCCGCCGGGTCCGGCGCTGGGCGATTCGACGTGCCCGATCTCGATGTCGGGGACGGTGTCGGTGGTGGGAAGCAGATAGTCCATGAACGTGGTGGTCACGGGGTTGCCGTCGTCGTCGTACGCCAGATGCTCGTAGAGGGCGCCGCCGATTCCCTGGACGGTGCCACCGTAGATCTGGCCTTCGACGATGTCGGGGTTGATCATCGGACCGCAGTCTTCGCCGACGATGAACCGGAGGATCTTCACCGCTCCCGTCTCGATGTCGACCTCGCATGTGCAGACGTGGGTGGCGTTGGCCCACAACATCATGGACGGCGAGTGGTAGCGACCGCTGGATTCGAGTCCCGGAGGTACACCGGGCGGCAGGGTCTCGGCCTGGAAGTAGGAGATCTCGGCGATCTCCTTCAATGTGATCCCGACGTTCGGGACGCCACGCACCGTCGCGCGGCTGCCGACGAACTCGATGTCGTCGGCCGCGGCTTCGAGTTTGTGTGCGGCGATGGCAAGAATCCGGTCGCGCAGCACCGATGCGGTTTCCCGCACTGCTCCCGCGATCATCGAGCCGGAGCGGCTGCCACCGGTTCCGGCGCCGAACGGGGTGATCGCCGTGTCGCCCTGGATGGTGTGGACGTCGGCGATGTCGACTCCGAGCGCATCGGCTGTGAGCTGCACGGCGGCGGTCTCGAGACTGTTACCCGACGACCCGCCGGCAACGTAGACGTTCACCTTGCCCGAGGGTTCGATGCGAATCGTCGCACCTTCGGTGGCGTGGAACGGCGTTGCACCCGTGGTGGGTTCGATGTAGGTGCAGGTGCCGACCCCGATGTAGCGACCCTCGGTGCGTGCGCGTTCCTGCTCCCGCCGGAATGCGTCGTAGTCGAGGATCGACAGGGCGTGCTCGAACGTTTCGAGCGGCGTCGAGTCGTTGTACGGCATGCCCAGCGGGTTGGCGAGCGGTAGGTCTGCGGCGCTGAGCATGTTGCGTCGCCGGAGTTCGACGGGGTCGATATCCATCTGACGTGCCGCGACGTCGAGCAGCATCTCGCGCGCCATGGATTCGAACTGCCACGGCCCGCGGTACGCGACCCGGCCGACGGTGTTCGTGTATGTCAGCTTCATCGAGAATGCGGCGGCGGGCACACGGTAGGGTCCGGGGAACAGCATCCCGACGACCGCCCCGGACGTCACCGGCGACGGAATCGGGTAGGCGCCCACATTCTGGATGTGGTCGATCGAGGCGCCGAGCAGCGTGCCGTCGGCGTCGAACGCGAAACGCGCATCGCCGCATTCCTGGCGGGCCACGCCGGCCGACATCATGTGTTCCTGCCGATCCTCGATCCATTTCAGCGCGGCCGGAAGCTTCCTGGCAGCGAGCAGTACGGCGACGTCCTCGCGCTGCGGAACGACCTTCTGGCCGAAGCCTCCACCGGTGTCGCGCATGATCACTCGGACGCTGTGCTCATCGAGTCCGAGGAGGCGGGCGGTGAAACCACGGACTTCGTGCGGGGATTGGGTGGAGGCCCAGACGGTCATCTCCCCGGCCGACCACTCGGCGATGAGGCCGCGGGTCTCCATGGGGACCGCGATGTAGGCCTGCTGGTGGATGGTTCGGGTGACCACGTGGGCTGCCTCGTCGAACGTCGTCGCGAGTTCCTCGGGGGGTGGGCCCCCCATGGCCGCGGCGATATTCGCGGGGTGCGCGGCGTGGACCAGTTCGTCGGCCCGATCGGCGGTGGTGTAGTCGACGACCGGTGTCAGCGCCTCGTAGTCGACTGCGACGAGTTCCACGGCGTCCTCCGCGATGTATCGATCGCGGGCCACGACCAGTGCGACGGGATCGCCGACGAAACGCACTTCGTCTTCGGCGAGCGGCGGCCAGTTCAGGGCCGGCATGTACGGACCGTCGAGCGCGTAGGTCTGCTCGTGGATTCCGGGTGCGAGGTCGGCGGCGAGGTACACCGCGTGGACGCCGTCGAGTGCGAGAGCCTCGGAGACGTCGATGTCGACGATCCGGGCGCGTGCGAATGGGCTGCGCACAAAGCATGCGTGGAGCATGCCGGGACGTGTCACGTCGTCGACGAACCTGCCGGCGCCGGTCAAGAGTCGGGGGTCTTCGACTCGCTTGATGCGGGTCCCGACGTACGCGGAAATGCTGGGTCTCGTCACGGAAATTCTCACCTCGACCTTCGGTGGATGCTGAGCAAGTGTCTAGCACCCTTCGGAGTGAGGTGTCAATCACATTCTCTTCAAGAGAGCATGTGCTTCTCGCTGGTGTGAGGTCCGGATGGGCCGTGTGACGTCGCGGAAATGGACGTGTCTCGGGGTCGGGCGGTACACGACTCCTTCGGCGGGGCAACCAAGAAAGGTTCCTCCGCCCGCAAGGGTTTCCGTTGGCTCAGAACCAACGGAAACCCTGGTCATAGGCGGAAAGTCTCGAACACGTGGTGTCAGTCGACTTCCACGGACCGTTTGGTCCACACTGCGCCTGACGGTGCGCTCGACGTCCCCGTCGCGCCGATGATGAGCAGGCACTTCATGTCGATGCTCGCGGGATCCAGCTTCTCCAGGGTGGTGACCTCGAGCGACTCACCCGGCCTGCCCACGTCCCGCCCGATCACGACGACGGTGTCGCCCGGCCGATACTGCAGGAACAGCGAACGCGCGTCGGCGACCTGCGTCGTCCGCGACCGAGACGCGGGATTGTAGATCCCCAGTACGAGATCGGCTCCTGCGATCGCGGCGAGTCGCTTCTCGATCACACTCCACGGCTTGATCCGATCCGACAGGCTCACGACCGCGAAATCCCCGCCGATGGGTGCGCCCGCGCGGGCTGCGACGGCCTGCACCGCCGACACACCCGGCAGCACACGGATCGGCACAGAGGAGTACTTCTGATCCTGCGCGGCTTCGAACACCGCCGACGCCATCCCGAACACCCCCGCGTCGCCGCCCGACACCACGGCCACCTTCTCACCGGACAATGCCAACTCGAGCGCGAACCTGGCGCGGTCGACCTCGACGGTGTTCCCACTCGAATGCCGTTGCAGACCGGGACGTACCGGTACCCGATCGACATACGGCCCGTACCCGACGATGTGATCGACCGACGCGAGCGCCGCCGATGCCTCGGGGGTGAGCCATCTCTCGTCGGCGGGGCCGAGTCCGATCACCAGCAATTCGTGTGTCTCGACCGAGGCTTCGGCCGCGGGCGTGACGGGGCGGGATCGGTCGATCATCCCGCGGTTGCGGGGAGCCTTGTCGCCGGCAGCGAGGATCACCGAAAAGTACGGCACCGTATCGGGATCCACGTCTGCGGCCGGGTCGATGCGTTGCCCGTCCATCGTTGCGCGCTCGACGTACACGGCGTCGTCGAGTCGCCCGGACTGTTCCAGGGCGCTTCGCACTGATTCGAAGGTGCGGCCCAGTTTCATGATGACCGCGCCGTCGGTATCGGCCAGTCGCCGTGCCAATTCGGGCTCGGGAAGGGTTCCCGGGAGGATGGTGAGTACATCGGTGCGGCGCACAAGCGGTTCCGCGGCTGCGGCCGCCGCGGCCGAGAACGATGTGACACCGGGAACAACCTCGGCTGCATAACTTTTCGACAACCGATCGTGAAGGTACATGTACGATCCGTAGAACAGCGGATCTCCCTCGCACAACACGACGACGGTGCGGTCGGCGTCGAGATGGACGGCAAGACGCGCAGCGCACTCGTCGTAGAAATCGGCGATCGCCCCGTCGTACCCGCCCGGATGATCCGTGGTGCCGACGGTGACGGGATACACCAGCTTTTCCTCGACCACGTCGTGCGGAATCAACTCGGCAGCGATACCGCGCGCGATCGAGCGGCCGTGCGTGCCCGAATGATAGGCGATCACGTCGGCCTCGGCGATCAAGCGCGCGGCCTTACGAGTGATGAGTTCCGGGTCGCCGGGACCGAGCCCGACTCCGTAGATCCTGCCGGTCATTCCTGCTCCTGAGCCAATGCGTTGAGCGCCGACGACGCCATGGCCGATCCACCCCGTCGTCCCCGCACCACGAGATGCGGGATCTGCAGGTCGTGTGCGATCAAGGCGTCCTTGGATTCGGCGGCGCCGATGAACCCGACGGGTACACCGACGATCGCCGCGGGACGCGGTGCGCCGGCATCGAGCAGCTCCAGTAGGTGGAACAGCGCGGTGGGTGCGTTGCCGATCGCGACGACCGCGCCCTCGAGCCGGTCGGCCCACAGCGACACGGCTGCGGCCGAGCGGGTGGTGTTCCACCGGTGCGCGAGTTCCGGCACCCGAGGATCGCCGAGGAGGCACAGCACGTCGTTGTCCGCCGGTAGCCGGGTACGGGTGACCCCGGCGGCGACCATATTCGCATCGGCCAAGATCGGTGCCCCTGCGTTCAGGGCCGTACGGGCCGCAGATACCAGATCGGGATGGATCACCAGGTCCTTCGCCAGGTCGGTCTGGCCGCTCGCGTGGATCATCCGCACCGCGACCTTCTCGGCGTCGCCCGGGATCGCCGCGAGGTCGGATTCGGCGCGGATCGTTGCGAACGAACGGACATAGATGTGCGCGCCGTCCGTCTCGTACTCGTAGCGGCGTGGTGGTGGCTGAAGGGTCACGTAGAGCTCCTGTGTGACGTCGAGCGGTTGGCGAAAACGAGGGTGTGCGGGGAATTCGGTGCACCGCAGGCGCGTTCGCAGCCGACGATATGTAGACGGTCTGCTGCGGTGCCGGAAGTGACGGTGCGACGGGCAAGTGCCCGGGTGTCACCTCGGGCGAGGCTACACCCGGGAGATCCGGTGCATGCGGTGACCCGGGGCCACGGGGAGTCATCCGACAACACGAATCCGGCGCCGGACAACGCGGCCGGATCGGTGTCGGAAGGAAGCACGAGGCCGCGCCACGGGGTGACGATCACGTCGTCGTCGGGTAGTGCCGTCGCCATCGACGGCGACAGGATTCCCAGCGGGACCAGCGCCGAGACGGCACCGACGAGTGCTCCGTAGGGCATCGCATACAACGGGAACGCGGGAGCCCGGCCGGAGCCCCCGAGTTCGGCGCCGCGCCCCGGTAGCTGCCGCACGTGCCAGCGCGTCCCGCGTGCCCGCGCGAACTCCAACGCCAAACCGATCAGGGTATCGACGACCTGCGACGTCGGTACGGTCGGGCCGTTCAGCTCGCCGATCACGATTCGTATCGCCGCGGAGTCCGTCGCGATGGCCGCGAGATCGCAGCGGAGTGCGGCAACATCACCGCGACCGTCGTCGATGCCGAACAGGAACCGGCCCGGTAGGTCGGCGAGCGCCGGCTGCGCGCACAGTGCCTTATCGAGAGCACCGATCAGTGGCCTGATATCGGCGACCCCGCCGAGGAGCCCCGACAACGGCGATGCGACCACGTTGCGCACTCGCTCGTGCGTCGGCGACGGCAGGAAACCGGCGGCCACGATTTCGTCGGTGAGCCCCGAGGGCACGTTGCCGCTCTCATCGAGAGCGACACCTCTGACCTGCAGATTTCCTCGCGAGGTGAGGTGCACGTCGCCGTCGGCGAATTCCTGCGACGCAGCCGAGAGCCGCCCGAGCCCGCCGGACGGAACACGGCCCCCGGCGGCGCGCACACGCACCAGCGCCCCGTCGGCTGCGACATGCGGTCGCAGCAGCCCGGGGCAGCGGTCGGGGGGAAGATCGGGCGAGACGTGCTCCACGGGACCATATGGTTGCACATCCTCAGAAAATGGTGCGCTACGCTGGCGACGCCGTGGTTACGGGAAGCCGGTGAGAAACCGGCGCGGCCCTCGCCACTGTGAGCGGGTAGTTGCTCGCCCTCGTCCGTACCGGCCTGCCGGAACGGAGACCACTGGACGACAGTCCGGGAAGGTCGGCGCAGTAGCGATGATCCGCCAGCCAGGAGACCGGCCACGGCATGAGTACGTCCACGAGGGTTTTGGAGACTGAACATGGCCGTGTGCCTCGAGTTTCGGGTTGCGTCGTGACGCGCCTCGCTTTGCTGTCGACATCGGACACCGACCTGCTGTCGGCCCGCTCGAGCGGCGCCGACTGGGCGGTGGGGAACCCGTCGCGCCTCGACGTCGACGCAGACCTGAGCGGACTCCTCGACGGCGCCGACCTGGTCATCGTGCGGATTCTCGGCTCTGCCAGGTCCTGGCAGAACGGGCTCGACGCCGTCCTCGCACGGGGAGTTCCGATCGTCGTCCTGGGTGGTGAACAGACACCGGACGCCGAGCTCATGAGCTACTCGACGGTGCCGATCGGGACCGCTGCCGAGGCGCATCGCTATCTCGCCCACGGCGGCCCCGCCAACCTTGCGCAGCTCCACGCGTTCCTGTCGGACACCGTGCTGCTCGGCGGTGAAGGCTTCGAGCCGCCCGCCGAACTACCTGAATGGGGTGTACTCGACCGGCCCACGCCCGGCGACGAGTCGCTGCCGCGGGTGGGGGTGCTGTTCTACCGCGCCCACCACACCAGCGGAAACGTGCAGTTCGCGCACGATCTGGCCGACGCGATCGACGCGACAGGTAGGGCACAGGGCGTGGTCGTGCACTGCGCCTCGCTTCGTGGTGCTTCCGACGACCTGCTCGCCGAACTCGGCAGCCTCGATGCGCTCGTCGTGACCGTCCTTGCCGCCGGCGGCACCAAGCCCGCCACGGTGAGTGCCGGCGGTGAGGACGAGGCGTGGGATGTGGGAGCCCTTGCTGCGCTCGATATTCCGATTCTGCAGGCCTTGTGCCTGACGTGGAGCCGCGACAGCTGGGCGGACTCCGACGACGGTGTGTCCCCGCTCGACTCCGCGACCCAGATCGCGGTTCCCGAATTCGACGGCCGCATCATCACGGTGCCGTTCTCGTTCAAGGAACTCGACTCCGACGGCCTGCCTCGCTACGTCACCGACCCGGAACGCTGCCGCCGCGTGGCAGGCATTGCCGTCGCGCACGCCCGGCTGCGGCATGTCCCGCCGGCGGACCGGCGGATCGCGATCATGCTGTCGGCGTATCCCACCAAACATTCCCGCGTCGGCAATGCCGTCGGTCTCGATACCCCGGTGTCGGCGATCAAGCTGCTGCGCGCACTGCGCGACATCGGTTACGACCTCGGCGCCGGTTTCCCCGGCATGAACTTCGACGACGACCCCGAACTCGACGACACTGCAGCTGGAAATGCCCTGATCCATGCGCTGATCGACGCAGGTGGGCAGGACGAGGAATGGCTCACCGCCGACCAGCTCGCCGGTAACCCGGTGCGGGTCACCACATCCGACTACGTGGAATGGACGAAGGACCTACCCGCCGAGCTCACCGATGCGATGACCGAGGCGTGGGGGCCCGCGCCCGGTTCGTTGTTCGTCGACGGGGACGCGATCGTCCTGGCCACGTTGCAGGCCGGCAATGTCGTCCTCATGATCCAGCCGCCGCGCGGATTCGGTGAGAACCCGGTTGCGATCTACCACGATCCCGACATGGCACCGTCGCACCATTACCTCGCCGCATACCGTTGGGTCGAGCAGGGGTTCGGTGCCGACGCGGTCGTCCACCTCGGTAAGCACGGCTCGATGGAGTGGCTGCCCGGAAAGAATGCGGGGATGTCCGCATCATGCGCGACCGACGCCGCCATCGGGAACCTGCCGCTGATCTACCCGTTCCTGGTCAACGACCCCGGCGAGGGCGCGCAGGCCAAACGTCGCGCACACGCCACGATCGTCGATCACCTGATCCCGCCGATGGCCCGCGCGGAATCCTACGGAGACATCGCACGGCTCGAGCAACTGCTCGACGAATACTCCAACATCGCGGCGATGGACCCCGCAAAACTGCCCGCGATCCGCGCGCAGATCTGGACACTCATCCAAGCCGCGAAACTCGACCACGACCTCGGCCTCGCCGACCGGCCGCACGACGCCGAGTTCGACGATTTCCTGCTGCACGTCGACGGCTGGCTGTGCGAGGTCAAGGACGCTCAGATCCGCGACGGACTGCACGTGCTCGGCGCGGCCCCCGAGGGCGAAGCACGCGTCAACCTGGTGCTCTCGATCCTGCGCGCCGCACAGGTGTGGGGTGGCAAGAGCCACGCCGTGCCCGGCCTGCGGACCGCACTCGGACTGAAGACCGACGCACCGCTGACCGAGGTCGATGCGATCGAAACGCGGGCTCGTGCGCTCGTGCAGGCGATGGAAGACGGCGGCTGGAATGTCGATACCGCCTCGGCCACAGTCGAATCGGTTCTCGGCCACACCGACGACGAGGTGTCGCGCGTGCTGACCTTCGCCGCCGAACAGGTGGTTCCGCGCCTCGCGCAGACCACCGACGAACTCGATGCCGTCCTGCACGCCCTCGACGGCGGATATGTTCCCGCCGGGCCGTCGGGCTCCCCGTTGCGCGGCCTGGTCAACGTGCTGCCCACCGGCCGCAACTTCTACACCGTCGACCCCAAGGCTGTGCCGAGCCGCCTCGCCTACGACACGGGTGTTGCGCTCGCGAACGCACTGATCGAGCGGTATCTCGCCGATACCGGTGAGTACCCGCAGTCGGTGGGACTGTCGGTATGGGGCACCTCCGCGATGCGCACCGCCGGCGACGACATCGCCGAGGTGCTTGCGCTCATCGGTGTGCGCCCCGAATGGGACCCCGAATCCCGTCGCGTCCGCGAACTCACCGTCGTGCCGCTCGAGGAACTCGGCCGACCGCGCATCGACGTCACCGTGCGCATCTCCGGGTTCTTCCGCGACGCGTTCCCGCACGTGATCGGCATGCTCGACGACGCGATCCGCATGGTCGCCGCCCTCGACGAACCCGAGGATCTGAACTATGTGCGCGCCCACGCCACACGCGACGAGGCCGAGCACGGCGACGCCGACCGCGCGGTGCGCCGCATCTTCGGATCCAAGCCCGGCTCGTACGGTGCCGGAATCCTGCAACTCATCGATTCCGGAAACTGGCGCACCGATGCCGACCTCGCCGAGGTGTACACCGCATGGGGCGGATTCGCGTACGGACGCAACCTGCACGGCGTCGCCGCTGCCGACGACATGCGTGCCAACTACCGCCGGATCACCGTGGCCGCCAAGAACACCGATACGCGCGAACACGACATCGCGGACTCCGACGACTACTTTCAGTATCACGGTGGCATGGTCGCTACCGTGCGTGCGCTCACGGGCAACGACCCCAAGGCGTACATCGGAGACTCGACGATCCCCGACACCGTGCGCACCCGGTCGCTCAGCGAAGAGACCGCGCGCGTGTTCCGCGCGCGCGTCGTCAACCCCCGGTGGATCTCCGCGATGCGCCGGCACGGCTACAAGGGTGCGTTCGAACTCGCCGCGACCGTCGACTACCTGTTCGGGTACGACGCAACCGCCGGGGTTGTCGAGGACTGGATGTACGAGTCGCTGGCGCAGAACTACGCACTCGACCAGGAGAATCAGCAGTTTTTGCGCGAGGCCAACCCGTGGGCGCTGCGCGGCATCGTCGAACGACTCACCGAGGCCGCCGACCGCGGATTGTGGGCCGAACCCGACCCGGAAACGCTGAAGGCTCTGCAGCAGGCCTATCTCGACGTCGAAGGTGATCTCGAGGATCGCGGATGAGGTTGCGGCTGATCGGGATCGGACCGGGTGGTCCGGACGATCTCACAGTCGCGGCCATCAAAGCGCTCGAGAGCGTCGACGTGTTCCTCGTCGCCGACAAGCAGCGCGGTGTGGACGATCTCGTGACAGTGCGCGAACAGATTCTCGGTCGCCACGCCACCGGGCGGTATCGCACCATCGTGGTGCCCGACCCGCCGCGTGACCGCGCACCCGAGCAGTACGGGGCAGAGGTGCGCGACTGGCACGCGGCCCGGGCGCACGCGTACGAGGCGGTGCTGCGCGCGGAGGTCCGCGACGACGAGACGGTCGGATTCCTGGTGTGGGGCGATCCGAGCCTGTACGACAGCACCATCCGAGTCGTCGAACGTATCCGCGATCGCGGTGTGCTGGACATCGACTACGACGTTGTGCCCGGCGTGAGCAGCATCCAACTTCTGGCTGCCCGACATCGGCTGGTGTTCAACAGGATCGGCGGACCGATCACGATCACCACCGGCCGGCGCCTCGGCGCGGAAGTTGCGTCGGGCGCCGACAATATCGTTGTCATGCTGGACGGTCAGCTCGCCTGCCGCGACCTTGCCGGCGATTGGGACATCTGGTGGGGAGCGAATCTGGGGACGAGCGACGAGGAGACTGTCGCGGGACGCTTGGGTGACGTGCTCGATGCCATCGACTCTGCGCGGGCTCGGGCCAAGGCCGCGCGCGGCTGGGTGATGGACACCTACCTGCTGCGCTGGACAGAATGAGCTGCACAGCAGCTGGGCAGAATGAGCTGCACAGCAGCTGTGCAGAATCAGCCGCGCAGAATGATCGGGGTCAGTGAGACCGGATCAGCGTGGGCCGCGGACGCGTGTCGGTGGGGGACTGGCTGAGGACGATCGGTAGCCACTGCGAGGTCATCGCGATCATGACGAGCCAGTTCAAGACCATGCCGATGCCCGGTGCGTGCGGCCCGTCGGCGATCATCCCCGCCTGCGACCAGTAGCCCAGCAGGCCGAACAGCGACGCGAGCCCGGAGCCGAGCATCGCCGCCGACGCCAGCCGCCAGCGGCGCAGACACAGCGCGGCAGAAGAGACCAGCACACCGAACACCACGGTCAACGTCATGAAGACCCGCATCAGCATCGATACCGCGGCACTGTCGCCGAACCAGCCCGCGAGAACTGTCCACGACCAGGCCGACGACGTCTGTGGAAGCAGAAGCCCGACGATCAGCAGCGCGATGCACCCGGCGAGCACCCAGCGTCGTCGCCCTGGGTCGAACTCCCCGGCGATCCGCTTCTCGATCCGCGCGAAGTCTCTCCGGTAGGCCGACAGGTTGTCACTCACGCGATGCCTCCTCGTTCGACCACACGAGAAGCCATTATGGCCGCCCCTGCTCGACCCGGTGGAAGGTGTCGATAACCAGGGTAAACCCCGGGTCGGTAGCGGCGTCGGTCCTTGTCGGAATCAGGTGCAGGATCGGCGTCCGTTGCAGGGCACGGCAGGGTCGCGCCGACCTCGTCCGTCCAGCCGGGGGAACCGTTCACGAAACGAGTAATTCTGTTCCGTGCTCCCCATTCTTGCGAATATGGCCTGGTCTTGTACTGTTCGAACCGACGTAGGGAACACCGGTGTGAATCCGGGACTGTCCCGCAACTGTGACCGAGGAGCAAACCCCCGATCTCATGGCCACGACCCGTATGGGTTGGAAGGCCGGGGGAGAGCGTTGATCCGGGAGTCAGGACACCTGCGTCGGCCGGAGCTCGACCACGAGGATGGACATGATCAATTCGATTCTTGCTGCCCGAAAGAGGCGGCGAAGGGTGCTGCGTGCAGGCGTAGCACTTGTCGCGGCTGCGATGACGCTGACCGGTTGCTCGTCGAGCGACCCCGACCCGGATGCCGCCGATCAGCAGGAGGCCGGCGCCGCGCCAGAGTCGACGAACTACCCGTTGACCATCCAGAATTGTGGCCGTGAGCTCACAGTCGACGCCCCACCGCAGCGGGCCGTGTCGCTCAACCAGGGATCGACGGAGATCCTGCTGTCGCTCGGCCTGGCCGAACGCATGGTGGGTACCGCCACCTGGACCGACCCGGTGCGCGACAACCTCGCTGCCGAGAACGAGAAGGTGCCGCGCCTGGCCGACAACAATCCGTCGTTCGAAGTGGTGCTCGATACTGAACCGGACTTCGTGTCGGCGTCGTTCGGCGGCACCCTCGGCGAGGGTGGGGTCGCGGCGGCGGAACAGTTCGAACAGCTCGGTGTTCCGTCCTACCTGTCGCCCACCGACTGCGAGGGTAAGGACGACAACAGTGTCAACTCCGATGGCAACCGCACTGAGCCGCTGACCATGGACGCGGTGTACAAGGAGATCCGGGAACTCGCCGCGATCTTCGATGTCACCGAGCGTGGTGAAGAGTTCGTCGCCGAGCTCGAGCAGCGGTACGAGACCGCCGCGGGTGAGGTCGACGGCTCCGGGGTGACGCTCGCATACTGGTTCGCCGACACCGCCACCCCGTATGTCGCGGGTTGCTGCGGTTCGTCGGGCATCATCACCAACTCCGTCGGTGCAACGAACGTCTTCGACGACACCACGAACGAGTGGCCGCAGGTGAGCTGGGAGTCGATTCTCGACCGTGACCCCACTGCTCTGGTTCTCGGAGACCTGAGCCGGCGCAGCATCGCGGGTGACGCGCTGGACAGCAAGATCGAATTCCTCGAATCGAATCCGGTCACCCAGCGTCTGACTGCCGTGCAGAACCAGCGGTACATCGTCGTCAACGGCGCCGACATGAACCCCTCGATCCGTACGATCGACGGAATCGAGAAGGTCGCCGACGCGCTGCGCGAGTGGAATCTCGCGGGCTGATGAGGCCGGCGACGACGTATCGGTCGCCTGTCAAGCGGGTCCCGGTCGCGGCGGTTGTCGTCGCGGTGGGGCTG
This sequence comes from Rhodococcus ruitaii, assembly GCF_055230935.1. Lineage (NCBI taxonomy): Bacteria > Bacillati > Actinomycetota > Actinomycetes > Mycobacteriales > Nocardiaceae > Rhodococcus > Rhodococcus ruitaii. The sequence goes on along the minus strand of NZ_JBUYWC010000013.1, from coordinate 38,701 downwards.
GTGGTACTGGCGTTGTCGATCGCAGTGACCGTCACGATCGGCCCGGCCGAACTCTCTGTGCCGGACGTGTATGCGGTCATCTTCGACCGGTTGGGGTTCGCCGACAGTTCGGTCAGCGCGATCCGTGAGGGAATCGTCTGGGAGTTGAGACTGCCGCGGACTCTGCTGGCTGCGGTGTGCGGCGCCGGTCTTGCGGTGTGCGGCGTGATCATGCAGTCGCTGCTGCGCAACCCACTGGCGGATCCGTTCGTCTTGGGGATTTCGTCGGGTGCATCAACGGGTGCCGTGATGGTCGCGGTGCTCGGCATCGGCGGCGGTGCCGTGTCGTTGTCGGGCGGTGCTTTCCTCGGCGCGCTCGTGTCGTTCGCGCTCGTGCTGTTGCTCGCCACCGGCGCGGGCGGAGGTACCTCGCGCGTTGTCCTCGCGGGCGTCGCAGGAACTCAGCTGTTCTCGGCGTTGACGTCGTTCATCGTCATCTCGTCTGCTGACGCGGAACGGACACGGGGGGTGCTGTTCTGGTTGCTGGGGTCGCTGTCCGGCGCCACGTGGAGCGATGTGGCGCTCTGCGGTTCGGTGTGTGCGCTGGGCATTGTCGTATGTCTGGTCAGGGCATCGTCTCTGGACGCATTCACATTCGGTTCGTCGACCGCCGCGACGCTCGGTATCTCGGTGGGCCGGACGCGGTTGATGTTCCTGGTCGTGACTGCGTTGATCACCGCCGTGCTGGTGAGTGCCGCGGGTGCGATCGGATTCGTCGGGCTCGTCCTGCCGCACGCGGCACGATTCCTGGTCGGTCCCCGGCACAGCCATTTGGTGCCGGTCACCGCTGTGGTGGGTGCGGTGTTCATGGTGTGGGTGGATGCGGTGGCCCGTACCGTGTTCGCGCCGCAGGAGGTACCGGTGGGTGTGGTGACCGCACTGATCGGGGTTCCGGCCTTCGCGCTGATCCTGTTCCGTACGAGGAGTGCGCCGTGACACTCTCAGCGAAGTCGCTGCGGTGGAGCCGCGGTGGGAATCTCGTGATCGACAACGTGACGATCCACCCTGCGCCCGGGGAGACGATCGGGTTGCTGGGGCCGAATGGGTCGGGTAAATCGTCGTTGCTGCGCTTGCTCGCAGGAATCGATCGTCCCGATGGCGGGTCCGTGACTCTCGACGGAGCAGACATCGGGAGCCTCGGTCGCCGCGCTCTGGCACGCCGAGTCGCGATGGTCGGACAACACGCGCACACCGAGGTCGATATCAGGGTACGGGATGTGGTGCGCCTCGGCAGGATTCCGCGTACCGACGTGTTCGGACGCGATGACGGCGGCGCGCACGCCATCGACCGTGCCCTCGCCGTGACGGGGATGACCGAGTTCGCCGACCGGTTGTGGCGCTCGATGTCGGGTGGGGAACGTCAGAGAGCGCAGATCGCCCGCGCTCTCGCGCAGGAACCCGAAGAACTGCTACTGGACGAGCCGACGAACCACCTCGACATCCAGCACCAGCTCGACATTCTCGAACGGGTCGCGGCCCTTCCGGTAACCAGTTACGTGGCATTGCACGATCTCAATCTCGCAGCGATGTTCTGCGATCGGGTCGTGGTGCTCTCGAAAGGAAGAATTGTTGCGCACGGCACACCGTACGACGCGCTGACCACCGCTCTCATCGAGCAGGTGTACGGGGTGCGCGCCACGGTGACAGTCGACGAGGGCGTCCCCGCGATTCGCTACCACAGGTTGGGCAGCTCCGCTGCCCGTGCGTGATTCTGGTAGTCCTGGCTGCCGAAATCACGCACGGGTGAGTGCTCTTCTTTCCCGTGCCGAAGTGCCACCCCAGATCCCGAACTGTTCGCCGGTGTCGACCGCGTATCGAAGGCATTCGTCGACAACCGGGCATCCCGCGCAGATTCGCTTGGCGTGGTTCTCGCGCCGGAGTCGCTCGGTGGGGGTTTCGGTATCCGGTCCGAAGAACGGCGACGGGCCGAAGAACCGGCAATCGGCCTGCGCCCACCAGTGAGTCTCGTGATCGAGGTATCGTTCGTCGCGCATCTCACCGGCTCTCCGAAGCGGAGTACGGCACGAGTCCCGCGTTGTTCTCGTCGATCGAGATTGAGCGACCCAAATGCGGAAACGCGCGCTGGGTGCACGACGGACGATCGCACACCTTGCAGCCTGCACCGATGGGCACGGTTGTGTCGGGATCGTCGAGACGCAACCCTCGAGAGTAGACGAGTTTGCCGGCGTAGCCGAGATCACATCCGAGACCGATCGCGAAATCCCGTTTGGCTCCGAGGTATCCGGGTGCGCTCTCGTGGGTGGTGCGGGCGATCCACAAGTAGGTGCGACCGTCCGGCATCTGAGACACCTGTGTCAGGATACGACCGGGCGAGGTGAACGCGTCGTGCACCACCCACAATGGGCAACTGCCGCCCACGCGGGAGAAGTGGAAAGCTGTGGCGGACTGTCGCTTCGAGATGTTGCCCGCGCGGTCGGTACGAACGAAGAAGAACGGCACTCCGCGTCGACCGGGGCGTTGCAGTGTCGACAGCCGATGGCACACGGTCTCGAATCCCACCTCGAACTTCGCGCAGAGAAGGTCGACGTCGTAGCTCAGGGCCTCGGCAGCGCGAAGGAACTGGGTGTACGGCAGGATCAGTGCGCCGGCGAAGTAGTTGGCCAGCCCGACACGGGCAAGGGCACGTGAGCGTTCGGGCAACGCCGCCGCCCCAGCGACGATCGCGTCGACAGTGCCGGTATACGCGATGAATGCGAGTTGCGTCGCAAGCTGGAATGCGCGTTGGCCCGGGGTCAGGCGTCGTGCGAGGGTCAGAACCTTCGTGACCGGGTCGTAGACGCGCTTCGGTCCGATCCGGTCGGGTTCGTCGGTGCGGATGATGACGGTGACGCCGTGTTCCTCCTGCAGCAGGCCGCTGAGTTGCAGATCGAGTCCGCCGACAGTCAGCCCCCGAGTAGTGAACAGTTCCTCTGCAGCATCGTCGAGTTCGGCGATGTGGTTGCGCCGGTCGTAGAAGAAGTCGCGAACTTCCTCGTAGGGTGTCGTGGTCGATTGGTCGGCAACAACTTCCGGATCATTCGGGGCGATCTGCTCGAGTTGTTCGGTTGCGCCGCGCAACCGGCGGTGCAGTGATACCAGTGCGCGCGCCGCGAACGGGGTGCGCGACAACAGTTCGTCGATCTCGGCAGCGGAGACGGCAGTGGTATCGGGGTTCTCCGCGAGTACCTCCTGGAGGTCTGCGAGCAGCCGAGCGTCGGTGTCGGCAGCGAAGAACGCTATGTCGAGGTCGAACATCGAGTTCAATCGCAAGAGCACCGGCACGGTGAGGGGGCGGTGGTCGTTCTCGAGTTGATTGACGTAGCTGGTGGACAACCCGAGGGTGGTCGCGAGCGCGGTCTGGGTCATTCCACGTTCCTCCCGCAGCCGACGCAGACGTGCCCCGGCGTACATCTTCTGCATGGCAGCGAATCTTAACATCAGGCGCTTTCGCAACATTCGCAATTTTGCTCGATGGGTTTCGCAAAAATAGTCAATTGCAGGGCATTTCCAACCTCGCTAAGCCTGCGTAGCGTGCAAATCGAAGCACCGACATTCGGAGGATTCCAGTGAAGACGCAACTCGTACGCACCCATCGGTCCGCGGAAGAATTCCCGAAGGAAGAGCATCTCGCGTGGAGGATCGCGGAGGTTGCGACCGACCCGGTCGAGGTTCCGGAGGACACCGCAGACATGATCGTGTGCCGGATCATCGACAACGCCTCGGTCGCCGCCGCGTCGCTGACCCGACGCCCGGTATCGAACGCCCGGGCACAGGCGCAGGCACACCCCTACACTCCCGGTTCGGCAGTGTTCGGCGTCGACGGCACATTCTCGCCGGAGTGGGCGGCGTGGGCGAACGGGGTCGCGGTGCGCGAACTCGACTTCCACGACACGTTTCTCGCTGCCGAGTACTCTCATCCGGGCGACAACATCCCGCCGATCCTGGCTGCCGCCCAGCACACCGGTCGTAGCGGCCTCGATCTGATCCGCGGCATAGCCACCGGCTACGAGATCCAGGTGAATCTCGTGCGCGCGATCTGCCTGCACGAGCACAAGATCGACCACGTCGCGCACCTCGGACCGTCCGCCGCAGCCGGTATCGGCACCCTGCTCGGCCTCGACGTCGAGACCGTGTACCAGGCCATCGGGCAAGCCCTGCACACCACGACCGCCACACGGCAGTCCCGCAAGGGCGAGATTTCCAGCTGGAAGGCCTACGCTCCCGCCTTCGCAGGCAAGATGGCCGTGGAGGCCGTCGATCGTGCCCTTCGTGGCGAGGGCGCCCCGTCTCCCATTTGGGAAGGTGAGGACGGCGTGATCGCGTGGCTGCTCGGCGGCCCGAACGCCGAGTACACCGTGCCGTTGCCGGCGCCCGGAGAGGTCAAGCGCGCGATCCTCGACACGTACACCAAGGAACACTCGGCCGAGTACCAGAGCCAGGCTCCGATCGACCTCGCCCGCCGCATGCGCGAGCGAATCCGCGACCTCGACTTGATCGAATCGATCGTCCTGCACACCAGCCACCACACCCATGTCGTGATCGGTACCGGCTCGAACGATCCGCAGAAGTTCGATCCCCACGCGTCTCGCGAAACCCTCGACCACTCCGTGATGTACATCTTCGCGGTCGCCCTGCAGGACGGTGTGTGGCACCACGAGCGCTCCTACGCACCCGAGCGTGCGCAGCGGCCCGACACCATCGAGCTGTGGAACAAGATCTCCACCGCAGAAGATCCGGAGTGGACGCGCCGCTACCACTCCACCGACCCGGCGGAGAAGGCGTTCGGTGCCCGCGCGGAGGTCACGCTGAAGAACGGCGACGTGATCGTCGACGAGCTTGCGATCGCTGACGCCCATCCGCTCGGCGCCCGACCGTTCGCCCGCGACCAGTACATCGAGAAGTTCCGCATCTTGGCGGACGATGTCGTGGCTCCGGCAGAGCAGGAACGCTTCCTGGACGCCGCGCAACGCACTCCCGAACTGAAGGCCGGCGAGCTTGATCAGCTCACTTTCACCGTGTCCGACGACGTGCTCGCACGGGCACCGAAGCTGCCGGAGGGCCTGTTCTAATGTCGGGTCTGATCGCCGCCTCCACCCCGCCGGCAGACAAGCGCAGTGCCTTCCGGAAGGGCCTCGAATCGGGCACCATCACGCGTCTGCCCGGCGCGATCAATCCGCTGACGGCCAAGCTCGTTCAGGAGATCGGGTTCGAGGGAGTCTACGTCTCCGGCGGAGCGTTCTCCGCGGGGTTGGCGCTGCCGGACATCGGGCTGACCACATTGACCGAGGTTGCGGAGCACAGTGCTCAGATCGCGCGGGTCACCGATCTACCGGTGCTCGTCGATGCCGACACCGGCTTCGGCGAACCGATGAGTGCCGCACGGACGGTGACCGTACTCGAGGATGCCGGCGTTGCGGGTCTGCACCTCGAAGACCAGATCAACCCGAAACGCTGCGGGCACCTCGACGGCAAGGCCATCGTCGGAATCGACGAGATGGTGCGCCGCCTGCGGGCGGCCGTGTCGGCTCGCCGCGACCCGAACTTCGTGATCTGCGCCCGCACGGACGCGGCCGGAATCGAGGGCATCGACGCCGCGATCGACCGTGCGAAAGCGTACGCGGAAACCGGCGCCGATCTGATCTTCACCGAGGCGCTCCGCACCACGGCGGAGTTCGAGAGGTTCCGCGCCGCAGTGGGTGTGCCGTTGCTCGCGAACATGACCGAATTCGGTAAGTCGCAGCTGATCCCGGCGCAGGTGCTGGAGAAGATCGGATACAACGCGGTGATCTACCCCGTGACCACTCTGCGGCTGGCCATGGGCGCCATCGAGAAGGGACTGCGGATCATCCACGAGGAGGGAACGCAGGAGAGCCTGCTCGACGAGATGCAGACCCGTTCGCGGCTGTACGAGGTGCTCGACTACGAGCACTACAACGAATTCGATTCCGGAATATTCGATTTCACCCTCGACAGGAGTCAGTGATGACCGATACCGCTGTTCCGACGATCTACAAGGGTCTTGCCGGAGTCGTCGTCGACACCACCGCGATCTCCAAGGTGGTGCCGGAGACCAACTCCCTGACGTACCGCGGCTATGCAGTGCAGGATCTGGCTGCGCACTGCACTTTCGAGCAGGTCGCCTACCTGCTGTGGAATGCAGAGTTGCCCAGCGACGCCGAGTTGGGGCTGTTCATGCAGCGTGAACGCGCCGAGCGGCGGGCCGATCGCTCGCTGCTCGGGCTCGTCGCGAAGCTGCCGGAGAGCTGCCACCCGATGGACGTGGTCCGCACCGCGATCAGCTATCTCGGTGCGGAGGACTCCACCGAGGGCGACGCGTCGCCGTCCGCGAATCGTGCGAAGGCGCTGCGCATGATGGCGGTGCTCCCGACTATCGTCGCGGCCGATCACCGGCGTCGCCGTGGCCTCGACCCGATCGCACCGAACCATTCGCTCGGGTTCGCCGAGAACTTCCTGACCATGTGCTTCGGGTCGGTTCCCGCGCCTGAGATCGTGAAGGCGTTCGAGGCATCGCTGATCCTGTACGCGGAGCACAGTTTCAATGCGTCGACGTTTGCTGCGCGGGTGGTGACCTCGACAATGTCGGACATCTACAGCGCCGTCACCGCGGCGATCGGTGCGCTCAAGGGCCCTCTGCACGGCGGCGCCAACGAAGCCGTCATGCACGACATGCTCGAGATCGGCGAACCGGAGCGTGCCGAGGAGTGGATGCGAGGCAAGCTCGCCCGCAAGGAGAAGGTGATGGGCTTCGGCCACCGTGTCTACAAGAACGGGGATTCGCGCGTTCCGACGATGCGGCAGGCATTCCGCGACGTCGCTGCCCACACCGGCGGTGAGAAGTGGGTGCGCATGTACGACATCCTCGAAGCGACGATGGGTGATGCGACCGGGATCGAGCCGAATCTCGACTTCCCCACGGGGCCTGCCTATTACCTGATGGGATTCGACATCGAAGTGTTCACCCCGATCTTCGTGATGAGCCGCATCACGGGATGGACGGCCCACATCATCGAGCAGGGCGAATCGAACGCGTTGATCCGCCCGCTCAGCGAATACACGGGTGTTCCGCAACGGTCCGTCGTGTCCTGATTTCCCCGGCGCCCACCTGAATAGGCCCGCACCGTCGAAATGCGGTGCGGGCCAACCGTCGTTCGGGAAGTTCACGCCGGCGGCTGCCACACCGACGTCCGTGTCATGCCCGCGGCGCGGCCTTTGCCGGAGATCACCAGCGCCATCTTGCGGGACGCCTCGTCGATCATCTCGTCGCCGAGCATCGCCGCACCGCGCGACCCGCCCGCTTCGGAGGTGCACCACTCGTACGCGTCCAGGATGTTCTCGGCGTGATCGTAATCGTCCTGGCCGGGGCTAAAGGTCTCGTTGATCACGTCGACCTGGGAGGGGTGCAGCACCCACTTGCCGTCGAAGCCGAGCGCGGCGGCGCGACCGGCGACGCGACCGAGGCCGTCGAGATCCTTGATCGCGAGGTAGGGGCCATCGATGGCCTGCTTGCCGTGGGCGCGGGCGGCCATGAGAATCGACATGAGGATGTGGTGGTAGGCGTCGCCGACGTCGTATCCGGGGGGTTGTTCACCCACGACGAGCGACTTCATCTGGATCGACGCCATGAAGTCGGCCGGCCCGAAGATCAGCGTTTCGATTCGCGGGCTGGCTTGGGCGATGGCATCCAGGGCGATGAGCCCCGACGCGGTTTCGATCTGGACTTCGATGCCGATCCGGCCGACTTCGAGCCCGACCGACTTCTCGATCTGCGTCAGGAGCATGTCGAGCGCACGGACCTGCGCGGCGTCCTGAACCTTCGGGAGCATGATGCAGTCGAGGTGCGCGCCGGCACCTTCGACGACGTCGACGACGTCGCGGTACGTCCACGGAGTGGTCCAGTCGTTGACGCGGACCGTGCGGATCTTCGAGTCGAATCCACCGTCGCGAAGGGACTCGACGATGATCTTGCGGCCCTCGGCCTTGGCATTGGGTGCGCACGCGTCCTCGAGGTCGAGGAACACCGCGTCGACCGCGAGACCGCGGGCCTTGTCGATCATCTTCGGATTGGATCCGGGTACTGCGAGGGTGCTGCGCCGCGGGCGTATGGTTCGGATGCTCATGGTGGACCTTTCGTATATCGACACTGTATTGATGTATCTAACCTTGATTAATATATGCTTGTTGGCATTGCCTGGACGCCGGGGCGACGCTGGCCTGAACTGCAGGTTCAGTGCTGTGCGGCGGCGGTGTTGCGGGCTGCCTGTGCGATGTAGGTGCTCAGCATCTGTGATGCACCCGCGAAGTGCTGCTCGGTGATGCGCCGGGCCTCGGCGCCGTCACCGCGCGCGAGTGCACTGATCAAGGCGTCGTGTTCGTCGAGGCTGCACGGCACCCGTTCGGGGAACAGTTCGAAGTAGCGCTGAGGGATCATGCGGCCCGCGTCGCCGAGCATGGACTGCAACCGTGTGGAACCGCACGACTTGTTGATCTCGCGGTGAAACAGCCAGTTCAGTGTGGCGATATCGTCGCCTGAAGCCGCAGCGACCCGTATCTCACGGTGCAGTTCGCGCACTCGCAGCAGTTGCCTGTCGGTGATCTTGCCGGCTGCCCACTGCGCAGCGACACCCGACAGTGCGGCCATGAGCGCGAAGTTCTCGATGATCGTGTCGGGGGAGACGCCGATGACGGTGATGCCGCTTCGCTGTGCGACACGGACCAGGCCTTCCTGCGCGAGCGCCAGGCACGCCTCCCGCACCGGCGTGCGGCTCGTTCCGAACTCGTCGGCGACGGCGTCGAGGTCGATGCGATCACCCGGGGAGAGGTCGCCCGACAGGATCCGATGGCGGAGCACTTCGCGCACGCGTTCGCGACCGGTCTTCTTCTTCTTTTCGGTGGTGTCGTCCGGCGTCTCGCCGACGATCCACGGTCCGCTTTCGACGTCCGTCATTGCACCCCTTCCGGTTCGATAGACCTTGAGACTTGACAATCTATCACTGGAAAATAAATATATCAGTAGACATCAGATACGCTTTTGAACGAGGGGATTCCCATGGAACGCAGAACCGATCAGATGACGCTCGTCGCTTTCATGCAGGCGGGCAACGTGTCGGTGTACTCGGGGTCGTGGCGCTATCCGCACTCCGCACAGGACTACCTGGATCTCGCCTACTACCAGCGCATCGCGCGCGTACTCGAAGAGGGCACATTCGACCTGATGTTCTTCGACGACCGTCTCGCGATGCCCGGCATCTACGGCAACTCGGTCGACGATGCCGTCCGCTACGGCGCCCGGCCCATCAAACTGGACCTCACCGCCATCCTCGGTGCCGCGGCCGCCGCAACCCAGCACCTCGGGCTCGGCGCCACCTATTCGACGACGTACTACCAGCCCTTCCACGTCGCACGCACCTTCGCGTCGCTCGACCATCTCAGTGGTGGACGCGCCGCCTGGAACATCGTCACCTCCGTCAACGACGCCGAGGCCCGGAACTTCGGTGTCGACCAACACTCCGAACACGACAAGCGCTACGACCGTGCCGAAGAGTTCGTGGAAGTTGTTGCCAAATTGTGGGATTCGTGGGAGGACGGTGCCATCGTCGCCGACCGGGAATCGGGCATCTTCGCCGACCCCGCCAAGGTTCACCAACTCGACCACCACGGAGAATTCTTCGACGTGCAAGGTCCGCTCACCGTGCCCCGCACCCCGCAAGGACGACCAGTACTGATTCAGGCCGGGTCGTCCGGCCGCGGTCGGCAGTTCGCCGCCAAGTGGGCCGACCTCATCTTCACCGGCGACCCGAGTCAGGCCGTCGCCGCCGAGCACTATGCCGATCAGAAGGCGATCATCTCCGAACACGGCCGCGACGCCGACTCGGTACGCGTGTTGCCGATGGTGTACGTCATCCCCGGAGAGACCGAGCAGATCGCGCGGGAGAAGGAGAACATCTTCCTGCATGATCTCGTCCACCCGCAGGCCTCACTCACCCTCCTGTCGGAGGTTACCAACTACGACTTCTCCGGTCACAGCCTCGACGACGTCGTCACCGACGAGCTCATCGACCAGGTCTCCGGCATTCGCGGCCTCGTGCAGGGCGTCAAACGGCACATCGGAGACCAGGAACTGACCCTGCGAGTACTCGCCAACCATCGGGCGACCCTGCTTCAGGGGCCGCGCTTCGTGGGGACTGCGGAGCAGATCGCCGAGCAGATGGAGCAGTGGTTCCAGTCGCGCTCGTGCGACGGATTCGTCATCGCCGCCACACATTTCCCCGGTGCTTTCGAAGATTTCGTCCGGCTCGTCGTTCCGCAACTGCGCGCACGCGGGCTCGTGCGGGAGGACTACACCGGGGCGACGCTGCGCGAGAACCTCGGCCTCGAGCGACCTGCGAATGTCTTCGCCGCCGGTCAGGACTCTGCCGCGCTGCCCTCGGCGGGCGAGCGGGTGGCCCAGAATGCCTGAGGGCGTGTCCGGTAGCGGCGCGATGCTGCGCGGAATCCGCGTGCTCGACATGGCGACACTGGCCGCCGGTCCGCTCGCGGCGACGTACCTCGGCGAATTCGGCGCCGATGTGATCAAGATCGAACAGCCGCAGGGTGGCGACCCGATCCGGGGATGGGGTGTGCAGAAGGACGGGATCGGACTCGTCTGGAAGAGCATCGGACGCAACAAGCGTTCCGTCACGATCGATCTCCGCACCGACGACGGTCAAGAGCTCGTACGACGTCTCGCGGCGGAATGCGACGTCGTCGTCGCGAACACCCGGCCGCATACTCTCACCCGGTGGGGCCTCGACTACGACGCACTCCGCAGGATCAACCCCAAGATCGTGATGCTGCATGTCACGGGATTCGGCCTCGCCGGCCCGAAATCGTCGCGCCCCGGCTTCGGTACTCTCGGCGAGGCGATGAGCGGATTCGCGCACACCACCGGCGAATCGGATGGCCCGCCCACACTGCCGTCCTTCATGCTCGCCGATGGTGTGGCGTCGCTGAACGCGGCGTACTCGATCATGATGGCGCTGTATCACCGCGACGTCCACGGTGCAGACGGTCAGCTGATCGACGTGAATCTGGTCGACCCGTTGGCGCGGCTGCTCGAGCAGTCGTTGCTCGCCTACGACCAGACCGGTGCGATCGCGCATCGGAGTGGAAACCGGTGGGGTATCTCGGCCCCTCGCAACACTTACCGGACGAAGGACGACGCATGGCTCGCGATGTCGGCCAGCTCTCCGAGTATCGCGTTGCGGGTGTTCAAGGCGATCGGTCGCCATGACCTCGTCGACGATCCCGATTTCTCGGATGCGCAGCGGCGCCTGAAGCGGTTGGACGAGGTCGACGGGATCGTCGCCGAGTGGGTCTCGCAGCACACCCTCGACGAGGCGATGGCCGTGTTCGAAGCGGGTGAGATTGCCGCGGCGCCCGTCTACGACATCTCCCAACTCGTCCACGACGAGCAGATGCAGGCCCGCGAGGTCTTCGTCCGGATCGACGATCCGGATCTCGAGAGCATGCTCGTTCAGGCCCCCGTACCGCGGTTCTCGGGGAATGCCGGAATCGTCGACAGCCTGGGGCCCTCCTTGGGGGCCCATACCGCGGAAGTCCTCACCGAGGTGCTCGCTCTCACCGACGCGCAGATCGCCGATCTGTGCGACCGACACATCATCACGTCCGGAAGGAACGCCTCATGACCTCGATACCACCTCCGATCCGGCGGTCGGAACTCGCGACACCCGCGTCGAACGAGCGGATGTTCGCGAAGGCCGCCGCTTCCGACGCCGACCTCGTGTTCCTCGACCTCGAGGACGCCTGCGCCCCCGCTGAGCGGGAAGAAGCTCGCGGCAAGGCCGTTCGCGCACTCAACGAGTGCGACTGGGGGCGCACGGCCCGGGCGATCCGTATGAACGGCATCGATACCCGCTGGGCGTACGGGGACGTCGTCGAAGTTCTCACCGGCGCCCGCGAGAACCTCGATGTGATCATCGTGCCGAAAGTGACGGCAGCACGGGATGTCTGGTGGGTCGACACCCTGCTCACGCAGGTGGAGGACACCCTCGGGATGACCAAGCGCGTCCGGCTCGAGGTGCTCATCGAAGATGTGGCGGGGGTGGCGAACGCAGAAGAGATCGCCACGTCCAGCGGTCGTCTCGACGCACTCATCTTCGGTGCCGGCGATCTGTCGGTGTCGCAAGGCGCACGGGTCGACACGAACTTCCGGCCCCGCGACGACTACCCCGGCGACTTCTGGCATTACGCGCGGATGAAGGTGCTCACTGCTGCCCGGATCGGAGATCTGCGCGCGATCGACGCGCCCTACCCGGATTTCAAGGACGAAGCAGGATACGAGCAGGATGCACGGCATGCCGCATCGCTGGGATTCGACGGAAAATGGGCGATCCATCCGTCGCAGATCGCGATCGCGAACACCGTGTTCTCGCCGACCGAGGAGGAGATCACGCGGGCGAAGCGCAATCTCGAAGCCTATCGAGAAGCCGAAGCGCGCGGGCTGGGCGCCACCAGCGTCGATGGCCGGCTGGTGGATGCCGCACATGTGAAACTCGCCGAGGCGATCCTCGCGCAGGCAGGGATGTGACTCACGATCCAGGGCCATCAGCCTTCGAGAAGGTTTCCTCCCGTGGCCCGGGTTTCCGCTGGTGGTGAACCAACGGAAACCCGGGCAAGTGGAGGAACTTCTAGTCGCTCGTACGGGCAGGTTATCCGTCGAGCTCGGACCGAACTGCTGCCGCCGCGGCGACGAGGTTCGTCAACGACGCCGCGACCTCGTCGGTGCCGCGGGTCTTGAGTCCGCAGTCCGGGTTGACCCACAGGCGCTCGGCCGGAACAGCACGTAGCGCTTCGCGAAGAGACTCGGCGATCTCGTCCTCGCCCGGAACTCGCGGGGAATGGATGTCATAGACACCGGGGCCCACGCCGAGATCGAAGCCGACCGCGTTGAGGTCGTCGAGAACCTCCATGTGCGAACGGGCGGCCTCGAGGGAGGTGACGTCGGCGTCGAGTTCGGCGATCGCCTCGATGACCTCGCCGAATTCCGAGTAGCACAGATGGGTGTGGATCTGGGTCGAATCCGCCACGCCCGACGTCGCGAGCCGGAAGGCCCCCACGGCCCACTGCAGATACTCGGCTTGCTCGGAGGTGCGGAGCGGCAACAGTTCTCGCAGTGCGGGCTCGTCGACCTGGATGATGCGAACCCCCGCAGCCTGAAGGTCTACCGTCTCGTTGCGGATGGCCAGGGCGATCTGATCAGCGGTGTCGGCGAGGGGTTGGTCGTCGCGGACGAACGACCACGCAAGGATAGTCACCGGGCCGGTGAGCATGCCCTTGACCGGCTTCCCGGTGAGCGACTGCGCGTAGGTGATCCACTCGACGGTCATGGCGTCCGGGCGCGCGACATCGCCGTACAGGATGGGCGGTCGCACGCAGCGGCTGCCGTACGACTGGACCCAGCCGTTCTCGGTTGCGAAGAACCCGTCCAGTTGCTCGGCGAAATACTGCACCATGTCGTTTCTCTCCGGCTCGCCGTGCACGAGGACGTCGATGCCCAGCTTCTCCTGCAGGGCGACCACCTCGGTGATCTCGTCACGCATCCGCTGCAGGTACTCGGCCTGCTCGATCTCACCCTTGCGCAGTGCAGCTCGGGCGACGCGGATCCGGGTGGTCTGTGGGTACGACCCGATCGTGGTGGTCGGGAGCAAGGGCAGGTCGAGGTGCCGTCGCTGGATCTCGCGGCGCTGATCGGCCGACGTGCGAGTGCGGTGCCCCGTGATCGAGTCGAGCATGCCGCGCACCTGGTCGTTACGCAGACGAGGATCGGACGCGCGTACCTCGGCGGCGGCACGAGCCGCATCGAGCTCGGACGCCACGGCGTCGCGGCCCTTGCGCAGTGCGTTCGACAGCGTGGCAATCTCGGCGACCTTCTCCGCGCCGAATGCCAGCCACGTGCGCAGCGATTCGTCGAGGCCCGATTCTGCCTCGATCGTGTACGGAACGTGCAGCAATGAGCACGACGACGACACCGCCACCGAGCCTGTGGAGCCGAGCAGTGTCGCGAGCGTCGCCAGGGCCCTCTCCAGATCGGTGCGCCACACATTACGGCCGTCCACCACGCCCGCCACGATCATCTTGTCCGCCAGGGCGGGGAGTGCGGCGATGTCGGACGAGTCACCGGCGACCAGATCGACCGCGACACCCTCGACAGCGGTGCGGGCGAGTGCACCGAGTGCCGGCCCGAGGTTGCCGAAGTAGGAGGCGACGAGAATTGCGGGGCGGTCTTGTACCTGCGACAGCCTGCCGTACACCTGGTCGACCGCCGTGACGGTCGCATCGTCGAGGTCGCGGACGAGCGCGGGCTCGTCGAGCTGTACCCACTCGACCCCGGCGGCGGCGAGTTGCGACAAGAGGTCTTGATAGAGCGGAACGAGCTCGCCGACACGGTCGAGCAGCGGGCCCTGTCCGTCGACGGGCTTCGACAGCAGCAAGAACGTCAGCGGGCCGACGACGACCGGTCGGGCCGGGACACCGAGCGCGCGGGCTTCGGCGACCTCGCCGAGAACCTTCGACGCGTCGAGTGTGAAGACGGTGCCCGGGCCGATCTCGGGGACGAGGTAGTGGTAGTTGGTGTCGAACCACTTCGTCATCTCGAGTGGTGCGATGTCGTCATTGCCTCGCGCGGCCGCGAAATAGCGGTCGAGGTCGTCGGCGATACCGGACACACGGGGCGGCAGTGCGCCGAGCATGGCGGCTGTATCGAGGACGTGGTCGTAGAACGAGAACGTGTTGACGGGAATCGAGTCGAGCCCGGCGTCGCGCTGCGCAGCCCACGTGCCGGTGCGCAGATCGACAGCGACCTTCTCCAGTTCGTCGCGGCCGATCTTTCCGGCCCAATAGGATTCGACGGCTCTCTTGAGCTCGCGGTTCGGTCCGATCCGTGCGGATCCGAGAACGGTGGCGTGGAAGGCAGGTGCAGACATTGGTGGTACTCCGGTGGTCGGTCGCGGATGGCCCACCGCCCGTAGAGTGCGCGGATCCGACCGAGCCCCGGTGTCTCCGACTTGTGTCGGAGCGACAGCACAGCGGGTCCGCGCGCCCAATCCTCGAGGCGGCACACCGCCGGGCACGGCGTGCCCGACGCAGATGGCAGGTATTCGGACTTGCAAGCGCCCGAGCCGGTGGGCCCGTACCTACTGACCGTCGCTTCCCGGGATGGTGCCCAGTGCTGATGACGGCGGTCGTTCCTGCATACCGCTGCGGGACAGTCCCGGATTCTCACCGGGTTCCCTCTCCGCATCCCGATCGAGGGATGCGTCGACGCCGCCACAGTCTTCGGGGCTCCTCACGACCGGCACGGCGAACCAACTACATCCCGGAGTATAGCCACGTCCTCGTTCGAACGGGCAAGGCAGGAAGGACAATCTACAACGCGATCAGACAGATACAACCGTTCCGAAGTGTTGTATCTGTCTGCGCGGGTTGTTTTTCCGTCGGTGCGGACCGGTCAGGAGTGGCGAAAACCTGTGCCGGTTCGGTCGCGGGGATCCGGCTCCAAACCGAGGAGCTCCGACCGAACACGGTCCCATGCCTCGAGGTGTGCCCATACCGGTTCGTCCGTCAGCTGCTGCATATTGGTGAGGAACGGGGTGGGCAACATGACGGTGAGCATCTGTTCGTCGCGGCCGTTGAACAGGCGAACACCCCACGACGTCGGTGCGCCGTCCTTGCCGATCCTGCGGTACAGCTCAGCCCGGCTGCAGCGGCGGATGCGGCCGAGTTCCGGTCCGCTCGCGGTGTGCTCGCCGATGCACAGGTGAAAATGCCAGCGGCCGAAGTCGACGGTCGCATACCCGTCGTACATCGAGATCTTCTCGGGTGCATTGGGTGCCGCGACTTCGAGCGCCGAACCTTCGATGAGCACGCCGAACCACATCTCGTTCCAGTACTCGTCGAACAGCAGACGGATCAGACGTAGCAGTGAGTCCTCATCGGTGGGAAGTGCCCAGCACTGTTCGCGACCACCGCTCTCGGTGTCGACGATCTCGGGGTCGAATACGACTGTCACAGAATCTCCTTCGTCGGTGTTCTCGGTGAGGTGGGGAAGACGCAGTCGCCGCACACGCCGCCGCCCGGGACGCGGTAGTACAGGCAGCAACTGCGACGCCGGCCAGTGGATCGGACTATCGTGCGGGCCAGCCGGGGATCGTCCAAGAGCGTGTCGATGTGCGCCTGGGCTGCACTACCGATCATGCGCGCCGCCCCGATCAAGGCGGATGCGGAGTTTCCCCGCATCAACCCTGCAGCAACGATGTCGCTCCACGCGATTAGGAGCGGTTCGAGTTGGTCGTCGAGGATCGCACCGGTGCCGGAGCCGAATTCGGGATCGACGATGTGCAGCTGCAGACCCCCGTCATTGCGCCACAGCAATGTATCCGGATCGAGCCGCACACATCGGCCGGAATGGACGACCGATCCCAGCGCAACCGACCACATCCGGGCGGCGTAGCCGAAGAACAGCGTCGACGCGGCCACTCGCGTTTCCTCGGTTCCCATCCGCTGCGCTGTTTCCGAGATAAGCGGGTCGCGAATCATGCTGTTGCGCAGAGCAGACGTGGGCTGCCACCGACCCTCCGGTAGGGGGCCGGTGCTCACCGCGAAGTAGGGGCTCAGCGCGGCGATGTGCCTCAGTACTGCAGCAGCGTCAGACACGGTTGTCCTCCGGATCGAGATCGAACACCAGTGTGCGCGGATCGAACCGCATCCGTCCACGATCGAATGCTGCCCCGATGCGACCGGACTCGGCCAGAGCCGCGGGGGAGGCGCAGGTCAGCGTGCGGTCGGCGTCCAGTAACCACATCCGGTCCGCCACCCGTAGCGCGAGCTCGAGTTCGTGGGTGGACATGATCACGGCGAGGTTCTGTTCGGCGGCAAGGCGCCGCAGCACGTCGACGAGTTCGACCCGGGACGGCACATCCAGAAACGATGTCGGCTCGTCCAGCACCAGCAACGCCGGGTCTTGTGCGAGGGCGCGAGCGGTGAGGGTGCGTTGACGCTGTCCATCGGACAGTTCACTGAACTGTCGGGACGCCAGTGCGGTCGCGCCTACGGCGTCGAGTGCCCAGTCGATCGCTGCGGTGTCCTCCCGTGAGAGTCGTGCGCTGGCCGGGAGGTGCGGCGTCCTTCCGAGGGCGACGAGTTCGCGCACCGTCAGCAGACCGGGATCGAGGCGTTCGGTGAGGACCACCGCGATGCGGGTCGCGAGGTCTGCGGGGCGAATCGACGACACGTCGTCGCCGTCGATCAGTACCTGTCCGAGCAGCGCCGGTTGCAGGCCGCACAGGGTGCGGAGCAATGTCGATTTGCCGGCCCCATTGGGGCCGACCAGGGCCGTGAGCTCACCGCGGTGAGCGACAGCGTCGAGACCGGTCGCGATCTCGGTGATGCCGTTTTTCCGTAAGCCGCGGCGACGTGTGTAGCCGACGGTCACATCGCGCAGTTCTACACCGTTCACAGGGCAGCTCCCAGTGCGCCACGCCGGCTGCGGACGAGGACGACGATGACGACCGGCGCACCGACGAGCGCGGTCACCGCGTTGAGCGGAAACACCGTGTCAGTGCCCGGCATCTGGCTCGCCACCCCGCATACCAGCGCCACCACGGCACCGAACAGTGCGACACCGGGCAGCAACACACGGTGGTCGGACGTGCCGAACGCCATCCGCGCCAGATGCGGAACAATGAGACCGAGAAAGCCGATCGGGCCGCAGAACGCGGTCGTGACCCCGGCGAGCAACGCCGCCGACACGACGGTCGTCAATCGCACCGTGCGGATGTCGATGCCCATCGACCGCGCGTAAGCTTCGCCGAGCAACAGGGCGTTGAGCGCGCGAACGGTCAGCAGCGCAATCACGATCCCGGCAAGTACGACGGGCACCAGCATTTTCAGGTCGGACCATGTGGTCGCGGTGAAACTGCCCAGGCCCCACACGAGGAACTGTTGAGCGCGCTGTGGGTCGGCGTAGACCAGGAGCACGGAGACAACCGCGGTGGTCGCCGAGCCGAGCATCACGCCGATCAGCAGCAATGTCACCGCCGAGCGCACCCACCGCGACAACGTCACGATCAGGAGGAGTACCGCCGCAGCGCCCAGCGCGGCGGCGATGACCACCCCCGCGCGTCCGAGGCCCGCGAGATTCGCAGTGAATCCGCTCGCGCCGCCCCCACCGACCACGACCACCAGCGCGACACCGAGGCTTGCTCCCGAACTCGCACCGAGGATGTACGGGTCGGCGAGCGCGTTGCGGAACAGAGTTTGCATCTGCAGACCCGCGATTCCGAGGGCCGCGCCCACGGCAATCGCAGTGATCGTGCGCGGCAGGCGCAGGTCGCGCACGACCATGCCCCACCGCGGATCCGATGCCTCCTGCCCGAACAGCACCCGCAGGCTCTCGCCCAGCGGCACCGTGACCGACCCGACAGTCACGGAGATGACGGTCGCGACGGCGAGCGCCGCGACCAGTGCGACGAACACCACCGTGACGCGCGCGGCTCGCGGCGGGCCGACCGCTTCGGGCTGCCGCGCCGACGGCGGTGCCGTGAGTACGGACGTCATGCCGGCAGTTGCTGGTAGAACGTGAATTCGTGATCGGGGAGGAGTTCGGGGTGCAGGATGGCGACGAGGTCGGACAGCACCAGATCGGGGCGCAGCACGCCGCGTTCGTAGTAGTCGTTACCGCCGCCCGGTCCGAGCGCCTTGTTCGCGTTCCACACCTGACCGGTGCCGACCGCCGCGAGCTCACCGTAGCGTTCGTCGTCGGCCAGCGCGTTGCCGATCGAGGTCCAGCTGTTGACGACCAGCCAGGTCGGTGCGTCGGAGCCCTGCGCAACGACCGCTTCGAAGTCGAGGGGCAGCGACCCGGTGCTGGTGACGTCCTGCCACGGCCACCGTGCGCCCGCGTCGGTGAGCAGCCGGCCCGCGTAGCTGCCGCCCGACGACATGTACCACGTGCCCTGAGACATGGCGCCTGGCAGTACCGCCGCGCTGTCGATGCCCGACGCCCGCGCTGCGACGTCGAGGTAGTCGGTGCGGATCTCGTCGTACACCTCGGCGGCCCGGGCTTCCGTGCCGGTCAGTGCCGCCATCACCTTGATCCACTCGGCGCGACCCAGCGGCGACGCTTCGAGCCACTCGGCGTTCGCGACCACGCCGATCCCCGCCGCACGCAGCTGCGCGTATGCCGGGTCGTCCATGCCGCCGGTCATCACCACATCGGGGGCGGCAACGACGACGGCCTCCGTATCGATGGTCCTGCCGGGTGCGTACTCGGCGATGTCGCCGGAATCGATCCGACCGATGACGGCGGTGTCGCTGACTGTGGATCCGTTGGAAACTCCGGTGAGCACCTCGAGTACGTCGAGTTCGGTGACGAGGGGCAGATGCGTGGTCGAACCGGAGTACAGGCTGGTGATCGGGACCGTGATCTGCTGGGCGCCGGCCAGATCTGCCGAGAGATCGGGGGCGGGCGCACCGCACCTGACCAATACGTACGACTCCGGGTCGGCTCCCGGATACGGCTCGTCGACGGTGAGTACCTGGTAACTGTTCTCGTAGGTGATCGAGAAGTTCTCGGCGTCGACGACGTCGGACTTGTCGGGGAAGTAGTCGACCGTTGCGTCGAAATCCGTGATGCACCCCTCCGCGGATGCGGTGGCGCCGGGCTCGACTGTCGACGTCGAGCAGCCGGCAAGTGCCAGACCCGCGACTGTGACGGCGCTGAGAATGCTGAGTGGTACGGCGCGAACGCGCATGGCGAAGACGCCCTTTCTCGGGGAGATCCGCCCCGTCCAGGTGAGTACGACGACGTGAGTATCTGGCTCCCGGGGAGTGTCGCTCTCCGGTCACAGTGGCGGGACCGCGCCGGAATCACACCGGCTTCCTCATGTGTCGTCGCATACGACGTCGGGAACTTAACACACGGACCAAGGGGGCAATACGGACCGGATGCTTGTGGCTATCGTGGAGGAACCACAACGATCGAAAGGACCGGTATGGGTGTCAGCTTGGCCAAGGGTGGAAACGTCTCGCTCTCGAAGGAGGCGCCGAATCTCACGGCGGTGACGATCGGACTGGGCTGGGACGTCCGGGCCACAACGGGAACCGACTTCGATCTCGACGCCAGTGCACTGGTCGCGGGAGCGAGCGGCAAGGTGCTCTCCGACCAGCACTTCGTGTTCTACAACAATCTTCGTTCACCGGACGGCGCGGTCGAACACACCGGAGACAACCTCACCGGTGAGGGCGACGGCGACGACGAGTCGATCAACATCGACCTCGTTGCGCTGTCCGCCGACGTGCAGTCGGTGGTCTTCCCGGTGTCGATTCACGACGCGGACGCGCGCGGCCAGTCGTTCGGGCAGGTGCGCAACGCGTTCATCCGCGTTGTCGACCGTTCCAACGACCGCGAACTGGCCCGCTACGACCTGACGGAGGATGCCTCCACCGAGACCGCGATGGTGTTCGGTGAGTTGTATCGGCATGGCACCGAGTGGAAGTTCCGCGCCATCGGCCAGGGCTACGCATCCGGGCTCGCGGGCATCGCGCGCGACTACGGCGTCAGCATCGGGTGAATCCGAAGTAAGCAGCACCGACAAAGACCTCGCAGCTCCGGCGGCAGACCGCAGGGGCTGCGAGGTCTTTGTTCACGCTGCGTGCTTCACCCCTGAAAGGTGGCTCAGCGCACCAGCTTCCACTTCGTCTCGTGACGGTAGAAGGTCGACCGCGTGAGTGGACGCGGATGGGGGACGCCGTCGCGGGTGAGGAGCGCGGCCGGTGAACCGAGCTGCACGGCCCTGCCGGTGAGCCACTTGTAGCCGCCGAACCACCGGGCCCGGTCGACGGCCGCTCGGAGACCCGGCATCTGCGGCGTCGGCTCGATCCGGATGCCGGGCACCGTGCCGGAGAACAAGCGGGTGTCGTCGACGTAGGCCTCACCCACGAGTGAGTTCTCCTCGCCGCGGACCAGCGCGCGTCCGACGAGGGCCACACCGGCGTCGTCGCGGATGAGCGGGATCGACTTCGCTTCACCCTGGAGCGCGATGGACGCGGCCTTCGAGCCGGTGCGTAGCCCGTAGGCCTCGGTCGCGGGGGTACGCGACTCAGGGACATAGGCAACCTCGACCGCGAGTCGGTCGGTGCGCATCAGCCGGGTCAGTGCCGCCGCGAACGCGGCATCGTCACCCACGATGATCAGTCGCGGATCGTCCACTGCCTCGGCGTGAGCCAACGCATCTTCGAAATCGTCCTTGTCGGGAACCGTAGGAGCCGACAGCGCGGTCACGGAGGTGAGTGCCAAAGGGAGTGGCACATCGCCGCATCTGAGCACTACCGGGGTCAACTGATCTCCTCGCTGGTCACGATCGGGCGGCCGTCGGTCAGGCGTCCACTGTAGTAGGAACCGTCGCCGGTCGCGGAGACCCCGGGCGGTAGCAGACCCGACACGGTATTCCGACACCGCAACCGGGTCTTCGTCGCAAGTGGACTACACTGTGGTCCCGGCTGCTGCCCGGATTCGGGCAGGACCCTGCAGGCGAGACCGCCCGCACGAACAACCCTGTCTGAGGAGCGCGAAATGCCGGCAATCGTCCTGATCGGAGCCCAGTGGGGCGATGAGGGCAAGGGCAAAGCAACCGATCTGTTCGGTGGACGTCTCCAGTGGGTCGTGCGTTACCAGGGCGGCAACAACGCAGGTCACACCGTCGTGCTGCCGAACGGAGAGAAGTTTGCGCTGCATCTGATCCCGTCGGGCATCCTCACGCCGGACGTCACGAACGTCATCGGAAACGGTGTCGTCGTCGATCCGGGTGTGTTGCTCGAAGAGCTCGCGGGCCTGGAAGAACGCGACGTCGACACCTCGCGTCTCCTGCTCTCGGCCGATGCGCACCTGATCATGCCGTACCACGTGGCCATCGACAAGGTCACCGAACGTTTCCTCGGTGCGAAGAAGATCGGTACCACCGGCCGCGGAATCGGCCCGTGCTACCAGGACAAGATCGCGCGTGTCGGAGTCCGCGTGGCCGATGTCCTGGACGAGAAGATCTTCACCCAGAAGGTCGAGGCGGCCCTCGAGTTCAAGAATCAGGTACTCGTCAAGATCTACAACCGCAAGGCCCTGGATCCTCAGCAGGTCGTCGACGAGGTGCTCGGCCAGGCCGAAGGATTCAGGCACCGCATCGCCGACACGCGTCTGCAGCTGGGCAAGGCACTCGAGCGTGGCGACACTGTGCTGCTCGAAGGCTCCCAGGGCACCCTGCTCGACGTCGACCACGGCACCTACCCGTACGTGACATCGTCGAACCCGACTGCCGGCGGCGCTGCCGTGGGCTCCGGTATCGGACCCACACAGATCACCACGGTCCTCGGCATCCTCAAGGCCTACACCACGCGCGTCGGCTCCGGCCCGTTCCCGACCGAACTGTTCGACAACCACGGTGAATACCTGGCCAAACAGGGCGGCGAGGTCGGTGTGACCACCGGCCGCGCCCGCCGGACCGGTTGGTTCGACGCGGTCATCGCCCGCTACGCCACACGCGTCAACGGCATCACCGACTACTTCCTCACCAAGCTCGATGTGCTGTCCGGCCTCGATACGGTGCCGATCTGCGTCGGATACGAAGTCGACGGCGTGCGAGTCGACGACATGCCGATGACACAGACCGACATCCACCACGCCAAGCCCATCTACGAGGAGATGCCCGGCTGGTGGGAGGACATCTCTCACGCCCGCACCTTCGAGGAGCTCCCCAAGAACGCGCAGAATTACGTGCTGCGCCTCGAGGAACTCTCCGGTGCGTTCATCTCGTGCATCGGTGTGGGGCCCGGCCGCGACGAAACGATTGTCCGACGCGACATCCTCGCCTGATCGGGGTATTTGCCCGGAAACGCTGGATGCTGGACGCGCCCCGAGCGGACGCGCGACAGTGGAGTGCATGGTTCGTACAGCAGAGGTGAAAGCAGCGGGGGCGCGCTCGAGAGCTCTCATGGTCGCCGTCACCGCCGCGGGACTGATCGCGGCGGGGCAGGGCACTGCGCACGCTCAACCGGAATCGACGCAGCTGGCGCCTGCCTACACGATCGGCCACGGATCCCTCGGTTCGATCGCGGTATGCATCGGCCGGCTCGACGTCGCGGTGTACCCGTCCGAGGACGGCCCCCAGCCGTACGTGGTCCGGCTCGAGAGCAACTTCGTCGGTGTCACTCCCGTGTGCATGGTCGACGGCACGTTCACGTGGCGCAACATGGACAGCGGGCTCTCCGGGTCGGACGACTGGGCACTGTCCGGTTGGGACGGTCCGGAAGCGGGTACCGTGCGGTACTTCGATCCCGGGCCGGGACGCGTCGAGGTCACCATCTCCCCATCGACACCCCACTTGCCGGGCGGCGGCGAGTTCGCGGCGTCCTGAGCGCGAGTCATCCAGGGATGCGAGGAGTTACGGGATCAGTTCCCGGCCCGATCCTGTTTCTCGACGAAATCCAGCAAGCGAGGGATCACCTGCTCGATCGAACGGTGCAGCGTTCCCGATATCGATCCTGACGGATCACGTCGTGTTCACCGCGTGTTGGCATCGACGGGGGAGCGTCGCCCTCGTCTTGTTGTAGTGCCTTCGAGGAGAAAACACGTGTACTTGTCCCGACGCACCCTGCTCCGCGGCACGGCCATCGGCCTGCTGGCGGTTCCTGCGGTGGCCTGTTCGTCCGCTGGTTCCGGGTCGGTGGCGGCCTCGTCGCCGACCCTGGTCAGGCAGCGTCCGACGATCACCCACGGCGTAGCCGCCGGGGATGTCCGGGCAGATGGTGCTCTGATCTGGGCGCGCGCCGACGGTCCGGCCACGCTCGTCGTGGAAACCGCGAGCAGCGAGTCGTTCACGAATCCCACCCGGCACGTCGGCGGGTTGCTCACCCCGGATACCGACGGAACCGGTCGACTGCGGCTCACCGGCCTGCCCTCCGGCGAAGAAATCCACTATCGGGTCACTGTCGAAGCGGAAGACGGCGCTACGTCGGAGCCCGTCACCGGAATGTTCCGTACCGCACCCAGCGCACCCGGTGACATCCGACTGCATTGGTCGGGTGACACCGCCGGTCAAGGCTTCGGGATCAACCCGGACCTCGGCGGAATGACGATCTTCGACACTATGGCACAGCGCGATCCGCACCTGTTTCTGCACTCCGGCGACGTCGTGTACGCCGACGGCCCGCTGGAGGAAACGGTCCAACTGCCTGATGGGCGCATCTGGCGCAATGTTGTCACCGAAGCGAAGAGCGCCGTCGCTCAGACCCTCGACGAGTACCGAGGCCAGTACGCCTACAACCTCATGGACGAGAACTATCTCCGGTTCAATTCATCCGTTGCCCAGATCGTGCAGTGGGACGACCACGAGACCGTCAACAACTGGTATCCGGGCGAGATCCTCGACCTCGAGGAATACAGCGAGAAGAATGTGGACGTTCTGGCCGCGCGGGGGTTCCAGGCGTTCCACGAATGGAATCCGCTCGATCCCGCGGAAGCCGTCGACGGGCGTATCCACCGCACCATTCCGTATGGTCCGTTGCTGGATGTGTTCGTGCTCGATATGCGCACCTACAAGGACGCGAACGGCGCGAACGTCGGCGCATCGGGGCAGGTGCTCGGTGCCGAACAAACCCGTTGGCTGATCGACGAACTGAGCCGATCCACCGCGACCTGGAAGATCATTGCCGCGGACCTTCCGATCGGCCTCGTCGTGCCGGACGGCGACACCGCATTCGAGGGAGTGGCCAACGGCGATTCCGGGATGCCCTCGGGACGTGAATCCGAGATCGCCCAGGTGCTGTCAGCGATCAAGGCGCGCGGCATCACCGGAACGGTGTGGCTGACCGCCGATGTGCACTACACCGCGGCGCACCACTACTCGCCCGAGCGTGCTGCGTTCACCGACTTCGACGAGTTCTGGGAGTTCGTCTCGGGGCCGCTCAACGCGGGCGGCTTCGGCCCCAACGACCTCGACGGCACATTCGGTCCCGAAGCGGTGTTCGTGCACGCGCCGCCGGAGGCCAACGCGTCGCCGATGGAGGGATTCCAACATTTCGGGGAGGTCTTCATCGATGGCGACACTCGAGAACTGAGAGTGGACCTGATGGATGCCACAGGGACCGTGCTGTTCACGCAGGTGCTCGCACCGCCCTCCTGACCGAAGCACCGGCTGGCCTCCTCCGACCAGTCCACTGTGCGCGATACTGGACCCGTGATCACACGCGCGATTGGGGCCGGTTCCCTGGCTCGGGACCTCGGCAACTGGCAGGACACCGGCGACGTGCGCCCGGCGTACCGGGCGCTCGCCGACGGCATCCGTCTCCTCGTGCACGACGGCAGAGTTCCGCAAGGAGTGGCATTGCCGAGTGAACGCGCACTCGCATCGGTGTTGACGCTGAGTCGCACCACCGTCACCTCGGCGTACTCGACACTCCGCGACGAAGGGTATCTGCGCAGCCGGCAGGGTGCCCGGAGCACCGTCGCCCTGCCGACCGGGTCGCGTTCCCGCGGTGCTGACAAGACGGCGGCGACACCCGGCAACGATGCGATCGACATGAGCAACGCGTCGCTTCCGGCGCCCGCCGCCGCAATCGAGGCGGCGTACGGACTGGCATTGCGGTCGATGTCGACGTACTTGGCCTCGCACGGGATGGAACCGATCGGTGTGATGGCGTTGCGTGAGGTGATCGCACGCCGATACCGCGACCGCGGGTTGCCCACCTCACCCGAACAGATCATGGTCACCAGCGGCGCGCAGCACGCGATGCGATTACTGCTCGGTGTGCTCACCGATCCCGGTGACCGCGTGATCGTCGATCATCCAACCTACCCGAACGCGCTCGAGGCCATCCGGCGGCACGGCGCGCGCCCGATCCCGGTGCCGGTGCGACCGGAGGCCGGGCCGTCGGGCGGGTGGGACCTCGGAGCGCTCTCCGGTGCCGCCCGTCAAACTGCCGCGCGCACAGCGTTTCTCGTTCCAGATTTCCACAACCCCACGGGCCTGTGTCTGGACACGGAGGGTCGCGCCGAACTCGCGCGCATCATGTACGACGCCCGCATGACCCTGGTGGTGGACGAGACCATGGTGGACCTGTGGCTCGATGCGCCGCCACCGGCGCCGGTCGCGTCGTTCCCGGCCGGTTCCTCGGTGGTGACGGTCGGGTCGACCGGTAAGTCGCTGTGGGGTGGCCTGCGTGTGGGGTGGATTCGCGCCGACCGCGAGCTGATCGTACGGCTGGCCGGGGCGCGATCGGGCGTGGACCTCGGCACGCCCGTCATGGAACAGTTTGCCGCGGCACACCTGCTGTCGGATGTCGACGACCTTCTCGAGCAGCGGCGCGCGCAGCTCCGCGAACAGAGACAGGCTTTGTGTGAGGCTCTCGACGACCGGTTGCCCGACTGGCAGTACACACCGGGCCAAGGCGGGATGTCACTGTGGGTGCGGATGCCGGAGCCGGTGTCGACAGCACTCGCTGCGATTGCGCCCAGCCACGGTGTACTACTCGCGGCCGGGCCACGTTTCGGTGTGCAGGGTGCATATGAACGGTTCGTGCGGCTGCCGTACACCCAGCGCGCAAACCTTCTGCGCGACGCCGTGACGGCGGTGGCCGGCGCGTACGCGCAGGTGGCTCAAGGCGGCGATCTCGGAGCGTCGAGGCTCGTCGTCTGACCGAGACGCGGTACCCGTATCGCGGTGCCCGTATCAAGGAGTGCGGTGCCCGTATCACCCGGACAACCTGATCTTTCTCGGCCGACCTGCCGTGGGGTGTCGGCGGTCGGCGATATTGTGGACACAAGACTCGAGACCGGGTCTGTGCTCGACGAAGTGAGGTCGATCGTGGCCGCGCAGGATCCGCTGCAGACGCAGCGCGACGCCGGACCCGACGTCGCTACGGAGCTGGCTGCGGCCGGATTCGCCGACGCCAAGGAAATCGGCCGCGGAGGGTTCGGAATCGTCTACCGCTGCCGGGAGACCGCGCTCGACCGGATCGTGGCGGTCAAGGTTCTCACCGCCGATCTCGACATCGACAACCTCGAACGCTTCCTGCGCGAACAGCGCGCGATGGGGCAGCTCTCAGGGCACCCGAACATCGTCAACGTGCTGCAGATCGGCACCACCGGATCCGGGCGGCCCTACCTGGTGATGCAGTATCACCCCCGCGATTCACTCGACGCGCTGATCCGCCGGTCCGGCCCGCTGCACTGGCACGACGCGCTCCACATCGGCATCAAACTGGCCGGTGCCCTGGAGACCGCGCACCGCCTCGGCATCGCGCACCGCGACGTCAAACCCGCCAATATCCTGCTCACCGAATACGGCGAACCGCAGCTCACGGATTTCGGGATAGCCCGGATACGAGGGGGATTCGAGACCGCGACCGGCGAGGTCACCGGGTCGCCGGCGTTCACGGCCCCGGAGGTGCTCTCCGGACGTGCCCCGACCCCGGCCTCCGATATCTACAGCCTTGCGGCGACGCTCTTCTGCGCGCTCACCGGCCACGCCGCGTTCGAGCGTCGCAGTGGCGAACGCGTCGTGGCGCAATTCGTGCGCCTGACCACACAGCCGATTCCCGACCTGCGGGCCGACGGAGTACCCGACGAGTTGTGCGTCGCGATCGAACAGGCCATGTCGGTGGACCCCGAGTCCCGCCCCGATACTGCCGCCGAGTTCGGCGAGATCCTGCGCGCAGTGCAGGCCGAACACGGGTTGCACGTCGACGACCTCGCAGTCGCCGGCGCTGAGAACGGCCCCGACACGGCTGTGACCCACCCCGCAACGACCGCTACCGCGAGCGGACGTGCGAGTACACGGCGCACGGGCGGTAGGGCCACCACTCCGCCGGCGCCGGCGACGAGGTTCCGCCCACCCGTACCGTCGAAGCGACTTGTCGCGCGGTGGTCGCTGCTGAACCTGCTCAGTGAGTCGCATCGCCGCAGGCTCATCGTCGTCCATGCGCCACCGGGCTTCGGGAAGACGATGTTCGCCCTCGAATGGCGCTATCAGCTCGACGAGCAAGGGGTCGCGGTGGCGTGGCTCAACGTCGATCACGACGACAACAACGTGGTGTGGTTCCTCGCGCACCTCGTCGAAGCGATCCGTCAGGTCCGTGCCTCGCTCGCGCACGAGCTGGGTCAGGTCCTCGACGAACACGGCGACGACGCCGAGCGATACGTTCTGACCTCGCTGATCGACGAGATCCACGCGGCCGGCGAACGACTGGTGGTGATCGTCGACGACTGGCATCACATCACCGATCCCGCAACGACCGCGGCCATGGCGTTTCTGATCGACAACGGGTGTCACCACCTCCAGATCATGGTGGTCGGGCGCACCCGTGCCGGGCTGCCGGTCAGCCGCATGAGAGTGCTCGACGAACTCGTCGAGATCGACCACCGGATGCTCACCTTCGATGCGGAGGAAGCGAAGAAGTTCCTCGAACGGCATACCGAAGTGGACCTCGACGACGAGATCGTCGCCGACCTCGTCGCCGTCACGGACGGGTGGCCTGCGGCGTTGCAACTGGTGTCCATGTCGATGCGTGGTCACGATGATCCCGCCCATTTCGTGGCGAACCTGTCGGGACGGCACCGCGGCATCGGACAGTTCCTCACCGAGAACGTCCTTGCGTCGCTCGACGACGAACTCCTCGACTTCTTGCTCACCGCTGCCGTCACCGCGCAGACGTGTGGGAGTCTGGCGTCGGCGCTGAGCGGGCACGCGCGCGGGCAGGCGATGCTCGAAGACATCGAGGACCGCGATCTGTTTCTGCATCGCGTCGATGAGGACGGGCGGTGGTTCCGCTTCCAATCGTTGTTCGCTGAGTTTCTGCGGCAACGCCTCGAACGCGATTTCCCGGAACGGCTTCCCGGGCTCCACCGCACCGCCGCGCACTGGTTCGACCAGCATTCGATGCCGGGGGAAGCTCTCGATCATGCCTTGGCGGCTGCCGACGACGACTATGCCGTCGACATCATCGAACGCGACGCGCGGACCATGCTCGTCAACGGCCGTGCCACCACGCTACTCGGTCAAGTCGCGAAACTGCCGCGCGACAACGTCGCGAAGCGACCGCGGCTACAGCTGGCCGTGGCCTGGGCCAACATCGTCATCAACGACGCCGACCGCGGCCTCCGTGCCCTCGACATGGTCGAGCGCAGCCTCGAGACCGGCGCGTTCACCGGTGACGATGCCGTCGACATCGCGGTCGAGGCAGAAGTGGTACGACGAATCCTCCACATCCGTGCCGATCGCGCCGGACCGGCCGACGGGTTTACCGATCGTCTCATGGCCAGGGCAGGCAGGCTTGCCCCGATCGTTGTCTCGGCGGGCCTCAATGTCGAGACATTCGATGCGGTCTATCGTGGCGACTTCGACGAGGCGCGCCGGTTGCAGGACATCGCAGCGCCCTACCACGATCTCAACGACGGGCCGAACAACATCATGCACGGCCATACCCTTCTCGGTCTTGCCGCGCTCGAACAACTCGACACCGAGCGGGCCGGTGAGCATTTCCGGGAAGCATGGAAGGTGGCTCGTCTCGGGAGCGGTGTGCACTCGTCACCGGCGTTGCTTGCGGGCTCGGTGCTGGGGGAGTTCCTCTACGAGCAGGGAGACCTCGACGAGGCGGAAAGCCTGCTCGACGACGGCTACGGGCTGGGCGCAGACGGCGGCATCGTCGACTTCAAGATCGCCCGCTACGTCGTCGGTGCGCGCGTCAAGGCAATCCGGGGAGACGTCGAGACCGCGGTGAGCCGGCTTGCCGACGGTGCGCGGATCGCCGCCGAGCTCGGACTCGAACGGCTGGCGGCGGCCGTAGAGAACGAGCACGTCCGGCTCGGTATTCCGATCGCGCATCCGCGTCCGGTTGCCGAATACGACGGTCGGTATCCCGAGCCGGGGATTGCCTTGCATACCGCGCAGATCGAGGACGATACCGCGATTCGGTTGCTGCTCACCGACCCCACACCCGAGCATGTCGTCCTCGCTCACCGCTGGGCGAGTGAGTGGTTCGTGCTCCTGCAGGCGCACGGATTCCTTCATCGTGCGCATCGTGCCCTCGAACTCGTCACAGAATGCGAAAAGCTCGGTGCCGCCCCGGATCGGGGCTGACCCTGGGCGGCACCGCGACGTTACAGGTGGCTGATCAGACCCACAGGGTTGTGATGTCCGTGGCCTCACCCGCCGGCGCCGCCGGTGTGCCTGCCCGGGTGCGGGAGAACCGTGGGGCCGGCGCGTGCTGAGTGACGCCCTCGAGTTCGATGAGCGATCCGCGCGCGGCGATGTGCTCGTTTGCCGGTGCCTCCGCGAACGTGAGTACGGGGGAGACGCACGCGTCGGTGCCCAGGAAGATTGCCGACCACTCGTCGCGGGTCTTCGACAGGAACTTCTCGGTGAACAGCTTCTTCATCTCCGGCCACGATGCCGGATCGTTCTGGGCGGGCAGTTCGGCCGCGTCGAGATCGAGGCCTTTCAGCAGCAGTGCATAGAACTGCGGCTCGATGGAGCCGACGGCCATGTACTTGCCGTCCTTGGTCTCGTACACGTCGTAGTACGGGGCGCCGGTGTCGAGCATGTTCACGCCGCGTTCGTCCGACCACACGCCGAGACCGCGGAACGCCCACATCATGTGCGACAGCGCAAGCGCGCCGTCGACCATCGCGGCGTCGACGACCTGCCCCTTCCCGGACACACCACGCTCGACGAGCGCGGAGAGAATGCCGAAGATCAGAAACATCGAGCCGCCGCCGAAATCGCCGACCATGTTCAGCGGCGGCACCGGACGTTCCCCCTTGCGGCCGATCGCGTGCAGCACCCCCGTGAGGGAGATGTAGTTGATGTCGTGGCCGGCGACGTTTGCCAGTGGACCTTCCTGACCCCAGCCCGTCATGCGGCCGTAGACGATGCGCGGATTGCGTTCGAGTACCACGTCGGGGCCCAGGCCCATGCGCTCGGTCACTCCGGGACGGAAGCCTTCGATGAGTACGTCGGCGCGCTCGAGCAGTGAGAGCACCTTCTCGATGTCGTCGGGGTTCTTGAGGTCGGCCTCGACGATGCGGCGGTTCCGCTGGATCGGATCGCGTGCACCCTCCGGTGGGATCCCACCGGGGCGTTGGACCGTGACGACGTCGGCGCCGAGATCGGCGAGCAGCGTTGCGGCGTGCGGACCGGGGCCGAGTCCCTTGAACTCGACGACGCGGATACTCGCGAGAGGACCCTTTTTCTCAACTGCTTCAGCGGACACTCGTCGAACCTCACTCCGATGCGTAGGGACTGTTGCAACGGAGAGTACCTTAGCGATCGTTCAGCACACGGGGTGTCACGGCTCGTGCAGGCTCACTGCTCGTACAGATCGGCCTCACCGAGCCCGGTCGCATCGAACGCGTCCTGGAGGTTCTTGTGGCGCACCACCGTGACGACCTGGTCCTCGACGACACGGAACGCGATGGCCTCCTCGGCAGGGGTTCCGGGGTCGGAAGCCCAGGTGGAGGTCTCTTCGACGACGACGATGCCGTGGTGCACGAACATGCGCCCGATCTCTAGCGTGACACCCGACAAGGTTGCCCACTCGCGTAGTTCGTCGAGCCCCTGATCGGGGTCATCGTCATCGGTGGGCAGGACGATGTCGTCGCTGGACAACTCCACGAGGGTGTCGATGTCGTTGCTGTTGACGGCATCGTGCCAGGCCAGAACGGTCGCAATCTCCGAAGTGCTCATGTGTCCAAGAGTAGGTCAACGTGGTCGGCGTCAACGCGATTGTGATCTGATCTGTTGCCGAGTGGGGCGCGTACGGAGCAGAGTGGGTGCCATGACGATCAGCGGCCAACTCGTGAGCTTCGTGCCCAGCACCGATCTCGATGTCTCGGAGATGTTCTATGTCGACACCCTCGGCTTCCGGAAGATCGACCGCGACAACTTCACGTTGGTGATCGACGGTGGCGAAGGAGCCCCCGTCCGGGTCACCCTCGTGCAGTCGCGCGGCGAAACCGGTTACACCGCCCTGGGCTGGCGGGTTCTCGACCTCGACGAGACCGTCGAACGACTCCGCGCCAAAGGCGTCGACTTCATTCGGTACACCGGCATGGAGCAAGACGACCACGACGCGTGGACCGCGCCCGACGGACTGCGGGTCGCGTGGTTCCGCGATCCGCACAGCAACGTACTCTCGCTCATCGAGAACCACGTCTGATACAGGGCCTACGTCAGGAAGCTGCCCTTGACGAACCCGGAGAGCAGCACCGTGAACCCGCCGATCTCGCCGACGATGAGCGCGACCATCGCAACACCCATCCCCCGAGTGGGATGTGCGAACTGGTTGGTGGTGTCGCGCAGCGCGCCGTGGATGATGTAGCTCGCGATCGCGCCGACGAAGAACATCACGACCACGGTGGCAGCCGCTAGATTCACCCATGTCGGCCACGCGCTGAGCTCCACGAACACAGCGACGAGCAGCGTCGCAAACGCGTACATCAATGCCGAGCGGTGCGCGACGTCCACATACGGGTGTGCCAGATGCGTCTCCGACATTGCCATCTGCCGGTATTTCCACACGCCCAATACCAGTGCCAGCAGAAATATCGCTCCTGCCGCGAGTACGGTCAGTTCTGTATCGGCCCCCAAGTTCATTCGGCCAGTATGCGATACCCGCACTGATCAGCTGCAGCCACTCGTGTTTCCGCACGACGGGCAGGCGTGACACGATCCCGACCGCTGCATCTGCACGCCGCACTGCATGCAGTACGGCGCGTCCGAGCCAGAGCCCGACACCGACGGGCCCGACATCGTATGCCCCTGGCGGGTGTCGGTGGTGACGTGTGCATCCTCCGGGTTCGGCAGATCGGGGGCGAGTCCGTCGTGCGCGGCTCGTTCACCCCCGGTACGCACACCGAGTTCCATCCGCTCGTCCGTGTCGAGATAGTCCACCGCGAGCCTGCGGAAGATGTAGTCGAGGATCGACGAAGCGATCCGCAGATCGGCATCGTCGGTGATGCCCGCCGGTTCGAACCGCGTGCTGGTGAATGCGCGCACGAACGTGCGCAACGGAACCCCGTATTGCAGACCGTAACTGACCGCCATCGAGAACGCATCCATGATGCCGGCGAGGGTGGAACCCTGCTTCGACACACGCAGGAACATTTCGCCGGGGCGCCCGTCGTCGTATTCGCCGACCGTGACGAAACCCTTGCAGTCGGCCACCCGGAACTCGAACGTGCGCGAATTGCGGGTGCGTGGCAGACGCTCCCGACGCGCGGTAGCCACCGGTGTGAGCGCAGTCTCCGATACCTGCGGCGCCGAGGTGGACAGTGGTTGCCCGAGTTTGCAGTTGTCGCGGTAGACGGCAAGTGATTTGAGGCCCAGCCGCCACGCATCGACGTACAGATCGACGATGTCGGCGACCGTCGCGGACTCCGGCAGATTCACCGTCTTCGAGATCGCACCCGACAGGAACGGCTGCACCGCCGCCATCATCGTCACATGCCCGCGCGGCGCAATGGCGTTGCTGCCCATGGATGTTGCGAACACCGGGTGATGGTCGACGCGCATATGCGGAGCGCCCGCAAGGGTGTGCTTCCGGTCCAAGTGAGCGACGATATCGGCGACCTCGGCCGGATCGTATCCGAGCCGTGACAACGCGCGCGGCACACTGCGGTTGACGATCGACAGACTGCCGCCGCCCACGAGTTTCTTCGTCTTCACCAGCGCCAGATCGGGTTCGATGCCGGTGGTGTCGCAGTCCATCGCCAGGCCGATCGTGCCAGTCGGAGCGAGCACTGTCACCTGACTGTTCCGTACGCCGTGCTCGGTGCCGTGGGCGATCGCGCGATCCCACGCTTCACGGGCCGCGACCAGAACGGCCGGTGGAGCGAGCTCGGCATCGATGGCGTCGACAGCCCCGCGGTGCCGTGCGAGGACCCCGAGCATCGATTCGCGGTTCTCGGCGTATCCGTCGAACGGGCCCAGCCGCTCCGCGAGGCGCGCCGACACCTCGTAGGCGTGCCCCGTCATCAACGCGGTGATCGCGGCTGCGTAGGCCCGACCGGCGTCGCTGTCGTAGGGCAGACCCGACGCCATCAACAGCGCGCCGAGATTCGCGTATCCGAGGCCGAGTTGCCGGAACCGGCGGGATGTCTCACCGATCTTCTCGGTGGGGTAGTCGGCGCGGCCGACCAGGATCTCCTGCGCGGTGAGCATCACCGCGACGGCACGCTGGAACCCGCCGACGTCGAACACACCGTCTTCTCGTAGGAATGTCAGCAGGTTCAGACTCGACAGGTTGCATGCGGAATCGTCGAGGTGCATGTACTCCGAGCACGGGTTGGACCCGTTGATCCGACCGGCCGCGGTCGCGGTGTGCCATCGGTTGATCGTCGTGTCGTACTGCATGCCCGGATCCGCGCACTCCCATGTCGCCGTAGCGATACGCTGCATCAGAGCTTGTACCGAGACCGTGCGAACGACCTCCCCGGTAGTGACTGCGCGCAGTGGCCACTGCGCGTCGTCGACGACGGCCTGCATGAACGCATCGGTGACCCGCACCGAGTTGTTCGCATTCTGATACTGCACCGAATGGATGTCGGAGCCAGCCAGGCCCATGTCGAATCCGGCGACCGCAAGTGCGCGCGCCTTGCGTTCTTCGATCGCTTTGCAGTCGACGAACTCCTCGATGTCGGGATGGGAGACGTCGAGGATCACCATCTTGGCGGCCCGGCGGGTCTTCCCACCTGACTTGATGGTCCCTGCC
Source organism: Rhodococcus ruitaii (assembly GCF_055230935.1). NCBI lineage: Bacteria > Bacillati > Actinomycetota > Actinomycetes > Mycobacteriales > Nocardiaceae > Rhodococcus > Rhodococcus ruitaii. The sequence continues at coordinate 3,832 of NZ_JBUYWC010000013.1, read as the reverse complement.
GAGGCGTCGGCGCCGCGCATGAAGCTGACCGGGCCCGATGCGGTGCCGCCGCCTCCGAGATGCTCGACGGACGATCGGATGTGTGAGAGGTTCACGCCGGCCCCGGAACCGCCCTTGAAGATCACCGCCTCCTGCCGGTACCACTCGAGGATCGAATCGATGCTGTCGTCGACCGACAGGATGAAACATGCGCTGGCCTGCTGCGGAGTGTCGGGCACACCGATGTTGAACCACACCGGGCTGTTGAACGACGCCTGCTGATGCAGGAGCAGATGCGTCAGTTCCGCGGCGAACGCGGCCGGGTCGTCGAGGTGCCCGTCGGTGGTGCCCCACGCCGTGATGGTGTCGACGATGCGGGCGACCACATCGCGCAGCGAATGCTCGCGGCCTTCGGTGCCGAGCTGCCCACGGAAGTACTTCTGCGTCACGATGTCGGTGGCATTCTGCGACCAGAATTCCGGGAACTCGACGCCGATCTGCTCGAAGACGACCTCACCCGTGCCGTGGTGGACGATGCGGGCGTCGCGGCGCTGCCACGTCACCTCGTCGGCGGGATCGACCCCCGGTGTCGTGAACCAGTGAACGTCGGCACGAGTGTGGTCGTGGCGCGCGGCCATGGCGCGCTGCCCCGTCTGTGGTGCACTGCTCATCGCTTTCCTCCCAGGACGGCGACGGTTGCCACATATAGTCCCACCATGGTCTCACCGCGTCCCGGCGCCTCTCCACGTCTCTGCACTTCTCCACGCTTGGGCACTCCGCTGTCTCCCTCCGCCACACGTGTCCTGTTGTTGGGCGCGGGCGAGCTCGGCAAGGAGGTGGCGATCGCGTTGCAGCGACTCGGCGTCGAGGTGATCGCGGTCGACCGGTATGCCGACGCCCCCGGTCATCAGGTCGCGCACCGAGCCCACGTCGTGGACATGGGCAACCCGGAAGCCGTGCTCGCGGTCATCGAGGCCGAACGCCCCCACCTGGTGGTTCCCGAGATCGAAGCCATCGCCACCGATGCCCTCGCGGCTGTGGAGCAGCGTGGCCTCGCCGAGGTGATCCCCACCGCGCGGGCCACACAACTGACGATGAACCGTGAGGGCATCCGTCGTCTCGCCGCGGAGGAACTCGGACTACCGACGTCGCCGTACCGGTTTGCGACGTCGCTCGAGGAGGTCGCTGCCGCCACCGAGGCGATCGGCTTCCCGTGTGTGATCAAGCCGGTCATGTCGTCGTCCGGAAAAGGCCAGTCGACGGTGCGGTCGGCGGACGGTTTGAACGAAGCGTGGGAATACGCACTCGCCGGGGGGCGCATCAACCACGGGACCGTCATCGTCGAAGGGTTCGTCGACTTCGACTACGAGATCACCCAGCTCACCGTGCGAGCCTTCGGCGAATCAGGGGAGGTCGAGACCTACTTCTGTGCACCGATCGGTCACCTGCAACGGGACGGCGACTACGTCGAATCGTGGCAGCCGCAGCGGATGAGCGACGCGGCGCTGGCTCGGTCGCGGGAGGTCGCGGCGGCCGTGACCGGAGCGCTCGGAGGCCGGGGAGTGTTCGGCGTCGAACTGTTCGTCAAGGGCGACGACGTCTACTTCTCCGAGGTCAGCCCCCGCCCGCACGACACCGGGCTCGTGACCATGGGAAGCCAGCGGTACTCGGAATTCGAACTGCACGCCCGCGCGATCCTCGGGCTGCCGGTGGACGTGGAGCAGGTGCGTCCGGGCGCGTCGGCGGTGATCTACGGGGGACTCGACGCGACCGGTATCGCATTCGACGGTGTCGCCGAGGCCCTGCGCACACCGGAGACGGATGTGCGCCTGTTCGGCAAGCCGGAATCGTTCCTGCATCGCCGCATGGGTGTGGCCGTCTCGACCGGCCCCGACGTGGACACCGCCCGCGACCGCGCGGCGCGGGCCGCGTCCCTGGTTCGCCCCGTCAAGCCGTGAGTGCGGGCGCAGAACTCCTCGTCGGGTTCGCGATCCTCGTCGGGCTCGTCGGCATCGTCGTGCCGATCCTGCCGGGTGTCCTGCTGATCTTCGCAGCGATCGCGGTGTGGGCCTTCATGACCGGCGGCACCGTCGCATGGACGGTGTTCGCGGTGGCGACGGCTGCGATGGTGATCACCGGCGTCGTCAAGTACACCTGGCCGGGGAAACGGCTACAGCGGTCGGGAGTGCCCAACCGTTCGCTGCTCATCGGCGGCCTGCTCGGCATCATCGGATTCTTCGTGATCCCGGTGCTCGGCTTGTTCCTCGGGTTCTTGCTCGGCATGTACGTGTCGGAGGCGCAGCGGCATCGGACCCACACGGATGCATGGCGCTCGACGGTGGAGGCGACGAAGGCAGTGGGCCTGTCGATGCTCGTCGAACTGCTCGGTGGGCTCATCGCCGCCGGAGCGTGGTTCGGTGCCGTGCTGTTCGCCTGACGTGACACGGCCGGACGCCACCGTCCGAAGAGGTGGCGTCCGGCCAGGAACCGCAGGTGGTGTCGTCTACTTGTGGGGCTCCGACGCGCGGAACATGTCGTTACGTTCGACGACCTTCACGCGCTCACGCCCCTCGGCCTCACCCAGGCTGCGTTCGTGTGCGTCGAGCCGGTACCAGCCCTGCCACGTGGTGTAGGGGAGTTGCTTGTCTTCGAGGAACTTGACGATCTCGTCTTCGCCGGGGGCCTCCGGGGTGTTGAGGCGACCTGCGGAGCGGTCTTCGAGGAGGTTGGCGACGGTCTCGTTGGCGTCGCCCTTGGTGTGGCCGATCAGGCCGACCGGGCCACGCTTGATCCAGCCGGTGACGTAGGTGTGCGGCATGAACCGGTCGTGGCCGTCGACGGTCTCGTCGGCGAGCACGCGTCCGGCTTCGTTGGGGACGGTGCCGGCCTGGTCGTCGAACGGCAGGTTCGCGATGTTCTGCGACAGGTAACCGACCGCGCGGTACACGGCTTGCACATCCCAGTCGCGGGTCTTGCCGGTGCCTCGGACGTTGCCGGTGCCGTCGAGTTCGGTGCGCTCGGTGCGCAGGCCGACGACCGTGCCGTCCTCGCCGAGGATCTCGGTGGGTGATTCGAAGAAGTGCAGGAACAGCTTGTGCGGGCGGTCGCCGGCGTCGCGGATGGCCCAATCCTGCAGGGTGTTGGCGACCATGTCGACCTGCTTGGAGTTGCGCCGGGCGGCCTCGGAGCCTGCGTCGTAGTCGATGTCCTCGGGGTCGACGATGACCTCGATGGTCGGGGAGTGGTCGAGTTCGCGCAGTTCGAGGGGGGTGAACTTGGCCTGTGCCGGCCCGCGGCGCCCGAAGACGTGGACCTCGACGGCCTTGTTGTTCTTCAGGCCGTCGTAGACGTTCGGTGGGATTTCGGTGGGCAGCAGTTCGTCGCCGGTCTTGGCGAGTACGCGCGCGATGTCGAGTGCGACGTTGCCGACGCCGAGGACGGCGACCTTCTCGGCGTCGAGTGGCCAGGTGCGGGGAACATCGGGGTGGCCGTCGTACCAGGACACGAAGTCGGCGGCGCCGTAGCTGCCGTCGAGGTCGATGCCGGGGATGGTCAGTTCACGGTCGGCGTTGGCGCCGGTCGAGAAGATCACCGCGTCGTAGAAGCGGTACAGGTCGTCGAGTGTGATGTCGACGCCGTAGTCGAGGTTGCCGAGCAGGCGCACGTTGGGTTTGTCGAGCACCTTGTGCAGCGCGGTGATGATGCCTTTGATGCGGGGGTGGTCGGGGGCGACGCCGTAGCGGATGAGGCCGAACGGGGCCGGCATGCGTTCGAACAGGTCGATGCTCACCCCGGGATCCTGCGCAGTGTCGGACTTCATGAGTGCGTCGGCGGCGTAGATACCGGCGGGGCC